>JBHJIP010000061.1:0-35547 GCA_050043365.1 Leptolyngbyaceae cyanobacterium
CCAGTAAAAGTCCACCTAAGGCCTATGCTTCTCAACGAAAACGGCTTGCTTTAGAGCAGCGCATAGAGTTCAACAAGGTGATCAGATTCTCATGGTGAGACTGACTAAGATGCTGAAAAGTTTTCTGCACCACTAAGGGCACAGGCGAGTAGATCTTCGTGATGGTCTTGATTCAAATGCTGAGTAACCCCTGCCAGCAATTTATCGGTCAAGGGGGCTCCATGCCTTGGCTGTGCAGACTCAGAACTCATTATTACTAACCTTATAAAGTAGGATTTATCCTTGCTTTTACGCAGCAGTATCGTACTGCTGCTAAGAATCAGATTTCTTTGCCAAACGGATTTTTTTCTGCGTTAAACGAACTTTTGAGTCACAAGATGACTGCAATAAGTCTGTTACGAAATCTTAGGACTTAGCCGGGGGAAAGCAGCTTTTCTTGCAGTTTTTCAAGATAAAGCTCGGTACCAATTGGGCCAGGTAGGCCTAGGCATAAATAAGCCGGAATAACGTAAACGCGCTCCGCTTGGCTCGCCTGCATAGATTGGGCGATCGCGTTTTTTTCCCACGCCTGAATTAGCGCACTACTTTGTTGCTGATCAAATCCAGTGGTCTCATCGCCACCAGATGCATCCCAGTCATAGGCAAACAGCAAAATTGAGTCGGCGGCATCGAGTTCTGGCAAGGCTTCTAAGGAAACTGCCGCTACTGCAGTGGGATCGTCACCTGTGACCCCTTCGGGATAAATCGGCTGAAAGCCCAGCTCCTGAACTAACGCGCCGCAGCGGCTGTTGGTATGGCTAACCAGGTTTAATGTCTGCATGTCTCCAGCCACAAGCATCAGGACTTGGGGATGGGTTTCGACCAATGGAGCAAATTCTGCTTGAGCCTGTTCAATACGAGCGGCTGTTTCAGTTGCCAGGGCATCAGCGCGATCTCTCAGCCCCAGCGCCTGCCCAATCGCGCTCAAGTTACTTTTACCGCCGCTGATCTCAAAGCTGACGGTGGGGGCAATGGCAGCAAGCTGCTCATACTGACCTGCCTCTACAGAGGCGGGGGCGATGATTAAGTCCGGCTGGGCTTTTAAAATCGCCTCGATTGAGGGTTGATAGGCCAAACCCACATTAATAGGTTGGGTGGTGACCCGATCGCCCAAATAAGGAATCTGCTGACTGGGATTGTCATAGTCTCCTTGGTGCAAGGCAACATGATCGCCATAGCCAGCGGGCTGCACCCCTAGAGCCAGTACCTGCTCTAGCAGATAAGGCCCCAGCACCACCACACTCTCAGGCTGGCCGCAAATCTCGGTTTTGCCCATCTCATGCTGAATGGTGCGGCAGTCAGCTGATTCAGCGAATGAGCTAGAGGTATTAGAGGGGGGCTGGTTTACGTTGTTTTGACAGGCTGAGATCAAGATCGTAGCCAAGACCAACCCCCGAATCGGCATCCTTCTGATCACGTTTATTCTGCTCCCGTTAAGGTGTCTCTTGTAGAAGCATAAAGCCCGCTAAAATTCCACCGAAACGGAGCCGACCATCGAAAAGGGCGCACCCGATACATTGTTAGAAAAGCGAGAGCTATTGGTTGATAGGGTAACGCCTTAATCTTGCAGCAAATACTTGCCTAGAACATCACCAGATTGTGAAACTACAAGCTCTTCAGTGGACAGTTGACTGAATCAATCACAGGCCCAGAAAATCACTTGACTATCGAATCCCTGACGAAGTAATTTCCCAAGCATCATCAGTATCCGTTGCACCTCCGATTTTAATTGGCGATTTTTGCTTTTGTAATCTCTAACTACTGAAGTGGGATACTGCTGTGAACGAGGTGTTTTCTAGATCTTGGCGAAGTAATGTCAAAAATTTACTCAAATTAGCGTACATAAAGAAATGATCGCCTGGAAAGAGATGTAAAGAGATACAGTGATTAGTCTGCTCTTGCCAGACCTTTAAACCCTCAAGCGTTGTCTCTGGATCTTGAAGCCCACCAAAAACAGAAATTGGACAATCTAGCGGAGCTTCAGGATTATAAGAATAAGTTTCAAATAGAGTGAAATCTGCTCGTAAAATGGGCAAGACTAGCTCTAATAATTCAGGATTTTCGAAAACTGCTGCGGGCGTACCGTTGAGATGGCGAAGCGCTGTCAAAAAATCAGCTTTAGGGAGTTGATGAATGGGAGGGGTAAGTGGCGGCAGGTGAGGGGCACATCGTCCGGAAATAAGGATTCGAACGGGTTGTAAATGATACTGCTGACGTAAAAAGCGTGCCACTTCAAAACTAATTAATGCCCCCATACTATGGCCGAACAAGGCAAAAGGTCGATCTAGGTAGGGATAAATAGCTTGTCCAATCGCCTCTACAAGCGGTTGGAGTTCGGTCAGGAGCGTTTCTTGAATTCGGAAACCTCTACCCGGCAATTCAACGGGGTATAAAGCAATATGGGGAGGGAAATGATCGCGCCAACCCCGAAAACTCAAAGTTCCAGCCCCAGCATAAGGGAAACAAAATAAGCGTAAACTTGCCGAGTCGTTGCGATCAATATTAGGAATCCAAAGGTCTTGGCGATGATGTTGCATTTCAGCTATCTGCTCGAACGGATGGATATTGAACGTTATAAAACTAGAGTTTCTCGTTCTTGCGTTGCTTCGGCTTGTGAAGTTGTCGCCAAAGACGCAATTGTTCGTTGTTCTAGTAAACTGTTAGCGAGTTGAGAAATGGTCGATTTTCCTAGAAATTTATCGATTGCTAAACGAATTTGCCAATCCGTTTCAATTTGGCTACGGAGTTCAAAGGCAATAAGAGAATCGACTAATTCTGCCAGGAAAAAATCTTTCTTGATTTTATGGGTCGGGAGTTGCAGGAGTTTGGCCAGGATTGTAATTAAGTAATTTTCAACGGTGTCTAGCTGCTCAGCGCTGGAAAGTTCTGAGAATTGCGCTAGATCGGGCATGGCGATCGCCTGCCCAGTGGGTTTCTCTCCACGAGCAGATGTCACAGGACGAGCCGCAGCATTCCACCGTCGCAGCTGCATTCCCTTGGCTCTGACCAAGCATTGCCCCTGATCATCCAACAGCATGAGATCGGCGCTGAGGGTTGCCGTTTGTTCGCGATCTGACCAATCAGTAATAGGGGTCAGAACTTTAGCGTAGACCCAGAGAGGCGCACTGTCTGCCTGGATAGGGGCGATTTGTAACTGTTGCAAGCTGAGAATAATAAAAGCATCTTGGTTTTCTTTGGGCACACAGGCGGCAAACAGTTGGAAGCAAGCATCAAAGGCTTGTAAAGGGAGATGATAATCCGGACTGGGAGTGAGCCGAGAGCGCGACAATTGACCGAGGGCTTCGCCATTTCGCCGCCAAATTGTTTCTAAAACTTGGCAACTCGGGCCAAGATCTGCCCCGAGGGAGCGCATTTGTTGATAAAACTCTGGAGCATCCCAAGACTCGCGGCAGTCCTGTCGCAACTGGGCAATGTCGATGCCGGATTCTCGAGCAAACGGCGCAGAAAAGTCGAGACGATAGTTACCCGTGATATGCGGCAGCCAATTGGAGTTGTCAGACGGCTGGCTGAAGATTTGAAACTCGCAGGTATCGTCACTTTGAGGGTTGAGAATGGCTTGCACCCGCTGGACCGGATTGGGAGAAAAGGCTAGCGGATAAGGCACAAGTAAAGCATTCCACTCGCAAATTGGGCGTTTTGCCGTCGCGATCGCGGCTTGTTGCAACATTTCCAAGTAGACGACCAAATTGGCAATCTCCTGGCCTTGCAGGCGATGATCTTTTACTAAGGGGAGGCGCTCCAAATGCCAGTAGGACTCGAACTGCACGGCAGCAAGGGGAGAAGGCAGGCGATTGCCCAATAGGGTTTCAGAAGCGGTCGATGGTTGGGTGGGCGGCGCTATGGGATAGGTTTGTCGCTCGAAGGGATAGGTGGGTAGAGAGAGAGGAAGGCGCTGCTGCCCGGCTTCCACGGCTGGCCAGAAAATATTCGCACCCCTTGCATACAACTGGCTCAAACTGCTGAGCAAGACCTGCCAATCCGCCCGTTGGGAACTCAGGGAAGGCAGCCACAACACTTTATCGAGAAGCGTTTCGGAAGTATCTCCCATGACGATCGCTACATTACACCCCGCATCTTGCAGGGTTGCGATCGCCTCTGCTGAGATTGCTGCGGAGATTAACGGCGCTTTCTCGGTTTGCGAGCAGAGTTCTTTTAAGCTCAAACGTCCCGCAGCCCAAGCTGCAACTCGTTTACCAATGCCATCGCCCGCGATCTCCATCGGTTCGATACCCCAAGCTCGCCATAGTTGCGTTAGGGCAACTTGGCAGGCGATCGTGATGGACTGGTGCAAATTGCCATCAAAGGCGATTTCCCCTTGTAAAATCGGCCGTAAAGCGGCGCGATCGCCCTCATTCATGCAGTCCAAACAGGCATCAATCGCCGCTCGGAATTGGGGGGATGTATCGTAGAGAAAACCACCCGCGATCGGCGCGGCGGGGAAGTAAAAGGCGACCTTTAATGGCTGAGTTTCGACATTGTCTCCAACCAATCTTGCACCCCACCCTTCAGGTAAAGGCTTAGCAGTTTGCTGGGCTGTGAGCATATCCTGCAGCTCCGCTCGTGTTGAAGGTAAGAGCGCGAGGCGATGGGAGAAGTGAGAACGGCCGGTATTGGCCGTAACGCAGATATCTGCCAACGGGAGTTCAGGATTAGACTGCAAATAGTCAGTTAAATCTTTAATGCGTTTTTGAAGTGCCGGGGTGCTTTTTCCCGACAAGCAGAGAATTTGCTGGGGGCGCGGTTTTGTTGCGGCGGCAATTTCTGGAGCAGATTCAACAATCGCATGGGCGTTCGTGCCGCTAAAGCCAAACGCGCTAATCCCCGCTAAAAGTGGGCCATTGGACGACCAAGGAGTCAACTGGGTGGGAATGGTGATGCCTGCGGGGTTGATACGCTCATTGAGGTGTTGCAGGTGGAGGTGAGGCGGAATTTCGCCATGTTGCAGCGCTAAAATCACTTTAATCAGCCCAGCAATGCCCGCCGCCGCTTCTAAATGGCCGATATTGGTTTTAACTGACCCGATCGCGAGCGCTTCCTGGCGCTCTTTTCCAAACACCTCGCCAATTGATCGCACTTCAATGGGGTCTCCCAACGGCGTTCCGGTTCCATGGGTTTCCACGTACTGAACGGCTTGTGGACTGACGCTGGCATTTTCTAAAGCCTTGCGAATCACTGCCTGTTGAGAAGAACCGTTGGGAACCGTTAAACCGCTACTGCGCCCGTCGTGATTGACGGCTGAGCCCCGCAGGACAGCTAAGATACGATCGCCGTCCTGGCGAGCATCAGAGAGGCGTTTGAGCACAACTGCCCCGCAGCCCTCTCCCCGTCCATAGCCGTTAGCAGCAGTATCAAACGTTCGGCAATACCCATCGGCCGAGAGGGCGTTGAGTTTGGCCATGGCCGTGGTGGTTTGAGCAGCTAACCGCAGATAAACGCCGCCAGCGATCGCTAGGGAACATTCTTGCGATCTCAAACTCTGACAAGCAAGATGCAGGGCGACGAGGGCAGAAGAGCAAGCCGTATCAATGGCGATCGCTGGCCCTTGCAAGCCCAGCCAATAGGCAATGCGTCCGGCGGCAACGCTAAGGGCATTTCCCGTAGCGGTGTAGATATCGATCTGGGAATCATCGCCAAACAGAGCAGCTCGAGAAAATTCATTCAAGCTAATGCCGAGAAACATGCCTGTGCTGCTGCCCATCAGACGATTAGGGGCAATTCCGCCCTGCTCTAAAGCTTCCCAACTGACCTCGAGGAGCAGCTTTTGTTGGGGGTCCATGGTTGCTGCTTCCCTGGGACTAATGCCAAAAAAGTCAGCGTCAAATTCATCAATGGGATCGAGAAAGCAACCCTGCTGGGGAACATGGGCTGGCGATCTCCCCCAAATTTTCTGGCGATTCTCGGGAATCTTACCCACCGCATCTTTGCCTTGGCGTAGGAGTTGCCAAAATGCGTCGGGGTTTTCAGCACCCGGAAAACGGCAGCCCATGCCCACGATCGCGATTGGCTCGTTCTTTTCACCCTCTAACGTTTCAATGCGCTTGCGCATTTCCTGTAACGCCAGACCCGCTCGTTGCAGCGGCGATAGATTTTCCGAAGATTCAGCCATTGTTATTTAACCCACGTTGTAAATTCTTGGTCGATCAGCGCCAGGAGATCGCGCTCAGAAAGTTCTTGAACCGCTTCTGCGTCCTTCGTTGCCTCAGAAACAGGGATGACTTTGTCTTCGGGAGGGGCAAGCTGTGTGAGCAAATAGTCAACTAAAGCCGCAACGGTGGGATAGTCAAAGGTCAAGGTTGTGGGTAAAACGAGGTCAAAACGATTTTGCAAGCGGTTCACCAACTCCAAAGCCATTAACGAGTCCAACCCCAACTCGAAAAAGCCGGTATTGAGATCAGACTGCATCGATTTCGCCCCAATCACCACCGCCAAATCCTGCTGTACACGCTCCAAAATGCGGTTTTGACGCTGCGCGGGAGAAATCGTTGCCCAGTTCTCTTGCCAGGTTGAATCCAAAAATGAGGATTCTGAGGACGAAACTAATTCCTCAATGAGTAGGTAACGCTTGGCATTGGGGAGTTGGCTGCGAAAGCGCGACCAATTAATTGGCAGGGCACTAATTTCGGTGGGGGCTGACTCGCTCGCCACCATCCAAGCCAGCCAGTTGAAGCCCTGCTCCAGCGCAATCGGCTCTACCCCAGAATTATTCCAGCGTTGTTGGCTGCGCTCGTCTAGCCTGGCGGCCATGCCCGATTGGGCCCAAGGCCCCCACTGCACGCTGAGACCAGGCAGTCCACGGTCGCGGCGCAGGCGAGCCAAGCTGTCTAAAAACGCATTTGCTGCCCCATAATTACCTTGACCGGGAGACCCCAACACAGCGGCGGCAGAGGAGAACATCACAAACGTATCGAGCGCCAAAGATTCTGTGTGACGATGGAGATGCCAAGCACCGCTAACTTTGGGTTTGAGTACGCGTTCAAAGCGCTCCCACTGTTGTTGAATTAATACGCCATCATCCAGCAAACCGGCTAAATGAAACACGCCCTTGAGGTTAGGCTCAAGATTTGCCAAGGTGGCAAACACCTTAGTCACATCGTCATCACTGGAAATATCGGCTTGGAAGCGATGGATGCAAACGTCTTTTGCTTCGAGACCTTGTAAAACTTTCTCTGCGCCCGCTGAAGGCGATCTCCGCCCGAGCATTGCCAAATGGCGAGCACCACGTTCAACCAACCATTGGGCCAACTGCAATCCCAAGCCACCAAAGGCACCTGTAATTAGATAGATGCCCTCCTCTGTAAAGGAAGAATGGGCAGAAGACGGTTGCCACGATCTCAGTCGTTGGCCGTAACGCCCATCTGTGCGCAATTGCAGGCGATCTTCAGGGGCGTTCGTGCCAATTTCGGCGGAGATCGCTGTGATCATGCCATCGTCGATGGTGGCAGGCAGATCGATTAGCCCACCCCATTGTTGGGGATGTTCAAGGGCAATCGTCGAGCCTAATCCCCAAAGCAGGTTTTGCTGTAAAGATGCTTTGGCAATCGGAGTTTGGGCATTTTGGGTGATCACCCAAAGACGGCAGGGAACGGTCGAGGCATGTTGGGCTAAGGCTTTAGCAAGATGGAATAGGCCCGCACAACTGGGATAGTTACAACCTTGGAATGTTTCGTTTGCGTCGAGTCCCCACAGGTAAATAATCCCTGACCATGGCTGCGATCGCATTAAGGTCGCAAAAGCCTCGGACTTTTCTGGAGCAAGGCACTGCTTACCTTCTGCATCCATGCCTTCTGCATCCATTCCCTCTGCATAAACAAGGTGAACGGTTGCCCCCAAAGCGGTTAGGCGATCGCCCAATCGTTCGCCTAATTTCTGGCGATCGCCGAGAATTAGCCAATCCCCCGACAACGGTACGGGAGCGATGGCTGCCAAGTTCTTCCATTCGCACCTATAAAGACTTTTGGGCGTAACCTCCGAGGCAGGCTCGGGCTTAGCTTCGAACCAATATCGCTGGCGCTGAAAGGGGTAAGTCGGTAAGGGGAGGCGTTGGCGGGAATAATCGCGATCGAATCCTTGCCAATTGATCGGCTTTCCAGCCAAATATAAATCGCGCAAACTCTCTAGCAAGACCGACCAGTCCCCTTGTTTGCGACGCAGGGAAGGGAGAAAAAGAGCGTCTGCCCCCATCCCGTTTTGTTTCGCTAAACCTAATAAGACGGGATGGGGCCCCATTTCCACCATGACCCGACAGCCCCATGTTTCCAGCGTTCTCATTCCCTCGACAAAGTTTACGGGTTGGCGCAAATGCCGGCACCAATAGTCAGCCTGGGCAAGTTGATTGGCAGCGGCAATCTCTCCCGTGAAATTGGAAATGATGGGAATCTGAGGCGTTTGGTAAGGGACCTTCTCCGCAACCGCTCGAAATGCCCCAAAAATCCCCTCGATTGCCTTGGAATGAAAAGCGCGTGAGAGTTGCAGTGCTCGCGTGTCAATACCTTGCTGGACCAGCTTTTGTGTAAAGGTTTCAATCTCTGTTTTCGCCCCAGAAATGACGGTATTGAGAGGACTGTTCAAGGTGGCAATCTCAACAGAACAGCCAGAACTTGCAATCGCCGCGCTGACCGTCTCGACATCGGCAAAAATTGCCGCCATGGCTCCATCTGCGGGCATCTGTTCCATCAAGTGAGCACGTTGGGCCACAAACGTGAGGCCGGTCTCCAGATCGAACAGCCCAGCCACGCAAGCCGCGACGTATTCTCCCAAACTGTGACCCATGACAATATCTGGCTCAATCCCCCAAGATATCCACAGTTGCGCGATCGCATATTCGATGGCAAAGAGGGCAGGTTGGGCGTAGAGAGTGCGATTCAGCAGCACTTCTGCTGGGTCGCTTTCAGGATACAAAACCTCAATTAGAGGCCGTTCTAAATGAGGGATCAGAATTTCATTGCAGCGCTCAAGGATTGTGCGG
This sequence comes from Leptolyngbyaceae cyanobacterium, assembly GCA_050043365.1. Taxonomy (GTDB): domain Bacteria; phylum Cyanobacteriota; class Cyanobacteriia; order Phormidesmidales; family Phormidesmidaceae; genus PCC-6406. The sequence continues at coordinate 9,026 of JBHJIP010000061.1, forward strand.
AACAGATGACTGTTCTGATAAAGCTGCTGGCCCATGTGTAGCGTTTGGGCTCCCTGGCCAGTGAAGAGGAATGCCGTTTTCAGGGGCGTTCGGCTGTGAACTGACACGTCAGTGCTTGCGCTATCGTTCTTCTGTTCGGCGGCAAAACCCGCTAGTTTTTGCTGCATCTCAGCCAAAGATTCAGCAATGATAGCGCCGCGTTCGGCAAAGTGAGAACGTCCAGTATTCGCACTAAAACAAAAATCAGCTAGGGAAGTATCAGGTTTTTGGGCGATCTCCTGGGCCAACCTTGTCGCCAAGTCCTGCAATGCAGCGGGGGATTTAGCGGAAAACGTAAGCAAGTGCAGGGGGCGCTCAATATCCAGCGCTGGGGTTTCGGGGGGGGTTGGCGCTTCTTCTAAAATCGCGTGGGCATTCGTGCCGCTCATCCCAAAAGAACTGACTCCGGCAAGGCGAGATCGCTCTTCAGGGACAGTCCAAGGCGTGAGATTGACCGGAACATTTAGATTAGGATTCGGCCAACCAAGGGCGGGATTAAATTCGCGCAAATGGAGGTGCGGGGGAATTTGGCGGTGCTGCATAGCCAAGACGACTTTAATAACTCCCGCAATGCCGGCAGCGGCTTCTAAATGGCCGATATTGGTTTTTACCGAGCCAAGGACGAGGGGCGTTTCTCGGGCTGCGCCAAAAACCTGCGTAAGCGCCTCGGCTTCAATTGGATCGCCTAAAGCAGTTCCTGTGCCGTGAATTTCCACATAACTGACCTTTTCCGCACTCACCCTGGATCGGTTCAAGGCCGCTTGCAACAGTTCCGCTTGGGCCAGACCGTTGGGCACAGTTAAACCGCTACTGCGACCATCGTGATTGATCGCCGACCCCCGTACCACAGCCAAAATCGAATTACCATCGTCAATCGCGTCGAACAAGCGCTTGAGCACCACCACACCACAGCCTTCACCCCGTCCATAGCCGTCAGCGGATGCATCGAAGGGCTTGCAACGACCGTCGGGGGCAAGGGCGCGCATTTGTGAGAGGACGACATGACCGTGGGGAGAGAGCATGAGATTCACGCCTCCGGCCAGGGCTAAATCACAGTCTTGAGATCGCAAGCTCTGACAGGCCAAATGGAGAGAGACCAAAGACGAGGAGCAAGCGGTATCAACCGCAAGGGCGGGACCCCGAAAACCAAACCAGTGAGATAATCGCCCCGCAGCGACACTCGCGGTATTACCCGTAAAAACGTAAGCATTGAGATTATCTGGATTTTTGGCATCAATCTGCAGTTGCCCATAATCCGAGGTATTAATCCCAATAAAAACGCCGGTTTGACTGCCAGCTAAGTCTACAGCCGGAATGCCTGCATGTTCTAACGACTCCCAAGCGACTTCAAGCAGCAATCGCTGTTGGGGGTCCATTGCCGCTGCTTCTCGGGGGGAGAGATCAAAAAAGGCCGCATCAAACCCATCGACACGATCAAGAAAATGCCCATGCTGTGTATAGGCTTTTCCTGGTGTGGGTGTTGCTTCGTAATAACGCTCTAGGTTCCAGCGATCGACTGAAACCGTTTGTTGTGTTTCAGCGCCATTTCTTAACAGCTCCCAGAAGGCTTCAGGATCGTTGGTATTCCCTGGAAAGCGGCAGCCCATCCCCACAATGGCAACGGGTTCTGAGCGAACTGCCTCCATTGCTTTAAGTTTGCCTTGCAAATTTTCAATGGCTAACAAGGCTTGTTTTAACGGCGACATTGGTGCCGAAGAAGGCGATGGAGATGCAGCAGAAGTCATTGCAGTTGATATTGATGGTTAAGGCGGTTGGGCGTTAGCGTTCTCAATGAGTTGGCCCGAATTATTCATCAGGCAGGCGGAACGCTTGCCTGTTTGCTGCTCCGACCTACTCAAGTGCTTTGAGTTTTTCCAACAACAGCGCCTCCGTTTCTGCTTCCGAAAGTTGCTCGATCTCTTCGCGACGGTCTTGCTCCGGATCGGGAGAGACAGCAACAGGAGTAATGGGCGGACGGTCGGTTGCTAACTCCAAGATTGCGTGTAACAAATAGACGGCTAGGGCTTCAATGGTGGGATAGTTAAACCCCAGGGTTGCCGACAATGTGCAGTCAAGTCTGCTTTCGACCCGAGTTTTCAAAGTCATCATTGAAAGAGAATCAAAACCCATCTCGAAAAATCCTCGGTTGGGTTCGATATCTTCCGGGTCAGAGCGGCCTAAGACTTGAGAAAATTCCTGTTGTAGGAGCTGGATTAACAACGGCACACGATCTCCAGCCGCCACTTTTTCCAGCGCGGGTAACCAAGTCCCCCGCACTTCTGGCTCAACGGCGATTTCCTCGGAGTCTGCGGCAACAGGACTCGCACTGGTTTCTCCTTTTTTCCCCTCCAACCAGCAGCGATGGCGCTGAAACGGATAGGTGGGCAGGAGACGGCGACGACGGGAATGGCGGCCATAAAACGCTTCCCAATCGATCGTGACCCCATGTACTGACAGCTCAGCCAAACTAGCCAGCAAAGTCTCCCAATTCCCCTGCTGTCGCCGCAAACTGGGCAACCACTGCAAATCGGCTTCGGGCAGGCATTGCTGTCCCAGTGCCAACAGGGTTGAATGGGGGCCAATTTCGATCGCAATCGCCGCTTCCGACGCCACAAGGGTTTGTATTCCTGTGGCAAAACGAACCGGTTCGCAAATATGCTTCACCCAATAGTCGGGAGTGGCAATGTCTGCTGTCGCAATTTGTCCAGTGACGTTGGAGACGATGGGTAACTGGGGCGGAGAATAGGTGACGCGACGGGCGGCGGCCTCGAAATCGGCCAATATCGGTCGCATCAAAGGCGAATGAAAGGCGTGGGACACTTGCAACTTTTTACTGTCAATGTCCTGGGCGGCAAGAACTTCACTCAACGCCGCGATCTCCTCGCGAGAACCAGAAACAACTGTTTGTTGGTGACTGTTAATTGCCGCAATCGTGCAGTCGGAAGCGGCGAGTTTGAGAATGTCCGAGATCGTCCCCGCTGGCGCAAAGACAGAAATCATTTCCCCTGTCGAAGGCAGAGACTGCATCAAACGTCCCCGCTCTGCCACCAGTTTTAAGCCGTCTTCTAAACTGAATACCCCAGCAATACAAGCCGCAACATATTCGCCCAAACTATGCCCAATGACGCGATCGCAGTGAATGCCCCAAGATTGCCACAGTTTTGCCAGGGCATATTCCAGGGCAAAGAGGGCGGGCTGGGTATAGCGCGTTTCATTTAACGCCCGATAGTCGGCCTCGGCATGGTAGAGCAAATCGATGAGCGAGCGCCCCAGTAACGGGCGTAGGACCTTGTCGCAGGTATCAAGGGTGGCACGGAATAAGGGCACGGTCTCGTATAACTGTCGCCCCATATCGAGATACTGACATCCCTGGCCAGAAAAGAGAAAGACAATTTGCGGCGGGCGAGAGCTCGCCCGCCCTAGATAAATACCTGCACCATCCTCACCTCGGAGATACTGTTCTAAACGCCCTTGAATCTGGGTAACGCTCTCCCCTGCAATCGCCAAGCGGTAGCGAAATCTGGTTTTGCGAGCATTGGCGGTATAGCAGATATCGGGGAGATCATCTCCTACCACTCCAGTTAAGAAGGTTCGATAGCGATCTGCATATGCTTTTAAGGTGGAGGCTTGGCGAGCGGAGAGTGTCAGGAGGTGGAGGGAATCAGCATTGAATTCTTGAGGCTTTTCCGCTGGGGCGGTTTCTGGGATTGGTGCCTCCTCAACAATAACGTGGGCATTTGTACCGCCAAAACCAAAAGAACTGACACCTGCCCGACGGCACTCTCCATTTGCTGGCCACGTTTGGGACTTGGTGGCAATGTGGAACGGCGTCCCCTCAAAATCGATCAGGGGATTACAGTTCTGTAAATGGGGCTGCGGGGGGATTTGGCCGTGCTGAAGCACCAAAACCGTTTGAATTAGTCCAGCAATGCCGGCCGCTGCCTCTAAATGACCGATGTTGGCTTTGACCGAGCCAACCCAGCAGGGGGCTGCCGCTGTGCGCCCAGGCCCGAGTACGGATTTTAGGGCAGCCATTTCAATGGGATCGCCGAGGGATGTGCCCGTGCCGTGGGCCTGAACATAACCGATTTGCTGGGGCTGGAGTTTTGCTTGGGCTAAGGCTTTAGAAATAACCGCCTGTTGAGCCAAGCCATTGGGCGCGGTTAGCCCATTGGTGCGCCCGTCTTGGGTGACTGCCTCGCCGCGCAATATAGCCAGTACACGATCGCCATCCCGCTGAGCATCCGAGAGCCGCTTGAGTAGGACAATACCGCAGCCTTCGCTGCGAACGTAGCCGTCGGCACGAGCATCAAAGGTTTTACAGCGATCATCGCTGGCCATCATGCCGGCATCACTGAGGGCAAGGGTTATGCGGGGATTGAGAACCAGATTGGCTCCCCCGGCAATCGCTAAATCACATTCGTGCGATCGCAACTCTCGAGCGGCCAAGCGCACGGCAACCAGTGAAGCTGAACAGGCCGTATCCACTGCTAGGCTAGGCCCGCGCAAATCCAACCAATAGGAGAGACGGTTGGCGGCAATGCTGTGTGAATTTCCTGTCCCTGCGTAGGCATCGATCGCCGCGCGATTCCCTAATTGCAACCAAGTATAGTCTTGGGAGGACAGGCCGAGAAATACGCCTGTTTCACTCCCCGCAAGGGATTGGGGCGGAATCCCAGCTCGTTCCAATGCCTCCCAGGTCACCTCCATCAGTAAGCGTTGCTGGGGGTCCATCCGTGCGGCTTCAGCCTGGGAAATGCCAAAGAATTCGGGATCAAAGCGATCTATATGGGGTAAATAGCCCCCTTGACGTAGGTCGGTGGCTTCTTCCGGGAAGAGGCGATCTCGGTCGGCGGGATTATCGGTAATCGCATCTTTGCCAGCTGCCAGCAGTTTCCAGAGTTCCTCAGGATCCTTCGCCCCCGGAAAACGACAGCCCATGCCAACAATGGCAATCGCTGCATCGCCCACTGCGGGATGTTGTGGAGTTGGTGCAATAACAGGATGAGAAAGCGAAATTGCCTCCCCAGCCATGTGGTGGGCGAGGCTGGCGATTGTGGGATAGTCCCAGAGGATCGTCGGCGAAAAAGTACGATCAAGTTCGGTTTCCAGTTCGCCAAGGAGTTCCACGGCCTCTCGGGAGGTTAATCCGTGGTAAACAAAGGATTGCCCACGATCGATATCAGTCGGAGCCAAGCCTAGACGTTGGACCAATTTCTGTTCGATCAGCGTTGCGATATCTTCTGCCGAAGTGGGCTGGGACGGGGAGGGCTGCTCTTGAACTTTTTGAGTAACCGCATCAATTTGTGAGGAGAGTTGCAAAAAAGAAGATAGATAGTGGGGATCGCAACTCCAATCGCGAACGACATTTAGCGTCCCAGCCAAGAACTCTCGACGACAGGCTCGACGTTGGATCTTGCCACTTGAGGTTTTCGGGATGCTGGCCGTTCTCAACAGCAAGACGCTATGCACCGGGAGTTCGTGACGTTCGGAGATCGCTCGGCGAATAGTGGCAATAATTTCGTCTAGGTTTTTACGACGGACATAGGTACGCTCCAACTCCTGGACAATGATTAGATGTTCGCGACCGCGATCCTCAATGGCAAACGCTGCACTTGCACCCACCCGTACACCGGGATGACAATTCTCGACAGTTTCCTCAATATCCTGGGGATAATAGTTAGAACCGTCAATAATAATGAGATCTTTCAAGCGTCCCGTGACAAAAAGCGAGCCGTGCTCGTCAAGAAAACCGCGATCACCCGTCCGCAGAAATTGCCCTTCATCGCTATTGCTCAGACGAGCCTCGAAGATCTCTGCGGTTGCTTCTGGGTTACGCCAGTAGCCACGAGCGACTGATGGGCCACCAATCCAGACTTCCCCCATTTCGTAGGGGCCAAGTTTAGCCCGAGTCTGAGGATCGGCAATCACTGTCCGAGTCTCCAGGACGGCTGTTCCACAGGACACAAAGGAAATCCCCTCAGCGGGATCACCTTGCCAAGGTACGATGCGATCCTCCGTTAAGGCTTGCGGATCGAGGATTAAGGAGACGGGTTTGTCGGGTCGGGCAATGGCGGTCACTTTCAAGGTGCCTTCCGCCAAACCGTAGGCGGGACATTGGGCATTATGGTTAAAACCACATTCCCCAAAGACTTCTGAAAATTTTGTCATGGTGGCCGCCCGCACAGGTTCAGCCCCATTCATGGCCATCTGCCAGCAGCTAAGATCCAGTTGTGATCGCTCTTCGGCGGTGATTTTGCGGGCGCACAACTCATAGGCAAAATTAGGGGCAGCGCTATGGGTGGCGCGATAGCGGGAAATAACTTGCAACCAGCGGGCGGGGCGTTGCAGAAAGGCGGCCGGTGCCATGGCATAACAGGGAACGCCATGGTAAAGGGGTTGCAAAATTCCGTAGATCAAGCCCATGTCGTGAAAGACAGGTAACCACGTAACATTGATACTATCGGGACCGAATTCCCAAGTGACCGCTTGGTCGGCGCAGTTATAAAGCAAGTTGGCATGGGTCACCATCACGCCTTTGGGGTTGCCCGTTGAACCCGAGGTGTATTGCAAAAATGCCAAGGTTTCGCCATTGATTTCCGGGGGCTGCCAGTTTGCGGCTCCTGTTTCATCCCACTGATCCGTCGTATACCAGTCGATCTCTCCCATCGCCGGAACTTCCACTAACCACGGCCCGATACGAGCTTGGACCTCTGCTGTGGTTAGGGCGATGGCGGCATCAGCATCTTGGCATACGGCTTGCAAGCGTTGCAGATGGTGATTACGACGCGGGGGATAAACGGGAACGGCGATCGCCCCAGCATAGAGACAGCCAAAGAAGGCGGCAATAAATTCCAGTCCGGGCGGGTACAGCAATAAGACTCGCTCTCCAGGGCGATGGGCGGCTTGCAAGCGAACGGCGATCGCCCTGGCCCTCGCATCTAGAAGGCGGTAATTCCATTTCTCACTTTCCTCTTCTCCGTCTCGTAAAAAGGTAAAAGCAAGTTGCTCACCACGACTATCGGCTTGAAAACGTAACAGCTCGATAAGTGTTGAGGCAAGAATTGCTGAATTAGTTGATTGAGATGACAACACGGCTATGTACGCAAAAATCTTAAAGTGAAAAACTTATCCAGAGTTGACTTGTTTTGGTGCTGGCGCTAGTTCAGCCTTGCCTATAAATTGCCAATTCGCAAAACCTAAGCCTTAAAAACCTAGCCCAAACCAACATAATCCAAATCACTAGAAACGCCAGATCCTTCGAAACCCTTAAAGACAGAAAACTCGGTCAAGCGACTCCAGAGAAAACCAAAAAATAATCACCGCAGGCACCGTAGACAATCCCAAGAATCAATTCGATTGGAACGCAAATCTACGCCAATAATTTGCTTGAAAATTTTCATCATACGTGTCAAGAGTACAAGGTTCTCCTTTTCCTCACAAGACACTAATGATAAAATATGTCAATAACTCAATGACATATACATTAGAATAGTTGTTGGCAATCGTTGCTAATAAGTGTTAATCGCTACCAGGCGGTGTTAATCGCCACTGACATTGCTTGAAGCCGCTCTAAGACTTCGGTAGCTCGCCTTAAATTGCTTGTCTGAGTTCTCATAAAACAATTGAAGGATTTGCAGTTCTGGCGTTGCGGTAGCCCTGGGTGAGGCTTGGATTTTTGGCTTCAATCATGTTGCGTTCGTCATGAAGGCTGTGATATCCTGCCAACCTAATAAGAAAAATTCTCAATTGCTATCCAAAGCTAACTGGACTGTTGTGGTGAACGGTTTATGTGAAAAGAATGTTTGGTCATGAAATGTATCGCGGCAGACCTAGTCGTCACGAACAGTTTTTCCATGGCTTATTTTTTTCTCATGTCACTTTCTCTTTGCGTTTTAAAAGATTGATTTCATGCTTTTTTGAGCATGAATTTAGAAGGCTGCCATAAAACGAAGAAGGCTCTGGCTAGAAAACTATGAACCTGCATCTACTTTTAAATTCGCTTTTGAGTCGCGGTATTCAATTGTCTAAGGACGAAGAAGGTGGCGCTTTGGTCGTTGATGCGCCGAAGGGAATGCTAACTCCGGATCTGCGGGAATTATTAGTCGAATACAAGCCTCAAATTTTGAGCTTGTTGGACAGTCGTAAGGGAATGCCAAGCGATCACCAACTTCCCAAGATCGTCCCCGATCCCCAGTCCCGTCACAAACCCTTCAACCTCACTGATATGCAGCATGCCTTTTGGATTGGGCGCAGTGGGGTTTTGGAGCTGGGCAACGTCTCAAATCACGGTTATTACGAAATTGAAGGGGAAGACTTTGAGCCCGAGCGCCTGACTGTCGCGCTGCAAACCGCGATCTCCCGCCACGATATGCTTCGGGCGATCGTCTTGCCTGACGGACAGCAGCAAATTTTGGCGTCGGTTCCGCCCTATGAGTTACCGGTTTTGGATTTGCGCGATCGCGACGCAGCAGAAATCACCATCGAATTGGACACCCTGCGCCAGCATCTCTCCCATCAAACCATTCCCAGCGATCGCTGGCCCCTCTTTGATTTTCGCCTGACGCGCCTGCCTAACCAATGCAGCCGCTTGCATATTAGTTTCGATTTATTAGTCTTCGATGCTTGGAGTTTGTTTCGCCTGTTTGAAGAATGGTTTGCCCTGTATCAAAATCCTGGAGTGACACTGACCAAGTTGGAACTCTCGTTTCGAGATTATGCTTTAGCCGAGCATGCACTGACCAAGACAGAACTTTTCGCGCGCTCACGGGACTATTGGCTTGAGCGCATCGATACCCTGCCCCCAGCACCAGACTTACCCCTCGCGAAAAATCCTCAAGAACTCCAACAGCATCGGTGTCGTCGCTATAGCACCCAGATGCCCCCGTCTGAATGGACATCGCTCAAACAAAAAGCCGTCAAAGCTGGATTAACCCCTTCGGGGTTGTTGATTGCGGCCTTTGCCGAAGTTTTAGGGCGTTGGAGTCAGACTCCCCAATTTACCCTTAACCTTGCCCTGTTCAATCGCTTACCGATGCACGAACAGGTGAATCAAATCCTAGGTGATTTTACCTCGGTGACGCTATTGGCGGTCGATCGAAGCCAAAAAGAACCCTTCCGAGATCGGGCCGAAAAGATTCAGTCACAACTGTGGCGAGATTTAGAACACCGCTACTTTAGCGGCGTGCGGGTGACGCGAGAAATTGCCCGTCGCAGGGGGGAGAAGCCGACGGCGATGCCCGTTATTTTCACTAGCACCCTTGGGTTTGCCGGCATCGGTCAAGAAACCCGCACCTTTAGTCATTTTGGCGAACTGGTTTACGGCATTTCCCAAGCCTCTCAAGCCTGGATGGATGTGCAGATTTCCGAAGAAAAGGAGACCTTAAACTTCAACTGGGATGTGGTGGAAGAACTGTTTCCTGAAGGTCTAATTCAGGATATGTTCGATGCCTATTGCCGCTTTCTTAAAGACCTGGCAATCTCAGACGATTTGTGGAAAGCAACGGATATTCAATTGCTACCTCCAGCGCAGCAGACGTTGCGAGATCAGACCAATACTACCGCTGCACCGATCTCCAAGGCAGTCCTCCAGGATCTATTTTTGACTCAAGTCCGCCAGCATCCTGACGCCATTGCCGTGATCGCACCACAAGGCCAAATCACCTATCAAGAGCTGGGCGATCGTGCCAATCGACTGGGGCATCGCTTGCGGCAGTTGGGGGCGCAGCCGAATCAACTCGTCGGCATTGTCATGGAGAAGGGCTGGGAACAGATTGTTGCTGTAATGGGTGTGTTGATGGCCGGTGCGGCCTACGTCCCCATCGATCCCGGATTGCCGCCGGAGCGATTGCAATACCTGTTTGAGAATAGTAACGCCAGGATCATCCTTACCCAATCCGGGTTGCAAGAAAAATTACCTGATCTCGAATCTCGACAGTACCTCTATGTCGATCGTGAAGATTGGCAAGGGGATTCTCTGCCACTTTTAAGTGCCGTACAAACCTGCGATGACCTAGCTTATGTAATCCATACCTCGGGTTCGACGGGTTTGCCGAAAGGCGTCGAAATTTCCCATCGCAATGTCGTCAATATGGCGATTCACACCAACGAGCGATTTCAAGTGGGGCCAGATGATCGCGCCATTGCCCTCACCGCACTGAATCATGATCTCTCGGTTTATGACATCTTTGGCCTGCTGAGTGCGGGCGGGGCACTCGTCTTGCCCGAGGCCAAGCGGGTTAAAGACCCCGTGCATTGGGCTGAACTTATCGAAACGGAAGGCGTCACCTTGTGGAACTCTGTCCCCCCCATGATGGAGATGCTGGTGAATACCTTAGAAGATCAATCGCCTCGACAATTTGAGCACTTGCGAGTGGCCATTTTAGGGGGCGATTGGTGGCCCGTTTCTCTACCCAATCGCATTCGTACTTTTGCCCCCGAAATTCAACTACTGAGCATTGGTGGGCCGACAGAGACCACGGTTTGGAACATCGGTTATGGGATCGAAACCGTCGATCCCGCCTGGCAGAGCATTCCCTATGGCAAGCCCATGGCCAATGCTAAATATTACATCTTGAATGAACAGCTAGAAGACTGTCCCACCTGGGTAGCTGGGCAGATGTATTGTTCAGGCATCCAGTTAGCGAGGGGATATTGGCAAAACCCGGAAAAGACCGCAGCCAGCTTTAGAATTCATCCCCGCAATGGTGAACGTATTTACGGTACGGGCGATCGCGGTCGTTATTTACCTGACGGGAATATTCAATTTTTAGGGCGGGTTGACTTTCAAATTAAGCTGCGGGGTCATCGCATTGAAGCAGGGGAAATTGAATCAGCCCTGGTGCAGTATCCAGCAGTGCATGCGGCGGCGATCAAACTGGTCGGTGAAGGAGCGAAAGCCCGTTTGGCTGCCTATGTTGTTCCGGAAAAAAGCATGGCAACGCCAGAGGTTGAAGCGCTCAATCATTGGTTAAAAGAGAAACTCCCCGAATATATGATTCCTGCGGTTTTCGTCTTTTTAAAAGCGTTTCCCCTTTCAGCAAACGGCAAGGTCGATCGTCAAGCACTCCCGACGGAAGACAAATTGTTTCAGAAAGTTGAGGTGGCTTACATTCCCCCAGAAAACGAAATCGAGCGAGTGATCGCCTCGATTTTTGAGGAAGTTCTAGAGATTAAACAGGCAGGTGTCAATGACAACTTCTTTGACCTGGGAGCCAGCTCGTTACTTTTAACTGTTATTTACCGCAAGCTTAACGAAGCTCTTCCGACCCAAGTACAAGCTTTTTCCCTGGTGGATTTATTCAATTACACCACTATTAAAAGTCTGGCCCAAAAGCTAGCCACTGCTGATGATACCGAGTCTCAATCGGTTCGTAATGCGGAAATAGAGCAAAAGTTAAGTCGCGGTAAAAGTCGCCTCAAACAGCGTTTGAATCGATCTCGATCTGCTTGATAGAGTTCGTGATTCGTAATTTGCAGTGCGTGATTTTCAGTTGAGAAATTTTTGAGCGCCTAACGTTTCAATCATTCGATCAATAGACATTATTTCATTCACACTGAAGCGATATGGATGCAAGTTATACGGGTTTAGAAATTGCGGTTATCGGTCTGTCCGGACGCTTTCCAGGCAGCGAGACCATTGAATCGTTTTGGCAAAACCTCGCCAATGGGGTCGAACTCACCTCTGAGTTCGCTAGCCTCCCCGATGATACGAAAGACAGGAGAGCTGGCTCGATTTTAGACGGCATAGACTGCTTTGATGCAGGCTTCTTTGGCTTCACGCCGCGAGAAGCCGCCATGATGGATCCCCAACATCGTCTATTTCTGGAATGTGCTTGGGAAACGCTGGAAAATGCGGGCTATAGTTCCGAAGGTGAGGAACGGGCAATCGGCATCTTTGCAGGTGTCGGGATGGGAACTTATTTACTCTACAATCTGCAACCTCACCCCGAATTAATTGAGTCCCAGGGGTTATTGCCCACGATCGTAGGTGTAGACAAAGACTATCTACCCACCCGAGTCTCCTATAAATTAAATCTCAACGGCCCAAGCGTGAGTGTGGGGACGGCTTGTTCAAGCTCTTTGGTGGCGGTTCATCTAGCCTGCCAAAGTCTATTGAGTGGTGAATGCGATATCGCCTTGGGAGCTGGAGTAGCCGTCAAGACTCCGCAAAATGCGCTCACTCTTTCTCCAGACGAAATTGTTTCCTCAGATGGCCATTGTCGTGCTTTTGATTGTGATGCCAATGGCACGGTGGGCGGTAATGGGATTGGTGTTGTCGCCCTTAAGCGCCTTGAGGATGCGATCGCTGATTTCGATACGATCTATGCGGTGATCAAAGGCTCTGCGGTGAACAACGATGGGGCGCGGAAAGTAGGCTACACCGCCCCCAGCGAAGAAGGCCAAACTCGCGTCATTCGCGCCGCCCAGATTATGGCAGAAGTGGAGCCCGACACCATCTCTTATATGGAAGCCCATGGAACAGGGACGGCATTGGGCGATCCGATTGAAATTGCGGCCATGACCGCCGCATTTCGGGAGAAGAGCGATCTCAAAGGATTCTGCGGCGTGGGGTCGGTGAAAACCAATGTGGGACATCTCGATGCGGCGGCAGGAATTGCTGGGTTTGTGAAAACCGTTCTTGCCCTGCATCACAAACAGATTCCGCCCAGTTTGAACTTTAAACAGCCCAATCCGCAAATTGATTTTGAGAACAGTCCTTTTTATGTGAATGCAGAACTGAAAGACTGGTCAAGAAATGGTGTGCCGCGTCGGGCAGGCGTCAGTTCCTTTGGCTTTGGCGGCACGAACGTTCACATCGTTCTTGAAGAAGCCCCACAGCCCCAAGCCGAAAACAAAGCAACCCCTCGCCCCCAAATCCTCTCTCTCTCCGCGAAAACGCCAGCAGCTTTGACCCATATGAGAGAGCGCCTCGCTGCCCATCTCAAAGCCAATTCAGATCTTGACTTAGCTGATGCTGCTTACACCCTAAATTTAGGTCGTTGGGAATTGCCCTACCGCTGCACAGTCGTGGCGCAAACCAGCAGTGAAGCAATTGAGAAGTTGGTGTCGAATCAGGGTGAAATCCACCCAGCTGCTGAAAATGCACCGCCCGTGATTTTCATGTTCCCTGGCCAGGGGTCTCAATACGTCAATATGGGGCGGCAGCTCTATGCTGGAGAACTCCAATTTCGAGAGGTCTGCGATCGCTGTTTCGATTGCTTACAGTCTCAACATGATCTCGATCTCAAAGCCATCCTGTTTCCCGATCCGGATGCAGATTTACCAACCATTGAGGCAAAGCTGACCCAAACCGAGATCGCACAACCTGCTTTATTTGTGATCGAATATGCGATCGCCCAACTCTGGCAAGCCTGGGGCATTAAACCTGAAGCAACCATTGGTCACAGTATCGGCGAATATGTGGCGGCTTGTGTTAGCGGTGTCTTCTCCCTTGAGGATGCCCTAGCTGTGGTCACGGCGCGAGGACGCTTGATGCAGCAACAGCCAACCGGTTCGATGGTTGCCGTCCGCTTAACGCGGGCTGAAATTGAACCCTTGCTGCAAGGATCTCTCGTTCTCGCCGTCAGTAATGCACCAGCCTTAAACGTTGTCTCGGGCCCTGCTGCCGAAATTGAACCATTCCAAGGGAAACTGGAAGCCCAAGGGGTCGACTGCATTCCCTTGCATACCTCTCATGCTTTCCATTCGCCCCTGATGGAAGGTGCTATCGCACCGTTCATTGACCAGTTGCAACGGGTCAAGCTCCAGGTTCCCCAAGTTCCCTTTATGTCCAACGTGACGGGAACCTGGATCACCGATGCCCAAGCGACCGATCCACAATATTGGGCCCAACAGTTGCGTCAGAGCGTTTTGTTTGCCGACGGCGTCCGGGAATTGCTAAAGCGATATCCTGAGGGGATTTTCCTCGAAGCAGGGCCAGGACGGACGTTATGCAGCTTGACCCGACAACAGGCAGGGGAGCAAACCATTATCTCCTCCCTGCCCCATCCAAAAGATCCAGTTGACGATACTGCACTTATCTTGCAAAGCCTGGGACGGCTTTGGCAGGGCGGAGCAGCGATTTCTTGGTCGAATTTTTACGGTGATCGCCGCGATCGGCGTATTCCACTGCCCACCTATCCCTTCGATCGCCAGCGCTACTGGATCGATCCGCCGAGTGAAGATCAGCTCAATTTGGCGAAAAACACCGATCTGAGCCAATGGTTTTACGTCCCCACCTGGAAGCGATCGCTACTGCCTGAGAGCAGCCCTGATGCACCCAAGCGTTGCTGGGTTGTTTTTGTGGATGATACTGGCCTGGGAGAATCGTTAAGCCAATATTTGCAACAGGATGGGCATCGAGTAGTTCGCGTGACGCCAGGAGAAGTCTTCGGTCAAACCGAGGCAAGCTCTTATACCCTCAATCCGGGTGATCGTGAACATTACGAAGCGTTAGTCCGGGATGTTGCCGCCCTAGACAATGCCTTGATGTTTGCCCACTTATGGACTGTTGACCCCGATTTAGCACCAGAGGTGGCTGAACGACGGGGTTTTTATAGCTTGCTTTATTTAGCCCAAGCACTCGGACAGATGAGTGACGACCGCCATGATCGCATTACTGTCATTTCTAGCCAAGTTGAGGATGTAACCGGAGGGGAAAGCCTCTGTCCAGAAAAAGCCATGATTATTGGCCCCTGTAAGGTCATTCCCCAAGAATATAGCCAGTTGGCTTGCGATCACATCGATATTGACTTAGCAGATTTCGCGGAGGCAATTAAGCCCAAATTCCTCGATTTGCTCATTAACGAGATGCTCAAAAAGACGGATGATGCATCGTCGTCAACCCTGGCCTATCGCGGTAATTATCGCTGGGAACTCGCCTATGATCCCATCTCTTTAGATGCCAGTGAGCGTCCGGTTTTCCGCAACCAAGGGACTTACCTGATTACTGGGGGCACAGGGGGACTGGGTTTAGCCATTGCTGAATTTTTGGCAGAAACTGTCCAAGCCAATCTCGTTCTGACGAGTCGTTCCACCCTACCCGAGCGCTCGGACTGGGACAATTGGCTGGCTAAAGCTGAGGAATCCTGTCCTGTTGCCGCTAAAATTCGCAAATTGCAAGCTATCGAAGCAGTGGGCGGCAGCGTTCAGGTGGTCCCTGCAGATGTCTGCGATCGTGTAGCGATGCAAGCCGCTTGCGATCTCGCCCGCGAAGTATTCGGCGAGATTCATGGCGTTTTCCACACTGCCGGGGCCGCTGGAGGCGGCATCATTCCCTTAAAAACCCATGAAATGGCAGCAAAAGTCCTTGCACCCAAGGTTGAAGGCACGCGAGTTCTTGAGGAGATTTTCCAAGCGACTCCCCTTGATTTCCTCCTGCTCTTCTCCTCTCTGAGTGCCCTCGTCGGTGGTGCAGGACAAGTGGACTATTGTGCTGCCAATGCTTATCTTGATGCTTTTGCCCACTCTCACCACCAACAGCGAACGGTCTCTATTGATTGGGATATTTGGCAGGAGGTGGGCATGAGCGTCGACCTGACGAATCTACCCGAAGAAATGGCTGCGCGTCGTCTTGAAGATCTCAAAGCGGGATTGGCACCGCGAGAGGGGATCGAGGCCCTTATGCGCGTTCTCCAACGGGGACTCGTTCATGCGGTTGTCTCCACCAAAGATCTAGAAGCCGTTCTTGCCGAACAACATGACTTAAGTGCAATGGCAGCAGCCGAGGTGACGTCAACTGCTGCCTCTAAGGTGCAACCTACGCACCAACGCCCCGAACAATCCGTTGCCTATGTTGCACCCCGCAATGCGATCGAAACCTGGATCGTCGAGCTATGGCAGGAGCAGCTCGGATTTGCGCCTATTGGGGTTAACGATAGCTTCTTTGAGTTAGGTGGCCATTCTTTACTAGCCGTGCGGATCATAACAAGACTGCGTGAACAGTATCCCGTCGAGCTTTCCCTAAGAGCATTATTATCAGAGACCCCGACGGTTTCGAGTCTAGCAGAGACGATTTCGGAACAATTGCCTCAGTCGAATGCTGAGGATGAGGAAACCGCCCGTTTATTGGCAGAAATCGAGAACTTATCTGCCGATGAAGTGCAGGTGCAATTGCAACAAGAAACAACTCAAAACCAATTGTAAATAGCCAATGGATTTTAGTATTTTTTATTTTTCGGGCAACGGTTCTACGACTTGTCGTGACAAGTATCGCTTACTCCTTGAAGGGGCTAAGTTTGCAGATCGCCATGGTTTTGCCGCCGTTTGGGTTCCTGAACGGCATTTCGATGCCTTTGGCGGTTTGTATCCCAATCCATCCGTTGCCGGGGCTGCAATCGCCACCATTACAGAACAGATTGAAATTCGCTCTGGTAGCGTGGTGGTTCCCCTGCAAAATCCTCTGCGCGTAGCAGAAGAATGGGCTATGGTTGACAATCTTTCTAACGGTCGAGTCAGCTTATCCATTGCTCCGGGATGGCACCCTAATGACTTTGTTCTGCGTCCAGAAAGCTATGAGAACAAAAAGGAGGTAATGTGGCGCGACATTGAGGTTGTCAAAAAACTTTGGCGAGGGGAAGCTGTCGAATTTAAAAATGGTAAAAACGAATCGATTCCCACTCATACTTTTCCTAACCCAATCCAAAAAGAGCTGTCGATTTGGCTCACATCTATGTCAGAAAATTCGTTTGTCGAAGCAGGTCGTAGAGGGGCTAATATTCTGACATCTCCCCTTCAGCAGAGTGTGGACGAAATTTTCCGAAAAGTCTCGCTGTATCGTCAATCTTTAGCTGATAGCGGCCACGATCCAAAATCCGGAAAAGTTGCCATGATGGTACATACTTTCATTGGTGAGGATATGGCGGATATCCGCAAAAAAGTGAAAGAACCATTCAAAAACTATTTGAAAACCCATTTTGATCTGGTGGTCAAATCTGCTGGGCACCTCCATTTTTCGGTCGATCGTGACCAACTGACCCCCCAAGATTTAGATGACTTACTTGATTTCAGTTTTGAAACCTATTTGGATGGCAAAGTTTTAATCGGCACCCCCGACTACTGCAAAAAAATGATCACCGATCTTCAGCAGGCAGGGATTGATGAGGTTTCTGCTTTAATCGATTTTGGAATCGAATTTGATTGGGTGATGGAAAGCCTGGGATTTTTACAAGAGATCAAGCAGAATCTTTCTGCGGCGTCATCGAGAGAAACAATGATTGTTTAATGGCTTGAACTCTTGAAGGTTTTAAGCACGTTCATCCAAATCAATTTCCCAATCTTAATCCCTCACCCCTCCTCTCGTAATAAAAGCAGATGGTGCCGCAAGCGGCTGGGTTGGTATTGGGAAATCGGATGATTTTTGTTGGGATAATTCTAAAGCATCTTTTGCTTTTTGGGAGATAAACCCGTAATAAGAAATAATCAATAAAAATAATGAAAGCTCAAGACCTCGCCCAACGGATTGCCAATCTCCCTCCAGAAAAACAAGCCCTCTTAAAACTGCGCCTTGAACAGCAGCAAAAAGCACAGGCCGAATCACAATTCTCTGACCGAGATGCTGCACAAATATTCAAAATCCCCCAACGGACATTATCCGATACCCAATCGGAACAGTTTCCCGTCTCTTTTGCCCAGCAGCGTATGTGGTTTCAAGATACGTTGGGGGCAAACAGTGCCGTCGCCAACAATATTTCTGCTACTTTAAAAATCACTGGCTCATTGCAAGTTACGGCTCTAGATCGTGCCCTTAACGCCATTCTTAGCCGCCATGCCATTTTGCGAACGACGATCCAAACCATCGACGGTGAATTAATGCAGGTGATTGCGCCGCAAGTGGACTGGAAGTTACCCCTTATCGATCTGCAATCGCTCACCCCCAATGACCAGGACGAACGAGTGCGATCTCTGATTCAAGAACAGGGATGTCAACCCATCGACCTTTCCAAAGATTGGTGCTGGAACTTCAAGCTGTTGCAATTGGGACCAAAAGACCACATTTTGCTGGCAACGTTTCATCACATTGCAGTCGATGCTTGGTCGTTTGGGGTGTTTTTTCGAGAATTGAGCGCCTTGTATGGTGCATTGGCTCAAGAACAACCCTCACCTCTACCCCTACTTCCCGTTCAATATGTGGATTTTTCCCTGTGGCAGCAGAACTATTTCCAGGGAGATGTTCTCGCCAAAGAACTAGACTATTGGCGAAAAACCTTACGAAATGCTCCCGATGTTTTGCAATTGCCCAGTGATCGTCCCCGGCCGACGGTGATTTCTTTTCAGGGCAAAACCCTCTCTTTTCTGCTGCCCAAAACCCTAACCGATGGCTTAAAGCAGCTCTCACAACAGGCGGGAACAACCCTCTATACGACTCTCTTGGCAGCGCTGCAAACGCTGTTATTTCGCTATTCCGGGGAAGAAGATATCCTGGTGGGATCTCCCATTGCCAACCGCCACCAGCCGGAAGTTGAATTACTGATCGGCTGTTTTATCAACACCCTGGTCTTTCGCTCTGATCTCTCAGGAAATCCCAGCTTTCGCCAACTGCTCGATCGCGTCAAGGAGACGGTTCTCGGTGCTTTGGCCCATCAAAATTTACCCTTTGAAATGCTGGTTAACGACCTCCAGCCGACTCGGAACGTTGCCTATGCGCCAATTTTCCAGGTGATGCTGGTGTTGCAAAATACATTTTCAGTTGAAGAGATCGAACTTCCCGGCTTAAATGTTGCCCATTCACGGATCGATAATAAAACGTCTCAATTTGACCTAACGTTCCATCTTGTTGAAGACGATAACGGACTGATTGGCAAGCTGGAATACAACACCGATCTGTTTGACGAACCAACCATGGTGCGGATGTTGGGACATTTTCAAACATTGCTTAATGGCGCTATCTCCAACCCGAATCGCTCTCTTCTCGACCTGCCGTTGCTGACATTAGCCGAAGCAGAAAAGCTCACGGCTTGGCAGCAACGGCCGCCCTTTGATGCACCTCAAACTTGCATTCACCACTTATTTGAAGCTCAGGTGCAAGCAACACCCGAGGAGATCGCAATTGTCGATGGGGAAGAACAGATTACCTATCGCGAGTTGGATCGCCGTGCCAACAAACTCGCCCGTTACTTGCAAAAGCAAGGGGTGAAGCAAGAGCATTTGGTGGGGCTCTGTTTGACGCGATCAATTGCCATGGTTGTTGGTTTATTGGGCATCCTCAAAGCCGGTGCTGCCTACATTCCCCTCGATCCGGCCTATCCCAGCCAACGCTTTCAATCCATCCTCGGCGATGCCCAGCCCCAAGCGATGTTAACGCAGGCTTCGCTAGTCGATAAATTTGCTGCCCTGGATATCCCACTTGTCCTGTTGGATCAGGATTGGCAGGACATCGCTTTAGAATCCCCCGAAAATCCCGAGAGTCCGGTTAGCGCGGACAATCTGGCTTACATCATCTATACGTCCGGTTCAACGGGCAAACCCAAAGGCGTAGCCATTGAACATCGCTCCCTGGTCAACTTTACTGAAGCGGCGATAGAAACCTATGCCATTACTGCCAGCGATCGCATTTTGCAGTTTGCCACCATCGGTTTCGATACCGCTGTCGAGGAAATTTTTCCCTGTTTAATCCAAGGAGCAACCCTTATCCTGCGCACCGATCGCTGTTTGAGTTCGATGGCGGTCTTCCTTACGGCTTGTCGCAACTGGGCGTTAACCGTCTTAGATTTGCCCACGGCCTTCTGGCATCAAATGACAACGGAGATAGTCGCCGATCAGCTGACATTACCGGACTCTCTGCGCTTGGTGATTATCGGCGGCGAAAAGGCCGAGCTTGATCGCCTTGCTCTTTGGCAGCAACAGGTTCCGTCAACGGTACGCCTGGTCAACAGCTATGGCCCGACGGAAGCTACCGTTGTCACGACGGTTATTGATTTATCAGACATGTCCATTACTGCCCTGGGCGGGCGAGATTTACCGATTGGCAAGGCCCTGCGCAACATCAACACTTTTGTGCTTGATCCGCAGCTCCAACCCGTGCCCATCGGCATCCCAGGGGAACTTTATATCGGCGGGGCAGGCTTGGCACGGGGCTATCTCAACCGCCCAGATTTAACTCAAAATGCCTTTATTAAGGCTCCCCTCTGTGGGAGAGAACGGCTGTATAAAACTGGCGATCGCGTCCGTTATCGAGAAGATGGCCATCTTGAGTTTTTGGGACGCGCGGACGACCAGGTGAAAATCAGGGGCTTTCGTATCGAGTTGGGAGAAGTTGAGGCAATTTTAAGCCAACATCCCGAGGTGCAAAGTACGGTTGTGATGGCCAGAGATCTTGATGGCGATCTTCAACTGGTGGGCTATTTCGTTCCTGAAAACAGCTCTCTAACCGCCCTAAAACTCCGCCACTTTCTGGAAAAACAACTGCCCAAATATGCAATTCCAACATTCTTTGTTTGTCTCGAAGAATTCCCCCTAAATGTCCATGGCAAAATAGATCGTCAAGGGCTGCCGCTGCCAACTCCAGCAGATGCCGATACAATCGGCACTTTTGTTCCCCCGCAAACCGCGACGGAAAAAGCGATCGCTGAGATTTTTGCTCAGATTTTAAAGCGTGATTTCGCAGCGTCTCCTGAGGAGAATCGCGTGGGTCTTTACGATGACTTTTTTGAGTTGGGTGGACATTCTTTACTGGCGATTAAACTTCTGGCACGCTTGAATCCTGCCCTTAAAGTAGAGCTGGCATTGGTAGATTTATTCGAGTTTCCGACCGTATCGGGACTAGCCGCACGAGTGGCAGAGCGACAAGAAAAATCTACGGTACAATCGCCCCTCAATTTAGACGCAGAAGTCGTTTTAGAACCTGAGATCGCGCCTCCCGAAGGCGGTGATTTTCAGTGGGTTGAATCCCCGAAACAGATATTTCTAAGCGGGGCAACGGGGTTTTTGGGGGCATTCCTCTTGGTGGAACTGTTGCAAAAGACAACGGCGATTGTACATTGCTTGGTTCGTGCCACCGATACAGCCTCAGCACAACAAAGAATTCAAGAGAATCTCGAATCTTATAAATTGTGGCAAGAGGACTTCCGTGATCGCTTGGTTGCCCTTCCAGGAGATCTCTCTCAACTCTATTTGGGATTGAGTAAGAAGCAGTTTCAGGAATTAGGTGATTGCATTGAAGTTATCTATCACAACGGTGCATTTGTTAATTCCCTTTATCCCTATTCTGCCTTTAAACAGAGTAATGTCACGGGCACTGAGGAGATTTTACGTTTGGCAGTTTGTGGCAAACTCAAAGCCGTTCATTTTGTTTCGTCTCTGTCTGTCGTTCATTCCGCTGATTATCTGCATCGTGAAGCCGTATTGGAAGTTGACGGCGATCGCTGGGAAGGATTGTTTAACGGCTATACCCAGAGTAAATGGGTGGCTGAACAAATTTGTAAAATCGCGAGCACGCGAGGTATTCCCGTCTGTATTTATCGCCCTGGTGTGATTTCAGGACATAGCCAAACAGGCATTGGTAACACGAGTGATCTTCTCCATACAGTACTCAAAGGATTTATTGATCTTGAGAGCGCTCCTGATCTAGATGCAATCTGGGACTTTACTCCCGTTGATTACATTAGTCAGGCACTCGTTCATTTGTCATTACAATCTAACAGTGTAGGTAAAACTCTACATTTAACAAACCCGAACCCTATATGGTTAAGCGACTTAATTGAGATGATTACTGACTTGGGATACCCGGTTCAGAAAGTCACCTATGAGACCTGGAAGTCATACGTAAGAGATTTTGTTAGACAGGCACCATCAGATAAATGGGAATCTTTACTATCTATTTTCCCAGAAGAATTTTCTGTAGAACAATACAAGGTTTTAAAACTTGAATTTGACTGCAAAAATACATTGATAGGACTAAAAAATACTTCTATTTCTTGCCCTCCAGTCGATCGGAAATTACTCAAAACATACTTGTCCCACTTGATCAGTCATGGATTCTTAAAACCACTTTCCACCTTATCCACTACGTCAGATCTTGATGCCCGGTCGGGAAATATGCGCTCATCTATTTAACTCGATCGTTTTTGAATATAGGTGCGAGATTATCCGCCCGCTCCTATTGCATGGGTAAAGGATTTCAGCATTGTTTTGAGCTAGGTCTAACCGAGAACAGCCCTAAGTCCCTAACTCGACAAACAACAGGCTCTTATCATTTTATTTGCCAATCAACATCAGACTTTGTCCGGATTCCCTGAATTAGCCAATCACCCCCATTAGGCAACGGATGTTTGATCTTAGAAAAGTACTTTGACTTTGACGTCGAGGATTTATTGGCGGCAATCGAGCGGACGATGGCCATGGCGTAAAGGACTGAATAGGGATAGCTAATTTTACTAACCCATCATAGTCGTAGCTATCCCAACCCAAACATTTCCATGTTCAATAATGGTTTACTTTGATTCTATTCGAATCAAAGTAAACTTGCCGCTCTCCACATCATGGAAATAACAATATCGGCCCGTGTGTATAAATATTACGAATTCACCTGATTCAACTGTTGCTTAAGCCAGTCTTGGGCAGCTGTGAGATCTTCACACCAACGGCCGGGACAACCAAACACAAAACCCAAAGCCTTAGGCGCAAGCGGTCGCTTGTAGACGGGCATTACTGGATCAATCAGCGCCATGCCTACACAATATTGTTTCATTTTGAACTTATGCGCCTTGGCCCAGCCCATCATTAAATGATGAGATACCTTTGCATTTTGCTTATCTTCAGCATTATCAAGTTTGAGCTCATAATCAGTTTTATACACAATGAGACCAAAAGGATTCTCTTGGGCTAACCAATCATCTAAATGATCGATATAAGTTTGCGTTTCTGCTGGTGTGGAAACACCAGAAAGCTGAGCCACGACAAGCGGATGATTTTCTGCATTGATTGTAATTGTCATGATTTTTTACTTTGAATTTCATTAATAACTTCACGAAAAACGGGCTCGAACTCCATTAATTCACCTCAGTTTGCAGTCCACTTTTGACCCCTGGGAGGGGAGAGCGGGTAAAATTTTATCGGAAAATTCCTTTTGTGAAACAGAGGCTGGATGAAATGAAATTTTATTTCCGAAAAATGTCGAATAAATGTTTAATATCTAATTTGCAGAGCACCTAAAATGATGGGTCATAAGGGAGAAATTGGACAGACTAAATCCGTATTTAATTTTAGCATTACTAATGCCGTCGGACTCTTCGATATGCATGAAAACATTGATCGGCTGTGTATAGATCATCAGCCTGGAAACTATGAGGGCGCACTTTATTGATGGAAGTGAATAGACAAAAGAGTGATGGTAGTCGCCGAATGCTATACAGCAGTTCTTGGTATGACTATCTGAAGAATTGCTATTCTGATTGTCGTAGAATTAATATGCCCGACCTCCACTTTAGTGATTTCAATTTTCGTATAGTATGTAATTAGCAAACCAGGAAAAAATGGCTTTTTAGCCTGTTGTCCTCTACACTCATTTGAAATCGACCCTCTTTTCCCACCGTCTTAAGCAAACCGCTCTATCGTTTAAAGATTTAGCCTGTCTCAGTTTTCCTAGGCCGCGTTCAATTTGAAACATAGAGTTGTTAATTCACTTAGATTTTGCCTTGTGTACTCCAACCGATATTCTAAATTTGGTCCTAGTTTAAATCGGCATTTGAAACATCAAAATTTTCAATCAAAAAAATCTATTGTCCTTCTTGACAATACATTAAGAGCTGATTTCCAAAGTAAAGATTAAGTGGCTAATAATCGTTTGAGCATCAAGCGAGTTATCGCCCCATTAATCATGTTCTCACTGTTTTCAATGTGGGTTTCAAAGTCTTTGCTCAGTCTGCAATAACGATTCAGTTGGCACTGTCTTCTTAAGGAGTGATACCTGGAATGTTTATGCAGTAAAGCTTCTAGGTTGATTAACCCTCCAAATTGTGATCGGGACGTTACCAAGCCCTAAGCCTAGATTTGGGCGGGTGGCCTATCATCCAAACAAACCTCCCATCGTTCTAAATTCCTATGTTGCCCCTGTCTGAATCAGTTCCTGTTGATATTTGGTCACAATTATTCCCCGGCAGTATCCACCTCTGGCAACTGCAGGTCACCACGGTTGCTGAGCAGCTGACCCGGTGGCAACAGTGGCTGTCGGTTGATGAACTTGAACGGGCCAGTCGGTTCCGACGCGATCCTGATTGCCATATGTTTATTCTGAGTCGGGGTGGATTGCGTTATTTGTTAGGGCAATACCTTAACTGTGATCCAGCAACGATCACCTTTTCCTATGGGGACTATGGCAAACCCTGCTTAATCCAGGATGGCGAGCCCTTGCACTTTAATTTGGCCCACAGTGAAGGTTGGGTCGTGTACGGTTTTTGTTGTGATTGTCCCATCGGCGTTGATGTGGAGCAGGTGAAACCCTGCGCCTATTTAGAGGGACTGATTCAGCGCTGTCTGACCCCAGCGGAGCAGGCCACCCTACCAGTAGATGAGGGTGATCGCACCCGAGCCTTCATTCATTATTGGACGCTAAAAGAGGCCCATCTCAAGGCGATCGGCCAAGGGCTGTCCTACGCTATACATAAAGTTGAGGTGCTTTGGGGCCAACCACCTTGCCTAAGTCTGCCGGCAAAACTGCCCAATCAGAATCCGTTGCCTTGGCATTTGCGCACCTGGTACCCAGCAGAAAGTTTAGTGGCTGCGGTATGCGGGGTGTTTCAGACTGGCGAGATCGAGCTATACCGATTTCCACAGGTGGCGTGAACCCAAAACACAGGTCTACAACATCACCGGCTTTTGCTTTACGGCTTTCTGATTGCCGCTATGGCTTAGGTGAAATTACGGTTTCTGCATAGGGATTTTGGACCGGAAACGCATTTTTCGTCGTAACTTTCCCAACGTTGAACCCGGTTGGAATTGCAGATTCTTAGCCCCAAAAAACCCTACCTCTAATCCAGAAGTAGGGCCAATACATTTTTAGTGAGATATCACCGCTAGCTCTGTTTCTTGAACTTGCTGGTAAGGAATGCGCCAGCAGTAGCTAACAAGCCAAATACCGTTCCCGGTTCAGGAATAGAAGTTGGATTATCACCAGGATCAGGGTCGGGATTGGGATCAGGGTCGGGATTGGGTGTAGTATCCGTAGCGGTAGCATCAATACGGAATGTACCAGACAACCCTGGTATTGGAGGGATACCACCACCGGGCGTAGGTGTCAAAGTGCCCTCTAAAGATAGCGTTTCCCCAACCGAACCAATAGTATCTATGGTCAAATCGAACAAGTCACCAGTGACACCCGAAGGGATGAAATCGCTCGAAAGGGTCCAGCTATTAGAACTTATCGATGTCAAAACAAAATTTTCAAATTGTTGGGGAAGTCCTGCAAAACCTAGCAGTCCATCAAGATTGATAGGTGTAGTACTTTCGATCGTAAAGCCTCCGTCATCGGAAAACATAAAGTCTTCCGGGTTCAACAAAGGTACAGCGGCAGTAAAACCAGTCGCAGGCGGAACTGAACCGGAGCCCAACCCTATTAAATCATTGCCAAGGACGTTAAAACCAATGTTTAATACACCATCATCTGCGGTAAAGGTGGCAGCGTTTACCGCAGATGGAATTGTCACTGCTGCCACTGACGCGACTGCTGCGGCAGCTGCAAACCTAAAATAAGTAGGCATTTTGAGCTCGAATCGATACAAGAGAGACGTCATATAGCCAACCCTTCTACAACAACATGTTTAAAACCCCGAGTGCCCTTGTCAGCTCAAACACAACGCCTTAAGCATCAGTCTGAGTTCATAACAAAGCACAAATCGCACATCAGCTGGAATTCCTCGAGTCCAACCTTGCTCTTCACCTAGGGTCGCTGCGAACCTCTTGCAACAAAATCGTTGGCCAGAGGGCAACTCAACAACGCCCCTACAGGGAAGTTAGAGAACCGTTACAGCATTAAGCAACTTGCAAAAACATCAGCATTTCAGTGAAATCTGAAGCCTACGAAATGAAGCCTTAATGAGAATTGATCTTATCTGGGATGCCTGGGAAAGCCCATACCTGTATCTTTATCTTCATCGAATCTTCATAAGGACAAGCCTGAAATAGACGATTTTACGTGCGCACGCGCCATCGTCTTCATCGGTTTTTCATAAAGCTTATAAAGCAGGGGGGCACATTATACGTAGCGTTGTGCAGCTAATTGACAACCTAAATCAGCAATGGGGAAAGTGAAAATGCATTGTCAATAAGAGGTTGTTTGGGACATCAGCGTTTTGCTCAACATCCTTGGTGGCGAAATCAAGAGGGATAGAAGTATCTACTCAACACTCTAAGAGCTGATTTATAAATGAAAGATTAAGCCGCCAACCGTTTGAGCATCAAGCGGATCATTGCTCCATGAATCATGCTCTCACTATTCTCAATGTGAGTTTCAAAGTCTTTGCTCAATCTGCGATAGCGATTCAACCAGC
>JBHJIP010000062.1:0-35216 GCA_050043365.1 Leptolyngbyaceae cyanobacterium
CCGTGGTGTACTCTGATAGAGCTGCTATTGGGCTTCGTGAGGGCCATAGGGTGTGCCATCGACCAGTGGCAAATCAACCTGGCCAAAGGGCTGAAAGGCTTCGGGTGTAATGTTGGTGGCAGCCACATAGTTCAGGGCCACAGGGGCGACGGACATGGGGTAATTCCTGGAGAAGGGTTCTCAAACTTAAAAAGCATCAACGCATTCGCTGTAGGCTGGCGATCACACCGGCCCCAATGGTACAGAGCAGTAAAATCCACAGCACTAACCCTGGCAGGAAAGCGAAAACCCCCAGACCCCGCAAGATCCACACGAGGGCGGTGACGGCCAAGATGCCGAGAAAGAATTGAGTGCTAGCAGACAGTCTAAATCGTCGAGCCATTTGCAATATTTCCTTAGCGCCGCGATCGGACGCCCCCTAAAATACCGATGCCCGTGGCGGCTAGCACCAAGGCCCACACCACATACTGCGGAATTTGAGTGATCCAGCCTAGCCCCCGCAGCACTAGGATTATGGCTGTCAGCACTAGCATGACGCCCACGATATTCAGCAAAATGGTGACGATCAAATTTGAATTTCCACCCATGGGCTTAGGCACTAATGCAGCTTGAGCAGCGCTTTAATTTTGCCATGGGGTTGTAATTTCGCCCGGATCGTTTGGCCCCAAGGTCGGAATTCGTCTGGACCCAAGATTTTGCGCCCTTGAATACGGAACCCTGCATTCGTTTTAAGGCAAGCTAGGGAAACTACGCAAAGAAACGTCGCCCTACTGCTTGATATTAGGAGGAAATGAATGACAAGTTCCCTACTGGTGCCTCCCCGTCCGAGTTCTACAAAAGCACCAACCAGGGGGCGATCGCTCAGCCCAGACGACGCAACGGCCCTTCGTACAGGGCAGGTTTTGGTGGCGGCTCACTCAGAGGGGCTCACCGGAGGGCAGGTCAGTGCTCAACTCTATATGCCCATGGCTGCTCCAGATCTGTGGGAGCACCTGAGCGACTATCCGCGCTGGAGCGAGTACTTCCCGAATATTGCCTGTAGCCGTGAGCTGGTGCCAACCGCCTCGGGCGTACCTCGGGTCTATCAGGTAGGGCAAAAATCGCTCATGGGTATTCCCACCGCAGGTGACCTGTACTTACAAGTGCATGAGTCTCCCCATGAGCAGATTCAGTTTCGACTAGAGCGCGGGATTTTCTCATCTTTTGAGGCGACCCTGCGATTTCAACCTTGGCGGGTGGGGGTGCTGCTGACCTACACCATTCAGGTCACCTTAGCGGTGCCCTTACCCTGGTTTATTTTGCGTCAGGGCATTCAGGACGATCTGCCTCACAACCTGCGGCACATGCGCGATGTGATCTGCGGAACAGGGGCGGTAATCTCAGCCTAATCGGCTTTTGGCTGTGAATGTAGAACCTCGGTATCCCCTGCCCCTCTTCGTAATCTGTTATAGATAAATGGATTACGTTGCCACTGTGCCGGAATGCAATCGCGCAACCCACAACTGACCCTTTCGATGAGTAGCTTGGTTGGGCTGCTGGCAGCGGTACCGCTACTGGTGTTGCTGTGGAACCTTCGTAGTCTGGTACTGCTGGTGATGATTGCAGTGGTGCTGGCAGCCTCGATCGCCCCCATTGTGGATGGTTTGGAGCGCTATCGCATTCCTCGCTGGCTGGGGGTGATCTTGGTGTATCTCACCATTATTAGCGGCATTACGGGCCTCGGATTGTTGGCTGGTCCCACCGTGGTTGAGCAGATCCAGCGCTTGATTCGCCAACTGCCGGTTTCCCTTAAGCAAGTGCTCGACTATGCCGAAGGGTGGGTGCTCTCTTTTAATGACCAGCGTCCAGAGCTGGCCAGTGAGTTATTAGACCAATTGGTCGATGTGCAGGGGTTGACCCGCTGGGTGATTCGCTCCAGCCAGCAACTCTTGATTCGCTCCTATGGGGTCACTACGGGCATTTTAGGGGGCGTGTTCAGCCTGGTTCTGGCCTTGTTTTTGTCGGGCTACATGTTGGCCGACAGCCGCACCCTGATTCGTAACTTTGTGCGACTGCTGCCCTACCCGTGGGATGAGCGCATTGCGGCTCAGATGCCACCCATTAGCAATCGCATTGGCAGCTATATTCGGGGCCGGTTTTTAGTCTCAGCAATTTTATCGGTTGCCACCACCGTTAGCCTGACGGTTTTGGGGCTCTCTGATTTTGCTTTGGGCTTGGGGGCGATCGCTGGTTTCACTAACCTAATTCCTTTCTTGGGGCCGATTTTGGGGGCAATTCCAGCAATAATTGTGGGGATCTCCCAAGGGGGCTGGACCCTGCTCTGGATTTTGATTTTGTACGTGATTATTCAAAACCTAGAAACCTATGTGCTAGATCCGCTGCTGGTCGGCTCCTCCGTGGGGGTGCATCCGCTTTATCAATTACTCGCCGTGCTAGGGGGAGCGCAAGTCTTGGGCATCATCGGAGCGCTGATTGTGCCCCCCTGGATTGCCGGTGGTGCCGTCTTGCTTGAAAATCTCTACCTCCGTCCCAAACTGATGGCGGAACGACGACAAAAGTCTAGCCGTCCCGCATCCTCGCCCTTAGATGCATCACCCGAGCCGATCATGACTGGTTCGTAAGCGGCGCTTTATCTGGTATTAAACTCGCCGAAATTCTGCAAGAAATAGCGGTAGGGTAGGGGGCAATCTATCCGCTTGTTTAGGGAGCGATCGCCCAACCTATGACGCCTCATATCGGCATCACCCTGGCCATCGTGGCCCTCGCCCTAACCCTGTTCGTGGTTGAGTGGTTCCCCGCCGACATCACTGCCCTGATCGTGATGGTGCTGCTGATGCTGTTCAGGCAGGTTGAACCCGCTGATGGCATCGCAGGGTTTAGCAACTCAGCCACGCTGACGGTGATGGCCATGTTCATTCTGAGTGCGGGCATTTCCCGCACGGGGGCCATGCAGCGCGCCAGTGAGCTGCTGTTTCAGTCGGCGGGTAAAGGGGTCCGCCAGCAAGTCTTTGCCCTGGGAATGATTACCGGCCCGATGTCGGGCATTGTCAACAACACCGCGATCGTGTCGGTCTTCTTGCCCCTCGTCGAGGACCTCTGCCGTAAGCGGCAAATTTCCGCGGCCAAGCTGCTGATGCCCCTCTCCTTCGCCACCATTTTGGGCGGCATGTTGACCATGGTGGGCACCTCGACCAATGTTCTAGCCAGCGGCCTCTCTGCAAAAATGGGCTACGGCGAATTTGACCTATTCCAGCTCACGGGGCTGGGCCTGATTGTTTTTGTGATTGGCCTGCTGTACCTAGCCTTTGTGGCCCCTTTATTGCTGCCAAACCGCAAGCCCCCGCCCTCAGCCGTGGGTCAAGACTACGGCCTTAAGGAATATGTGAGTGAAGTGGTGGTGACGCCTCGCTCCAGTCTGGTGGGGAATTCGCTTCGGGCCAGTCAATTTCAGCGGCGCTTCGACATTGACGTGCTGGAGATGATTCACAACGGCAACCGCTTTGCCCAGCCCTTAGCCGATAAGGTGCTATCCGCTGGGGATATCCTGATTGTTCGCTGTGGCCGCAAAGATCTATTCAGTATTCGAGAGAGCGAAGGTCTGGAAATTCTGCCTGATGTCCAATTTGGCCGCCCTTCTTGGCAGACCGACTTAGAGTCTGACGAAGAGGGGATTGCCGAGGTAATGGTGGTGGCCAATGCCAATCTTGTCGGTTCAACCCTAAAAGAATTGCGGTTTCGGCAGCGCTACAACGTTACGGTACTGGCCATTCGTCGCGGTCAAGAGGTGGTGCGCGATCGCCTGGGTAAAGTCCCCCTCCGGTTTGGCGATTTACTACTGGTACAAGGCCCCAAGCAAAGTCTGCTGGGTTTGCAAACGAGCAGTGATCTGTTGGTGCTTGAGCAGAGCGATGTGGAAACGCTGCGCTCCCAAAAGGCCGGTACGGCCACGCTGATTGGCATCGGCGTTATTGCCGTTGCGGCCACTGGGCAGTACCCGATATTGGTGACCGCCCTGGCTGGGGCGGTGTTAATGGTGCTAACCGGGTGCCTCAAGCCGGGTGAACTGTATGAATCCGTGCGTTGGGATGTGATCTTCCTTTTGGCCAGCCTGATTCCTTTGGGAACGGCCATGGATAATTCTGGGGCAACCGCCTGGATTGCTGAGCAGTTGGTGCTTCTGGGGGGAAGCCTATCCTCCTATGGATTACTCACCGTCCTCTTTGTGGTTACCACTGTTTTAACGGCAACCTTGTCTAATTCTGCCGCGGTGGTGCTGCTGTTACCGGTGGGAGCCCAGGTGGCTGAGTCCTTGGGCATCAGCCCCTTAACCACGATGTTTGTAATCACTTTTGGGGCGTCCAACTGTTTTATGACTCCGATTGGTTATCAAACCAACACGATGGTTTATGGCGCTGGAGGCTATCGGTTCCTAGACTTTCTAAAAGTGGGGGGTCCTTTGAGTCTGTTGTTAACCCTGGTGATTCCACCCCTGGCGATTTGGCTGTATGGCCTCTAAGGTCCTAGGCTGAAGGGGTTAGGTGGAGTTGATCGGCCCCTTCAGAGCATGGGAATTTTGCTCACTATTCGGGCATTCTTAACCCAGATTTACAGACCTAGAAAACCAGGGATTCTTCGCCCTGCATGACACATTTAGGAGACGCGGCAGCAATATGGAACATCGTGGCGTAACGGTTTGGTTAACCGGTTTAAGCGGGGCGGGCAAGAGTACCATCACCGATGCCCTAGAAATTGAGCTTCGCAATCGGGGGTGCAAGCTAGAGGTCCTGGATGGCGACATCGTTCGCACTAATCTCACCAAAGGCCTGGGCTTCAGCAAAGAAGATCGGGACACCAACGTTCGTCGCATTGGCTTTGTGTCTCACCTACTCACCCGTAATGGCGTAATCGTTCTAGTTTCCGCGATTTCACCCTACCGCGCGATCCGCGAAGAAATTCGTGAAACCATTGGTGACTTCTTAGAAGTCTATGTCAGTGCCCCCCTGGAAGTCTGCGAGTCTCGTGATGTGAAGGGCCTCTACAAGCGGGCACGCTCTGGGGAAATCAAGCAGTTCACGGGCATTGACGACCCCTATGAACCCCCCGCCAACCCCGAGGTCAACTGCGAAACCCACAAGGAAACCTTGGAAGAAAGCGTCAATAAGGTGATCGCTAAGCTAGAGGAATTGGGGTACATGAGCCCTGCCGCCGTTGCCGTATAGGCTGCTTGCTATTCGCTTTTAACGCGTTCAACGCGAAACCACCTAAGTCACCTGATTACGGGATAGGGAAAGCTGATCGGGAGATCCCCTATTGGCAGGGGTGCCCGTAGGGCGGGGTGGTTCAACTGTTGGGCTATCACCGGAAACCCACCCCTAGCCGGGGAAACCCGGACGAGGAACTTAGGAGATTCCCAAACAAGAATTTACCTTGGTAGGGGTAGGTCTTGTGCCTACCCTCCGCCAATCACCCCTGAACAAACCGATTTCTCGATTCGTCCCCTCCGGCGGGTTATCGAGGGCACCCACAAGAGGTGCCCCTACATAGGTTGTCACGCGGCGTCAGCACCATAGCCAGGTATTTTCTTTTCAAGAAATATCCTTAGTGCTCATCCCGTACTGACGTTAAGACGGGCGATTTTGGGTTGTATGGACCCGATTGCCGCCAATTCTAGGAAACGAGCTTTTCTAAAAGCTGGCCCGATCGCCCCCAAAGGTCCTCCCACCAGGGGGTGGGTTCCGTCACATCATCCACCGTGGGCAGCTTACGGCGGATGTCATTGATGTCCCAGCCGGTGAGCCGCGCCAGGGTTTGAGCTTCCGCTTCAAACCGCTGCGGTAAGCGACGGCGATATTCCTGTCCAGCAGGACAGTTTAGATCTCCCGCGAAGGGATGGCGCATCACATAGCGCCCTTGGAAGAACTGACGGTTGTTGGTTTCTTGGAACATCAGATCCTCAGGAAACTTGTCGCGGGTATAGCGCACATGCAGCCGGGTGACGAAAACGTTGTTGCCAGTTTGGGGGGTAATCCAAAAGACCCCGGCTTTGCGCAGTTCGTCATAGGTGAGGGGGTCGGCAGAGCAAGGATCGCAGCCGCGCATATCCCAGGCGTATTCCAAGAAAGCGACTTCGCGGTTTTCGCGATCGTGGCTAGTGTCGAACATGGATGTGTAGAAGTCGGCAAATTCGTCTTTGACGAACACCGGGATATCCATATCCGACGGGATTTTGACCGTGCGGTAGTTGGTCAGCTCCGTTTGACCTGAGGGCGACAGCAGATACACCACCAAGTCCTGAGCCGCCTGAGCATTCATCATCCCCAACCGAATCGGCAGCATAAAGCGCGGTGACTCGTAGGCGATTTGCAAAGGCCGCAGCTTTTGGAAGCCGGACTGGTCAAATTCGTCTAGGTTGACCTTAGCGACGAAGAACTTCATCCCCTGGCGAATGTAGGGCTGCAGCAGCTCATTGGCCCCAGCGGGAATGCGATAGTTGTTTTGCCTAAGCCAGGTTTCAAGCCCATCCGACTCTTCGGCGCTGAGGATAACGATGTCGTATTCCCCCACGGTGAATTCCGCCTCAACGGTGACCCCCAGGGCACTATCCTCAGTCCGCGATCGCACCCCATCAGCGGGAATGGCGGAAGGCCGAGGAATCGCTTCAGGCTCGTAGGGCAGAATCGGCGTGCAGGGGTCCGGGTCAAAATATTCCACCAGACGGGGGGCACTAAAACTATCCAGCCGCGCCACGATCGCCGGATCCCCCACATTCACCTGACTTTCTTCAATCACCGTCGGTACTGGCACCACCATGGCAAAGTCAGAAACCTCCCCCTGATAGTCATTGGCCATGGTCAAAATGGTGCGATCGCCATCTCTAGCAATGGCCACCTGAGAGGCCTGGTTGTACAAACTGGTGTCGGCCTGGGAGACATAAAAGCCGCAAAAGGCCAGGGCAGCAGGGGTGATGACGATGAAGGCAGCGATCGCCCCGATTGTTGAGAGGAGTAGGGTACGGAGTTTAGGCATGGGCTTGGGGAGTAAGGGGGTGGAAGGGTGAGAGGGAGTAGGGAACGGGGAATTAGGGGTGGGTTTTGAGTTTTGAATGGGGTGGGTAGGGGCGCAAAGCTTGCGCCCTCCGGGTCGAAAACATTTGCAGCAGATGCATTTAACCAATTCAGCGATCGGGTCGGCGCGGATAGCGAATCCGCCAGATAGCAGGACTGGGTTGGGGTACTTCTTCGCTGATGCGGTGACGAATATCGTTGATATCCCAACCGGTTAAGCGGGCCAGATTCTGGGACTCTCGCTCAAAGCGATTGGGCAACTGCCGACGCACATAGTCTTGGTAGTAGTCCTGGATATATTCCTGAGTTTGCTCATCGGCAAACATCTCGCGGAAGTAGTCTGCATCCTCTGGGTAAAGCTCGCCATAACGGGCTGCACAGTTATTAACCCCACCGATAAAAGCATGGTTCATCACATACCGGCCCTGGAAAAAGCGACGGTTACCAGTGTCTTGAAAGATCAAGTCTTCGGGGAACTTGTCGCGGGTATAGCGCACGTGTAGCCGGGTGATATACACATTGGTGTTGTTCCGGCTGGTGTCTGGGCTGAGCCAAAACACCCCTGCCCGCCGCAGCTCCTCCGTGGTGAGTGGGTCCGCCGCGCAGGGGTCGCAGCCGCGCATGTCCCAGGCGTATTCCAAAAAGGCCACATTGCGGTCTTCTTGCTCATAGCTGTTCTGGAACATATCGGTGTAAAACTGACCGAATTCATCCTTAACAAACAGGGGAATCTCCGTATCCGAAGGAATCGCCACGGTGCGATAGTTGGTCACCTCCACCTGACCCGTAGGCGTCATCAGATAGACAATCAAGTCCTGAGCGGCTTCAGCGTTGACCATGCCCAAACGGATGGGCAGCATAAACCGCGGCGACTCATAGGCAATTTGTAAGGGCCGCAGCCGCTGATAGCCGGACTGGTCAAATTCTTCTAGGTTGACGCTGGCCACAAAGAACTTCATTCCCTGCCGGATATAGGCCCCCAGCACCTGGCTAGCCCCGTCAGGAATTTGGTAATCGTTCTGCCTGAGCCAGGTATTGAGCCCGTTAGATTCTTCGGCACTGAGGATCAGAATGTCGTATTCCCCTACGGTGAAAACCTCCTCCACCGTTACGCCCAAAGACGCATCACTGCCCCGCCGCACGGCCTCGCGATCGCCCGCGCCGTCTTCTACCTCTGCAGATGAAAGGATCGGAAAGGCAAAATCGCAAGGATCGGGATCGAAATATTCCACTAGGCGTGGGGCGCTAAAGGCATCTAGTCGCTCCAGGATGGTGTTGTCGGCCACGTTGACTTGCGCTTCCGTAATCACCGTTGGCACCGGCACCACCAGGGCAAAGTCCTGCACCTCCCCCTGGAAGTCGTTGGCCATGGTCAGCACGGTGCGATCGCCATTCCGCGCAATCGCTACTTGCGACGCCTGGTTATAGAGGTTGGTATCGGCCTTGGCCACATAAAAACCACAGAAGGCCATGGCAGCGGGCGTGGCGATCGCAAAAGCAATCACCGTGACAATCAGGCCAGTTAGGAGGAGGGGCAGTCGCTTCATGGGGCTAAGCCAGTAGTGAACGGGTGGCGGCAAATTAGGCGGGGTCGTGGCGAATGGGATAGCGCAGTCGCCAGAACGCTGGCGAGGGTTGTGGCACTTCCTCACTAATGCGGTGGCGAATATCGTCAATGTCCCGTCCGGTCAGGCGAGACAGGTTTTGCGATTCGCGCTCGAAGCGTTGCGGTAGGGTTTCGGCCACATATTGGCGATACACATCCGCCACAGACTCGCGCACCTCTGGGTCGCGATAAAACTCGCGAATGGTGTCCGCCTCCTGGGGATACTGCTCGATATAGCGGGCCACGCAGTTTTGCCCCGCCGTGAAGGGGTGATTCATCACATAGCGCCCCTGGAAAAAGCGGCGATTGGCCGTCTCCTGAAACATCAAGTCCTCAGGAAACTTGTCGCGGGTGTAGCGCACATGTAGCCGGGTAATGTAGACGTTCGTGTTGTTGCGGTCTGCATTCTCCGGTAGCCAAAACACCCCCGCCTGCCGCATTTCTCCTGCCGTCAGCGGATCCGCCGCGCAGGGGTCACAGCCGCGCATATCCCAGGCATATTCCAAGAAGGCCACATTCCGACTTTGGTCGGTGTAGCTTTTCTCGAACATCTCGGTGTAAAAGTCCCCAAACTCATCCTTGATAAACACCGGAATCTCTTGGTCACTGGGGATATCCACCGTGCGATAGTTGGTCACCTCCACCTGGCCGCTGGGGGTCATCAGATAAACCACCAGATCTTGCGCTCCCTGAGCATTCACCATGCCGAGGCGGATCGGCAGCATGAAGCGCGGCGACTCGTAAGCAATTTGCAAGGGCCGCAGCCGCTGATAACCCGACTGGTCAAATTCTTCTAAGTTGACGCTGGCCACAAAGAACTTCATCCCCTGGCGGATGTAGGCCCCCAGCACTTCGCTAGCGCCTTCAGGGATCTGATAATCGTTCTGCCTGAGCCAGGTTTCTAAACCATCTGACTCGATCGCACTGAGGATCAGAATGTCGTACTCCCCAGCCGTGAAGCGGGACTCCACTGTTACTCCCAAAGCGGCGTCACTGCTGCGATAGGCTTGGTCCACAGGGGCCGCTGCGCTCCCTTGGAGGCGCAAAATGCTCGCTCTATCTTCTATATATCCAAAGGGAGGGATGCAGGGGTCGGGATCAAAATATTCCACCAGACGCGGGGCGCTAAAGGCATCCAGCCGCTCCATGATCGTGCCCTCCGCCACGTTGACCTGGCTTTCGGTAATCACCGTCGGCACCGGCACCACCAGGGCAAAGTCTGAGACCTCCCCCTGATAGTCGTTGGCCATCGTCAACACGGTGCGATCGCCCTCTCGGGCAATGGCCACCTGGGAGGCCTCGTTATAAAGACTGGCGTCAGCTTTGGCGACGTAAAACCCACAAAAGGCCAGGGCCGGCGGGGCGAAGACGATGCAGATGAGGGCGATCGCGAGACCCATTAACAGATGGCGAAATCTAGACATGGCGCAGAAGGGAAAAGATAGGGCAGGGGAGTGGGCAGTGGGGGAGCTAGGGTGTTTTGAATTGAATGCAGGGGCGCAAAGCTTGCACTCAGCGGAAACCCTTAATTGGCAAATCTCTAGGTTGTTTCCCCTCCTAGGGGCTATCCGTTAGGCAGAACGCTACACAAGACTCGTATAGAAAGGATTTTGGTCTGACGTTGCAGGGGGTAACACCTCTAAACCGGTCCCTAGAGAAATTGTTGCCAGCCTCGTCCCTGTCGTCTTACCGTGCGCATCCACGACCCAACCCGCACCTTCCTTTCGGGGGGTTTGGGGTAGTAAGGCCCCCATATCAGGGGGTTGGGGGGCCAGCCCCCGATTCCGATATTGGCTCATCTGGGGGCAAGCAACTTGCAAACCCCTTTTCTGAAAAGCGATAGAACGACTTTTGCGTAAAGACATAGCTCCCAAGAGGGGATGCGGACGCAGACACCCGTCTCGGCATTAAGCGCCAGCGGTGAGGCGCTTTTGCAGCGGCAGCTTCCAGGCAAATCGCTCCGCCTTCCAGAGGCGATCCAAGATCACCGTCAGAGGTGAGAGGGCAAACAGCGCCCAGAAAACCGCCGTCGATAGGTAGAACTGGTTGCGCAGTACAAAGGTCAAACCAGCAATACTCAAGGCCCAGATCAGTCGCGCCGGTCGCGCATTGGGGATGGAGCGGGGGTCAGTCACCATAAACAGGGCAAACAGCAGTAGCGAACCGCTCATCAACCGGTGCGCCCACACGTCCCAAGTCCAGCCCAGGTAGAAATTGCGTAGCGCCTCTAAGAGGGCATAGCTACTCAGAAAAGCAGCGGTGGTGTCCCAACGACCCACCCGCTTCAGCACCATGCCGCCCGCGCCCAAGAAGATCAGGGCATACCAAAGTTCCTCACCCCATTGCCCCGGAGAGACCCAGGCGTCTTGGGTGAAGGTGAGGGCGGCGATAATGCCCAGATTGGCGGGGTTAAAGAAGTGCTTGCCATCCACTTTGAAAATGAACTTGCTGGAAATGGCGATCGCTGCAGCCAATGCCATGGTCCAGCCATGATCCACCCGCAGCAGCAGACTCAAACCCAGGGCAGAAATCAGGGGGCTACGCCAGTTGAAGGTTCGCCAGTTGAAGGGTTGGGGGATGGGGGTGTTCGGGAGTAGGGGGGCAGAGAAAAACGGTAACTGGTGGCGGTAGGTGAGCCACAGGGTGCAGAGCAGTTGGGTGGCGAGGCTAGCCGCGATCGCGATCGCCACCACCTCGGGTCGTAGGGTCCAATCGCGGGTGGCCAACCCCAACATGAGAAATAAGCCAAGGAAAAGAATTTGATAATCACGGGCGTCACGCAGCACAGGTTCGCCTCCTAAAATCTTGGGACGTTGCTGCTAGTATGACGACTGTTTTTTGAGGGGAGTTGCCGGTTACAACTTCTGTAACGGACTGAATGCCTAAAGTGCCATGTAAATGCGAGTTCGATAGATGATAATTTCACCTGACAACTCAAGTCAGGATGTTGGGAATTCGGGATGTTGGGCAATAAAGTCCAGCAAAATGCCCCGATGCGGACCACCTAGGGGCCGGACCTGCTGCGCTTTTTCCGAATACCGCTCTCCTTTGTGGATGTCCTCTAGAGACCACAGTCCCAGATCCCAGCCTTCACCCAGAATCAGGTCTTGCACATCAACCGTTAGGGGACCATAGAAAATGTTCCGAATCACCTGGTCATAGCAACGGCGATCAAACTTTTTGAGCCAGGGTGGAGTGTAGCCAATTTCCTCCTGAAGTTCCCGCCATACGGCGACTTCTGGCGTTTCTCCTGGATCCAAATGGCCGCCAAAGAAAGCCCAGAAACCGGGATAGATAATGGTTGGGATATTGTCCCGTAGCTGTAGCAGAAACTGATTGTCTTGAAAGAGGAGAGCGATCGCCACCTCAACCGGCTCAGTTTTAATGACCTCAGATTCTGGGGTGTCCATACCGGTTTAATTCTGAAGATAGGCGCGGAAGAAATCGATCTGCAGTTGGGCAGCTGTGCGCTGTAAGCCCAGGTCAAAGATGCTGTGACCCACCCCTTCAAACTCATAGAGCGTCACCGGCACGCCGTTCGCCTCAATTACATCGTGAAAGTTGCGGGCCACATCAATCTGTAAAAAGTCCCCAGAACCATGGAAAATCAGGGTCGGCGTCTTGACCCGATCGGCACCATAGAGCGGCGAGATGTACTGGTAGGCTTCAGGAGCTTCCATCGGTGTCACCCCAGTCAAGTAAGACAACAGCGACGAATAGCCCAACTGCCACTCAGTCAGCGCATCCAACAGTGAGCATTGAGGGTTAGCCGCCCCAAATACATCTGGAAAGCGGGTTATGGCCTGGGCCGAGTAGTAGCCCCCATAGGAACAACCCGTCACCCCCAGCTGATCATTCGTGGTCCAACCCTGACCGATGAGCTGGCTTGCAATATCAACCCCTTCGATAATGTCCACCTGGCCAAAGTTAGTGCCATCCGCCTGCAGGCGGTAAAACTCAGAGCCAAACCCTTCGCGACCTGCCAGAGGTACAGATAGGACCGAAATGCCAAAGTTGGGCAAAAGATTAAAGGGCATTTCCACTTCGATGGCAAATTCATTCGTCATGGAGAAGCCCGGTCCCCCCTGTTGCCAAAACACAATCGGGCTTTGCTCTGGGGGAAAGGGCGCACCCGCTGGCTGAATCAAAAAGCCTTCGCGGACGCCGTTGCGGGTTTCAAAGCGGACGGTGTTGACCTGCACCTGATTGACCGCAGCCACTTCAGCGTTGATATCGGTGAGCTGCTCTGGAGGGGCGCTGCCATCCAATGGCATGGAGAACAACTCAGGAACCTGGGTCACCGATGAAAACGCAAACAGAATGGACTGCCCATTTTCGCTGATCTGCCAGCTATCGAAATCGACGGTGCCATCGGGAATGGGCAGCGATCGCATCTCCTCTGTGGTCAAGTCGTAAACGTAGAGGCTGCGGTTGGTGCCTACCGTGGCGTGAAATAGCAGCGTGTTTTCGTCAATAAACTCTCCAGAACTCTCAATCGGACCATCCAGGACCGGGTGATCGATGGTAGCCAAGGGGGTGCCGTCTAGATCAAAGACTCGATAGTAAGCCCGCTGAGGAAATAGATAGGTGGGGTATTCGCGCCCCTCGACTTGGCCGGGTTCGTAATACTTGACCAGCACCCGCTCCCCTGCCGGACTGCTTTCACCCCCAGCCATGATGTGACCGGGGTCATCATTGGCCCTGAGCTCCATCTGTAGGGGTTCGGATTGGGTCAAATCATAGATTCTGACCGCGCTTTCTTCTAAGAAAATATTGCTCTCTGGAGGCGTCCGCCCCAGGGCATCTTGGTTGACTGGGTCTGCCAAGTTGGGGCTGAAGGGAGCGCGTTCATAGAGCTTTTGCTCCTCGACTGAAGAGGTCACAAAGGCCACCTGCTGACCATTTTCGGACCAAGAGGGAGGCTGGATATTGCGCTCGGAGGGAATGCGGGCCACCTCGATCCGCCCTAGGGAGCCGAGGGAGACCAGGTAGATGACATCTTCCTCTTCTTCGTAAACGCGCAGGGCAAAGCCTGAAAAGTCAGGGGCGGCCCCTAAGATCTCACCGGCTTCCTCTTCCGTGGGATACACGATGGTGTGGGACACAATGCCGGTGACGCGATTGATCGAGACAATCTCCCACGGACCAAAAAAGCTTTCTTGGACAAACCGAATCGTGGTGATGTCAATCCATTGAATCGGCAAGGTCGGACTGAATACCTCGTACTCTAGGGCCAGGGATTCTTCGAGTTCACCGGTGCGGAGGTTGAATAACTGCACGCGCCAGTCTGATTGGCTGAGGCGATCGAGGGTCGCCACCACCAGGTACTCGCCATTGGGGCTGACGCTGCTGAGGATGATCGGGATGCGGACAGTTTGTAGGGTATCGAGGGTGGCTTGCTCCCCTTCGCTGAGGGTAGGCAGTTCTTCGAAGAAGTCAAAGCCCAGCCTGATGATTTCGGCGGAAGCGGTAGCGTGCATCGTGGCGACCCCGGCGATCGCTCCCAAGATAATCTGGGCCAATCGACGCCCTGGGGAACTAAGGGCCGAACGCAAACGGGTCATGGGCAAAGAAGTCCTATAAAAGCGAGTCCTGCCAGCTAGCAAGACTTGAACCGAGCAAAACGCACCCCTGCAACTGGGTAAAGAGATCGATGACAGCCTTGTCTAAAGGCTAATGGTCCCTAGGGGCATGGGTAAATGCAACGCTTCAGCGGCTAAGCCTTGGGGCAATTTATGATAAGCCGAATTTTTCATCGGCATCACCCTTTATTGATATCAGCCCCTTTGTTTAGGCGATTTCCAGCCTTAGGGGACAGGTGAACCAAGGTTGTTTACAATTGGCAACAGAGTTTAGCGCCCTGGCCAACGGGCCATTCTTGCCATGACCTTGTCTGTCGCTGCCCTATCGAACTATTTCAGCCACCGTCCCTGGCAAAGCTGGTTCGGGGACTTGGTGCTGCTGGCGCTGGTGAGTGGCCCCCCTGCAGCCCCCTTTTTAGAGGCGTCTGGTTTGCCCGGTCTGACTCAGATTGCCCAGATCATTTACACCATGGGCTTGAATGTGTGCCCTCAACCTGAGCTGGGGCTGGCCCTATCGCCCCCGCACATCATGGCGGTCTGTATGCGCTGCTATGGCACGGTGATGG
The DNA here is from genome assembly GCA_050043365.1 of Leptolyngbyaceae cyanobacterium. Taxonomy (GTDB): domain Bacteria; phylum Cyanobacteriota; class Cyanobacteriia; order Phormidesmidales; family Phormidesmidaceae; genus PCC-6406. The sequence continues at coordinate 14,819 of JBHJIP010000062.1, forward strand.
GTCTGGTGATGATGCGGCTGCTCTATCGTCGGGACCAGGGTCAATCCGCCTACTGGCTCGATCAATATGGTCTAGTCGGCTTTGGCATTACCTTTGCCCTCTGCATGATTTATCCGGCGGAGCTGGCGCTGCAGGGGTTTGATTGGTGGCCTGTTAGTAATGTGCGAATGACCCTATTTGGTTGGCTGGCGGGAGTCGGTCTTGGGGCTTACCTGATGCCGCTTTTGCATCACCGTGAGGGGCTGCGGCCAAATAAAGCGTCCTTCTAGGCCGTGGTTTGGGAAGATCACCCAGTAAAGTGGAAAATTGTCAGCAGCTCTTTGGAGATCTCCCCAAGCCAGTGAAATTTTTTGTCTACCACACCCCCGAAGAAGTTCCCGATGGGGCCGTCCCCGACTGCGCGATCGCGATCGACGTGTTGCGCGCCACCTCGACCATGGCGGCGGCGTTCAAGGTGGGTGTAACGGCCATTCACGTCTTTAGTGATTTGGAGCTGCTGCGGCAGACGGGCAATCAATATGCTCCAGAAGAGCGGCTCTTGGCTGGGGAGCGGGGTGGCGCAAAAGTAGAGGGGTTTGACCTGGGCAACTCACCGCTGGACCATACGCCGGAGCGCTCCGCCCAGCGGCGCTTATTTATGACCACGACGAACGGTACTCGTTGTTTGCAGCGCATTCAACAGGCCCCGATGGTACTGACCGCAGCACTGACCACCCGTCAGGCCGTGGTCGATTTTTTGATTCAAAAAAAGCCCGAAACGGTTTGGCTGGTGGGCTCTGGCTGGGAAGGCACCTATTCCCTCGAAGATACGGTTTGCGCTGGGGCGATTATTGAACGGTTGGCCACGCAGTTGGGGCAGGATCTCAAGGCGTTAGCGGGCAATGATTCGGCGATCGCCTCGGTCAGTCTCTATCAGCAATGGCAAGACCAACTGCTAGATCTGATGCACCATGCCAGCCACGGGCAACGGTTACTGCGCCTCAACCAAGATGCCGACTTGCAGTACTGTGCTCAACTCGACGTGCTGGATTTAGTGCCGATTCAATCCAGTCCAGGGGTTTTAGTCTTGTCTGAAGGGTGACCCCAATGGAGTCTAGTTTTTTAACCGCCGTCTTTTTGCCCTTAGCCCTCTTCATCATCATGTTGGGTATGGGGCTCGGCATCACCGTGGCTGATTTTAAGCGGATTTTTGTTAGCCCCAAAGCGGTGCTGCTGGGGCTAGGGGCGCAGTTGCTGTTGCTGCCGGTCGTGGGCTTTGTGCTGGCCCAACTCTTTCCCCTTACCCCTGAGCTAGCCGTCGGGGTAATGATTTTGTCGGCCTGCCCTGGGGGACCCACCTCGAATTTGGTCACCTACTTGGTCAAGGGAAATATCGCCCTGTCGATTACCCTGACCGCCATCAGTAGTCTGCTTACAGTCTTTACTATCCCCTTAGTGGTCAACCTGGCCATGGCAAATTTCATGGGGGAAGCGGTGGCGCTGCAACTCCCGTTCTTGACCACCGTGCTGCAAATCGCGGTGATCACCCTGATCCCCGTGTCGATCGGCATGGCAATCCATCACTATGCGCCAAAGCTGGCCGCCACCATCGAGAAATGGGTGAAGTGGCTGTCGCTGTTTTTCCTGGCGCTGATCATTTTTGGCCTGCTGCTAAAAGAGCGGGCCAACGTGGCTGATTTCTTTATCCAAGTGGGCTGGGTTGCCCTCACCCTAAATGTGCTGACCATGGCCTTGGGGTACTGCATCGCCACGTTTGCCAACCTGGATCAACCCACAGCCAAGGCAATCACGGTGGAAGTGGGCATTCAAAACGGCACGCTGGCGATCGCGATCGCCAGTGCCCCCACCTTTCTGAATAGCCCCGGCATGGCCATTCCCGCCGCCATCTACAGTCTGCTGATGTTTGCGACTAGCGCCGTATTTGCTGGTTGGGTGCGCTATCAGCCCCAAAAATAATCAGCCTTTTTGTTTTCTCGGCTCAGTCCCAGTTTTAGCCTGCCAACTCAGGATCCTATAATCAGGTTTCGGTTTGGCAGCGGGGCAAAGACGATGGCGGATTGGCAGGTGGTTGAAGGGGGCGTCACTGCGCCCAAAGGATTTCAGGCGGCGGGGATTACGGCGGGGCTGAAACCCTCAGGGGCCAGTGACTTGGCTCTGATTGTGTCTGAAACCGAAGCGATCGCGGCAGGGGTCTACACCACCAACCAAGTCCGCGCCGCCTGCGTAGACTACTGCCAGCAACGCCTCGAAGCCAAAGCCGCCGCCCAGGCGATTTTGGTGAACGCCGGACAGGCCAATGCCTGCACCGGCCCCCAAGGCTGGAAAGATGCCGTCACTAGCGCCCAAACCGTGGCCACGGCCCTAAATATTGCCCCGGAATCCGTCCTAGTGGCCTCCACTGGGGTAATTGGTCAACCAATCAATATGACCGCCCTGACCGCTGGCGTTCCAAAAGCCGTCGCAGCCCTCTCTAGAAATGGTTCTGATGCCGCCGCCCAGGCGATTGTCACCACCGACCTGGTGCCCAAATCCATCGCCCTAGAAATAGAAATGGACGGTCGCCCGGTGCGGGTCGGGGGCATCGCTAAAGGCTCAGGGATGATTCACCCGAATATGGCCACCCTATTGGCCTTCGTCACCTGTGACGCGAGCGTGTCGCCGCCCCTCTGGCAATCGATGCTGCGCCGCGCCGCCGATCGTAGCTTCTACCAAATCACCGTAGATGGCGACACCAGTACCAATGACTGTTTGCTGGCCCTCGCTAACGGCCAGTCCCGCACCCCCGCCATTACTGAGCCCGGTCCCGCCGCCGATCGCCTCGAAGCCCTACTCACCGAGGTTTGCGTCTACTTGGCCAAGACTATTGCCCGCGATGGGGAAGGGGCCACCTGCTTGATCGATGTCACCGTCACCGGAGCCCCCGATGATCAGGCCGCCCGCGCCATTGCCCGCACCATTGCCGGGTCATCCCTCACCAAGTCCGCCATCTTTGGCCGCGACCCCAATTGGGGCCGCATTGCCGGTGCGGCAGGTCGAGCCGGAGTCCGGTTTGACGCCAGCGATTTATCGATTCGACTGGGCGAGATTGTGTTGATGGATCACGGTGAACCCCAACCCTTTGATCGGGCTGCAGCGAACCAATATCTTGTGGATGCGGCGGCGGGGGACTATCTCAAAACCGATACGGTCGCCATCCAGGTTGCCGTCGGCACTGGGCCAGGAACAGGGCAGGCCTGGGGCTGTGACATGAGCTATGACTATGTACGCATCAACGCGGAATACACCACTTAATGGCACGTTAATGGCTCAGGGTTGAAGGCGTATAGCAGTCGCCAGTCCAATTAGGACAAGACTGCGAGCCACTTTGCTTCTACGCAAAGCACCAGGAAGATACTCGGTGTCTTAAGCAAAGTGGCCAAAGCCACAAGTAGCATGGGTTCACCCTTTTTTCCCTCAAGAGTATATTTTCGGTTGCCTTGGGAATGCTTGAAGCTGACAGTCTGTAAAGCATCTAGATATCGTGATTGATTCAGCAATGGTGGGTAAAACCGGCAAGGTATTCCAAAATCGTTTTGTGCGTATCAGCTGCATCGGCATTTTGGCGGGTGTAATCGCCAGTTGTAATAGCGCTCCCAATTCGCCCAGTACGCCAGTATCTACAGACGCCTCACCTGAGGAGCAGGACACCGTAACCGCGCTCAAAGATAAACCGGAGAAAGAGAGTCCTGACCCAGAAGTGGCGCCCCAGGAATCTGCCCAGGACAATGCACCGGCACTGCCTAAAGCTGAGCCCGAGGCAGTGCCGCCGGACTCAGAGGTCGAGGCCTTAAGGGAAGAAGCCCTAGAGGTGGCGATCTACGAGGGCAATATCAACCCATTGACCACCAACTGTCGGATGGGGCAATGTGTCGAGTCCTACTACACCTTCACCATATTGATGCGTCAGGTGGGCAGTGAGCTGCTCTATTCAACCGAGCTGGTCACCTTTAGCGTCGATATGGAAGGCACGGAACCCGGCAGATGGGGTTTTCAACCGTCAGAAACCTTGGTGTTGTGCTCGACTCAACGGCCACTGGTCATTTACCAAGACGGTGACGAATATCTTCTCGACCATATCAATCCAGGGGAGTACCCACCTGGCTTTGCCCTAGAGTCCCACGGTCTCTATTGGGCGATTTGCCACGACGTTGATAATGTCTTCGATGAGCTGACTGATGAAGACATGGCAGGGCAAGCCGCTGGGCTAGGGTACGGGCCGGAGCTAGAAGCTGAGCAAACTCGGACAGATTTCTTGGAATTGTTCGAAAGCTGAGGCAAGGGTTTTTCGGATCGCCTGCCCATTGGTTGGAACCAACCGGTTGAGCCGGGCGATCGTCGGAGGGCAGGCACAAAACCAGCCCCTACGGATATCGTCATATGTCTCAACTGGGTGCTATATATTCACCTAGACCGCATTTGAGATTGAGAGGACTACCGTGGTAACCGCAACCAGCCTAGATTGGCCCACCCTGCTGCAACAGCTCATTGACCGTCAGTCCCTCTCCATGGATCAGGCGGAAGGGTTGATGCGGGGCTGGTTGACCGAGTCCATCGACCCGATTATGTCCGGGGCGATTTTGGCGGCAATTCAGGCGAAGGGCGTCTCTGCCAATGAGCTGGCCGGAATGGCGCGGGTGCTCCAGGGCCAGTCCTTGGGGGGTGATGCGGCAGATCCGACGATGCCCAGCCCAATGATCGACACCTGCGGCACCGGTGGCGACGGCTCCCATACTTTTAATATTTCGACAGCGGTGGCCTTTGTGGCGGCAGCGGCTGGGATAGCGGTGGCTAAGCACGGCAACCGCTCTGCATCTAGCAAAGTAGGCTCCGCTGATGTGCTCGAATCGCTGGGCGTAGACCTAGGTGCCGACCCAGCCAAAGTTCGAGCAGCGGTCAAAGAAGTTGGGGTGACCTTTTTGTTTGCCCGAGGCTGGCACCCCGCCATGAAGGCGGTTGCGCCCCTACGTGGCACCCTGAAGGTGCGCACCGTCTTTAACCTGCTGGGGCCACTGGTGAACCCACTGCGCCCCACCGGTCAGGTGATTGGCGTTTTCGACCCGGCGATCATCACCACCATGGCCAATGCATTGAACCAGTTGGGATTGCCCGAAGCGATCGTCCTGCACGGGCGAGAACGGTTGGATGAGGCCGGTTTGGGGGATGCCACCGATTTGGCGGTTGTGGCGAATGGCAGCGTCCAGTCGGCAGTGCTGAATCCGGCGGATTACGGCTTAACGAAAGCGGATCTGTCGGCCCTCAGAGGGGGCGAGGTGGATGAAAACGCCACCATCTTGCGAAATGTCTTGCAGGGCAAAGGCACTGACGCCCAGCGGGATGTGGTGATTTTGAATGCGGCGCTGGCACTGAAGGTGGCGGGACTGACTCAGGGGGAGAATTTGGAGGAGGCGATCGCATCTGGCGTCAACCAAGCCCGCGATATTCTCGCCAGCGGTGCGGCTTGGGAGAAACTAGAGGCTTTGGTCAAATTTCTGAGCGAATAGGACACTCCTCCCAACTGCCAAGGCTGGCTCTACAGCCCCGGTTTACCAAGTGCTATTGGCCCTTCAGAGCAAGACCTGTTTCAGTTCTGTAGGTTGGGTGAAACACAGTGGAACCCAACAACCATGGGCCGTGTTGGGTTTTGCTATTGCGCCACCCAACCTACAAACTTAGAGCTGACAGACCACTAGCCCATGGCGAACCATGGGCTAGGCACTTGCCCTAGCGCCGTTGCTGACGACGCTCCATCATCAGCTCACGGAGTTCCTCCTGCTGCTCCTCCGTAAGGATTTCACTGATCTCTTCTCGGGACTCTAGCATGATTGCTCTGACATCTTCCCGCTGCGTATCCGTTAGATCCGCTGCAGCGATCGCCTCGCGAAAATTACGATCTTCTTGCAGCGTCTCAAAAAATTGCTCCCGCTGCTCTTCACTTAAGATGCCTTCAATTTCACTGCGACGGTCTTCAAAGACGGCTCGAATCTGATCCTGTTGATCTTCGCTCAGGTCCAGCTCTTGAAAAATTTGACCGGGCTCAGCTTGAGCCACTTGGGGCTGGCTAATCATCGCTGCGGTGCTCAGGGTGGCTGCGCCGACTAATGCGAGTAGGCCAAGCTTTAGATAGCGTTTCATTGTGTTTGTCTCCAAATCAGTAACGTGGCTTGAAACGATTCCATCCTAGAAATTCAGCTTGTTCATCACCTGAAGCTAGGGTCATGGTGCAACCGTGACTTTAGTCATGGTCTTTCCTATCAGCAGATGCGCTTTCATAGTGAAAGCGCAAAACGAATACGATGACTCTGTCTGCGTTGATTCGCCCCAAGAATCACCCGTTTCCATTCTTGTTGCATTTGGAATGGGTGCTCTTGGCGCTCGCCATCTTTAGTGAATTAACCCCCGCTCCTCTGCCTGATCGCATGGCGAGTCCCGGCCTGGCCTTGGCGAGTCTGCTGATTTTTGGCGCATTAGGCTTGTGTCTGCCAACCCGAAATTTAGGTCTTTCCATCCTCCATATTTTGGGGCAATTTATCTTAATCTTGGTGGCTTCCCAGGCCGGGTTAGCTGGATTAAGACTCTTTGCATTCCTCTATCTCATCCTACTCACGCGCAGTTGTCTGATGGTGGGCATGGTTGGGCGACTGCTGGTTTTAGCGACCTCTTTTATCTTGTTTGTTGGGGTGGTGCAGGTCAGGTTGAGGGTCTTTAGCGATCGCCTCGATCGCCTGCCGCCCTGGGCAGAGCGCCGCTTGGTACCGTTGCTGATGGGGATGCAAGTCAACATCACCGTTTTATTTGCCGTGTTGCTGGTGTTTGTCTTGTTGACGGTGAATGCGCTCCTGGCAGAACGCCAGCGTCGAGAAGAGCTGCACCAAGCCAATGCGCAGCTTAGGGCGTCAGCAGCCCAAATTGAGTCTCTTGCCCTAGCCCAGGAACGCAGCCGCATTGCCAGGGAGATTCATGACTCATTGGGGCATTCGTTAACGGGGTTAAATATCCAATTGGAAGGGGCCTTAAAACTGTGGCAGGGGAATCCCACCCAGGCCAAAGCCTTTGTGCAACAGGCCAAGACGTTAGGGACAAATGCCCTGAATGATGTGCGTCAGGCGGTTGCCGCTGTGCGCAGCGATCCCCTCCAGGGCCAGTCTTTAGACCAGGCGATCGCCACATTGGTCGCGCAGTTTCAGCAAACCACAGGCATTACCCCCAGCCTGAGGGTGATCGTCCCCTCCATGTCGCCTGCATTGGCGGCGGCCATCTATCGGATTGTGCAAGAAGCCCTGACCAATATCTGTAAACACGCTCAGGCAACGACTGTTGTCATTGCGCTGCAACGCTGCCAGCATCAGTCCGAGGCAGGCATCACCCTCGAAATTGAGGATAATGGCCAGGGATTTGTGCCACAAGATAATCAAACCGGCTTCGGTCTCCAAGGCATCCAAGAGCGGGTCAAGGCCATGGGGGGAATTGTGACCCTCAATAGCAACCCAGGACAGGGGTGCGCGCTGCGGATTTGGTTTCCGCTCCCGAGGCCAACGTCATGATTCGCCTATTGCTAGTGGATGATCAAGCGATTATTCGCCAGGGGTTGCGCGCCCTGTTGGAACTTGAGGCCGATATTCGGGTGGTGGGTGAGGGGGCCAATGGCCGTGATGCCTTAGCGGTGATCCAAGCCCAGTTGACCACGCCCGATGCGGTTGATGTGGTCTTGATGGACTTGCGGATGCCGGTGATGGATGGCGTGGCGACCAGTCGCGAACTCAACCGCTGTTATCCCAAAATCAAAGTCTTGGTCCTGACGACCTTTGATGATGACGAGCTGGTGCATCAGGCTCTAGCGGCGGGGGCTGTGGGCTATTTACTCAAAGATACGCCCTCAGAGGAGTTGGCCCAGGCGGTTCGGGCGGTGCAGCGGGGCTATACCCAATTTGGACCGGGCATCTTTCAAAAGATTCAGGCTGTCGCCCAACCGCCTGCTCAAAAAAGTTCAGCAGACCTGCCCTTAGGCTTTGATGAGCTAACCCCCCGTGAAAAGGAGGTGCTGGCCTTAATTGGCAAAGGCGCTAACAACCGCGAAATTGCCAGCGCCCTATACATCTCAGAGGGGACGGTCAAGAACCATGTCACCCATATTTTGAATCGACTGGATTTGCGCGATCGCACCCAAGCAGCCCTCTTGGCGGCGTCTTTAGACCCTCCAATTTAGCGAGACCTACAGCATCCATTCCAGGAGAACGCCGACCCGGCTATCTTGCCCCACTTCAGTATTTTGAGTCTGAATATCGGTTGAAATGCGTAACTGAGACGTAATTGCGTAGCCCACAGAAAAGGTGGTCAGCCCCACTTCTTCATCCGTACTCGGTGCAACCCAGCTTTGGGTGAGCGAGACATCGGCTGCACCCGTTCGTGAGGGAATCAGCACCACCCGAAACCCGACATTGACCCCTTCACGGCTATAGTTCGGCGTCTCTAGATGGCGATACCCCAGAACCGGCGCAAAGTTACCGTAGCTGCCCAAGGGCAAAACGTAATATTGGGCATCTAGACCATAGCTGGCGCGATCGCCCCGCCCGTTTTGGCTATAGTCAGCGCTGAGCGTCAGAGGCGTGCGGCCTATAAACAAGTCTTGTACGCCCACCTGAAACCCACTGGTTTGGTCATTGGACGGGAAGTAGGCATAGCCCAGCCGCAGCCGAGTCCGAAAGGCGGGGTCATGCTTAATGTCTGTGGCCACATCCGGAATTTCTTCCAGCCACCGCTGCAAGACGGGGCTACTCTCGATCAGCTCTGGGTCAACATCAATGGCGTTATCGCCGTCGGCGGTCAGGGCGATCGCGCTCGATGGTTCATCGTTGCGATTTGAAGGTGCTGCCGACAGTAGGGCTGGATCGGTGGCTGACGCAGAGGCAGGCTCATTGGGCGTTTCTGGTGAAACCTCAGCAGTCTGAATCGCCTTGCAGGGTGAAGTCTCTAGAAAGCTCGGATCTAGGAGGTCTGTATATAAAGCAGCGTCATGACAGGATTGAGACAGCGGTGCCTTCGAATCCTGAGCCCAAGCAGTGCCGCCCCATAAGAGTATTGCCAGGACACCGCTGTGGTTCAAGCACTGCCTTAATCTGTGGTGACTGACCATCGAAAACATGTCCTTATGGGTTTCCGCCAGTTTATAAAACCACAAAAAGACGGCCCCATCAGGAACCGTCTTTTAGAGACTATTTGTAGAATCGCAACCTAGCGCACCACAGTCCGCATTTGGACGGCATCAATGGGCTTCATCAGGTAGAGCCTCAGCATTTGCCAGCCGATCGCCGCAATATGAGGGAGCTTCTTCAGCAGCTTCACCGCTTGAGGCTGACTAGAACGACCGATTTCTGCCATCTTCGTATTGGAGGCAACGCTGGCATCCAGCGCCTTAAAGAACTCCGGGTGATCGACATTCAGGATCACAGGGAACACCTTAGCGGCACTCTCATTGGTTTTCTGGATGACGTCAACGTCGTATTCACGAGCATTCAGCCCAATGGAAGCGTAAAAGTCTTTGCGCTGCAAATCATTGAGGAACATAGTGGCAAAGACCGACAGCAAGAAGAAGCGGCACCACAGCTTGGCCTTCCAGTCATTTAAGAACTGGGGCTGAGATTTCATCAGGGCTGAGAAGAAATCACCGTGACGATTTTCGTCCTGACACCAGTTTTCGAAGAACCGGAAAATGGGGTAAATCCGGTTTTCGGGATGGGCTTCTAGGTGACGGTAAATCTTGATATAGCGCCAATAGCCAATCTTTTCAGAGAGGTAGGTGGCGTAAAAGATGAACTTAGGCTTAAAAAAGGTGTACTTCTTGCTTTTGGTCAAAAAGCCCAAGTCAAGCTGCAGATTAAAGTCCGACATGGCTTTGTTCAAAAAGCCTGCGTGACGGGCCTCGTCCCGAGACATGAGGTTGAAGCATTCTGCCAAGACCGGGCTAGAGGTTTTGAGGCGACGACCCATTTCTTTATAGAGCAAAAAGCCAGAAAATTCAGCGGTGCAGGAGCGCTCTAGAAACTCAACAAAGAGCTTACGGGTTTCGCCGTCAATATGCTCCCAGGACTGCTCAAACTCAGCATCCCGCACGAAGTGATGGCGGTTATAGTCAGTGCGAAACTCTTCTAGAATGGCCTGCAGCTCATCCTCATTGACGGAGATATCCATAGCAGACATCTCGTCAAAGTCTGTGGTGTAAAACCGGGGGGTCAGGATGGTGTCCTGAGCAGGCACTTTGACCCCAGGCCGAATTTCTTCAAAGGTGGGTTTCTTAAGGGAATCTACCATGGGTCCTCTAGTATGCGCTGGAGATGCCAAAGCCTGATTTGAGTCTGGTTTAAGCACAAGGGTTTGCCAGTAACCGAATCAAAATATCGCCTTACCCGTTACGCAAAGCAGGGGCGATAGGGCATCTCATAAATCCCCATTAGTCTATCAATGGTGACGGGGCTAATAGGGAGACAGAGATTTAAGAATTGCAACATTTCGAGATGCGTTGACGCGGCCAAATCAGACCATAGACGGGTTAATTTGGCCTGATTTATCCAAACCATAGAGGAAATTAAGGCCGGGGATCTAAGACTGACTCTGATGCAGGGGAAGAGCCTTGGTGGCGGCGCTTAGTCTGAAGGGCGAGAATTCTGGCCTGGGCTGCAAGGTGAGGTGCGACTCCCTCGTAGGCGTAGCGGTTGTAGCCGCCAGCTTCAACAATCCGCTGCAGATAGGCGACTCGCTCATCGGGGGCGGGGTGGGTCGAAAACCACTGAATGCCAGCGCGATCGCCCACCTCAGCCTCTAAGATCACCATCAGGTTGTGGAGCCCATCGGCGGCATAGCCCGCCGTGGCCAAAAGCTGGGTGCCGAGGACATCGGCTTGACGCTCCATCTGCCGGGAATAGCCGGTAATGGCCAAGCCTGCCGCTACGTTGGCAATTTCTGGAATCGGGATAAAGCTGGCCAAGCTACTGAGCAAATTGCTGTTAGTGGCCATCTGAAAGCCATGGGAGAGCACCGCATGGGAGATTTCATGGGCGACGAGTCCAGCCAGCTCTGCTTCGGAGTGGGTCTTGAGAATCGCGCCAGAATTGATGAAGATCTTGCCCCCAGGCAACGCAAACGCATTTAAGGCGTCGTCATCCAGCACATAAAAGTCATAGTCAAACTCGTCTCGTCCCGATAATCGAGCCAGGTCATGGCCCATAAGGTTGACGTATTCTGTCACTTCAGCATCTTGGAGTAGGGGCAATTGGTCCTTAACCTGCTCGGCGACCTGCTCGCCAATGGCATCTTCCCCCTGCATCAAAATCATCGCGGAGTTGACGGCGGTAAAAGGCCCAAAGAGCCCACCAGTCAGCACAAAACCAGCCGTGCCCGTAATTAAGTTGCCGATAAAGTTTTGGGTGAGTTGGGCATTCATCTCGCCCCGGAAGCGATCTAGGTTGCTCTCGGCCAAAGCCGCCATCGCCGCCACGTCAGCATGGTCAGGGTTGAGAATCGTGAACTGCCGCGCAGTGATCGACGCCTCAATCCACTGCTCCAGCGCCATTTGCACCTCAACCCGTGTTTTGAGTAGGTCCGGTTGGCTGGGGTAAAGCAGCAAGGCGCTATCCAGGGCCGCATCGGCGGCTTCGAGTTCACCCTGCTCCATCAGGTAGCGTCCATACAGTGCTTGCCCTGGAATAAATTCTGGGTAGTTGTCTACGAGCAGTTGCAGCGGTACGCGGGTGCGGTGGGCTAACCCCAGCTCTATCCCCTGATTGGCCTCGCGCCAATACACTGCCCCCCCAGGGGGTAAATCAGCCACATCCAAAATGGGCTCGGGTCTGGCGGGCAGCGTATCCGGCAACCACAGATCAGTCTTGACCTGACGATAAATGTCCTCGGCTTCCGCGTAGGCACCCGCCAAGTAATATTCGTCAGCGGTGATCAGGAGCTGCTGTCGGCGAGACAACTTGGGGATATCGATCGCCGTTTCGAGCGATAAAGATTGGGGATCAAGGCGATCGCCCATGCGGTCCTGGGGCTCTAAACTCTCGGCGGGTAAGCGCGGCTCAAAGTCCGGCAGGTTTAGGGTCTCTGCCTCGGCTGGGCTGGATGCATCGCCCGTCTCAACCCCTGCATCAATGGGCTCTAAATCCGCTGCCCCTGCCAGGTCAGGGGTTTGATCCATTGCAGCGGGTTGTGACGTGGGCTCTCCCTGATAGGCCCAAGCTTGTGGCCTGAGCGTCAGACCGCCCGCAAACCCGAGGGTACAGAGCAGACTGATCAGTCCCAAGCTCAGAAAACGACGAAAAACGCCCATGGCAACCACCGAAGCAATTAAAAACGTTCTGTACAGGCAGAGGCCCTTATCAAAGCTGGATGGAATTATCGAATGCAAGTTCTAATTGACAACAGCCCCTAGCTCCAGAGGAGGGGGAAATCTATAATCTTTGTAAAGCAGTATTACGGCAGGTATCACTATGGACCTCGGCCCTCTCGATCCGATCAAACCTTGGCTTAACTTTATTCATCCGCTGATGATGTGGGTTTTGCTGGGCATCACCGTCTATGCCCTCTACCTCGGCATCCAAATTCGCCGCACCCGTAGCGCTGAAGGAGATGAGAGGAAGCAACTCATTAAAGGTAAGTTTAACCTGCGCCATAACCAATGGGGTTCAGCACTGTTGGCTTTGATGGTGCTGGGCAATATAGGCGGCATGGCCGTTACCTACATCAACAATGGCAAGCTGTTCTTTGGCCCTCATTTGCTGGCAGGCTTGGGCATGACTGGCATGATTGCCACGTCTGCAGCCCTGGTGCCCTTTATGCAAAAAGGCAATGATGCGGCCCGCTATACCCATATCACTTTGAATGTAGTGCTGGTGGGTCTGTTTGGCTGGCAAGCAGTGACCGGCATGCAGATTGTGCAGCGGATTTTAGAAAACTTTTAGGTGAACCTAGGGTCTGTCAATAGCGAAAACTGGAGTATGTAGCGTGGGTCAAACGTAGTGCGACCCACGAAATGTAGATTAACCGAGACCGTGGGTCTTGTAACCTCGACACCACGCTACACACGCTCTGGATCTTGACATCGCATTAGGGGCAATCATCCATAAACTTGTGAGCTGAATCTATGGGTGTGTTTAATAGCCCCTAGTTGGATGAATTGCCCTACAGGGCTTCGACAATAAAGGTACGGTGGCGAGGGCTGTTATTGACGACAATCGGCGGCCCAAACCCTGCTGATTGGAACGTAGCCTCAAAATCTAAGCTGAAATATTCATCCAGATAGGGCTCTGTGCTCTTGAGCAGAGTCAGAACAAAGGGCGGCATTTTCGCGAAGGTTTCACAGTTGGGGTTCATATCCATGATGGTGAGGTGCCCCCCCTGCTTTAGCAATCGTCGGGCTTCTTGGATGATGGCGATCGCGGCTGATTGCGGCAGCTCATGGAACATCAGGCAGGCAGAAACCAGGTCAAAGCTGTTGGCGGGTAAGTCGGTTGCCTCTGCCGCAGCATGGTGCCAGCGAATGGGGTGCGTCTCAGCGGTCTGCTGCTGCAGCCGGTATTGGGCAACGGCCAGAAAGTAAGGCGATAGATCGACCCCGGTTAACTGAGCCTTGGGGAAGAGCGCTTGCAAGGTTTCTGTACTCATGCCGACGCTACACCCTAGATCCACAATCTGATTCGGTGGGCTGGGCAAATGCGCTTGCAGGACATCGTGGTAGCTTTGGCGGAGTTTGGCATCCCCTTGGGCACCGGCTTCAGGCCAAATACGGGCATGAACGGCCTTGGCCGCAACCTCGACTTCCATGGCGGGTTGCCACCCGAGGTTGCCTTCTGCATAGGCATGGAAACTGGTGGTGTAGTAGTCGGGATAAGCCAAATCCTGGTTTTGAATCGCGGCCAGATCCTGCTGCCACTGGGCTGAAAAGTCGTTCGTTTCACCCCGAGCATTGAGCTGTTTGACCTCGTCACGCCAATACACCCCGATGGACTCGGCCCGGTCAATCATCATGGTGCGGGCGCGATTTTTGGCGAGGGCCGCTAGGGGTTTGATGGCCAGAAAACCATTGGCAAGCCAGGTCAGCGGGTTGGGCGCAGCCGCAACAGATGTAGGCATGATTTCGAAAGAGAATTTAAAGTCGATACGAAAATGTTAGCGATCTATCGATATGGATGGGCTCCCCATGGAAAATCACCAGACACAATACGCCACCTTGGGTGCCGGTTGCTTTTGGGGCACAGAGGCCGCATTCCGTAAAGTGCCAGGAGTCGTTAAAACCTCCGTGGGCTATATGGGCGGCCATTTCGAAAACCCCTGCTACCTAGACGTGCTCTCACGCATTACGGGTCATGCTGAGGTCGCCCAGATTATCTATGACCCAGCTCAGATCAGCTATGACGCTCTGCTGGAAACCTTTTGGACTATTCACAACCCGACCAGCCTCAATCGCCAGGGGGCAGATCGCGGTGAGCAGTATCGGTCGGTGATTTTCTACCACAGCCCAGAGCAGGGGGCGATCGCCCGTCGGGCCAAAGCGGTCTTAGACACCTCAGGGTGCTATGACCAGGCGATCGTCACCCAAATCGAGCCCGCTACCGCCTATTGGCTAGCCAGTGAGGAACACCAACAGTATGTTGAGAAACAGGCAAAGAAAACATGAGTCCCTCTGGGTTGACCTCATTAACATCCTCTATCCACAGCATGGTTTCCTACAACGACATTTCTGTCCAAAACCCTGACTCGCAAACCCTAATACCTACAGCCAGTTTGGACTGGTCTGCAAAAGAGACTATCTCAGCCCGAGCCAGCATCGTGGGAGAGCGTCTTGCCCTTAAAGCTCTAGACTGGCCCGAGCCTTTGCTCGCCACGAATCCTTTAATTGTGCGGGCTGGGGCAACGGGCTGTGCGGTACTGCTGCGGTACGGCGTGATCGTTACCTTTGACCTCAGCAAGGAAGAAGCAGGGGCATTGCTCCAGACCCTGAAGCCCCATATTCGTGAACCACTTGAGTCTGCCATTTCAGAGCAGCTCCGACTGGCTTTTCGCCCCCAGGCTAAGGAGCGTTTAGAAAATGACGTTCTCTGGCTCCAAGCCTGTAGCGTGGAACGCCTCCAGATTGTGGCTGAAGCCCTGGGCAAAAGCGTCGTGCTGGACTACTACGAAACCGAAATCGCCGGTATTTTTGAGCGGATTAAACCCTTTGCGATCGCCATTCAAGGCAAAAACCCCCGCCCCCCGAAGGAGAAGGAGCTGCTTAGCTACATTGGCGGCACGCTGCTGATTCAGCAAAAAATGTTTGGCACGGTCGAGGTGGGCGAAAAGCCCGATCCCGTATGGGACCACCCTGGGCTGGATCGCCTCTATCTACGCCTGGAAGATGAATATGAGCTGCGGGAGCGATTGGTGACCCTAGAGCAAAAGCTGACCCTCGTCTCTAGAACCGTAGAGACCTCCTTGAGTCTCTTACAGAGCAAAAGCAGTCACCGGCTGGAGTGGTACATCGTGATTCTGATTGTGATCGAAGTTGTGCTGGCGTTTTATGAGCTGGTGACGCGGTAATGGTGGCGATCTCTTGATAGCAAGGGTTCTAACGTTCATTTCAGAGTCCCAAGTACAATCAAAGAGCCGCCTAAACAGGCCTGATATGACCGTAGCGCAGCAACGTCTAACCCTTGAGGAATATCTCACCTATGACGACGGGACAGATACCCGCTACACGCTGGTGAATGGAGAACCCACCCCCGTTCCGTCTGAAAGTGACTTGAACGAAGATAATTAACACCTTAGACATTATGGGCGACACAATTGCGGCAGATCAACTCACGCTCTACGACCTAGAGCAACGGTTTGGGCTACAGTTCGCTCCCAGCCCAGCGGCTTTCCCTGAATGGCAGGCTGATTTGCCCCACCTCACCACGGCAGAACAGGCTCGCCTAGAGCGTGTGCAGGCGGTAATGGCCAATTTGGAACAGCGGAGCGTCCTGGAAAACACCGTCAAACTGGCTGTGGTTGCACCACTCCTGGACTTGGCTGGGTTGATGCTGCCCCCGTTTTATGTGACCACAGAGACTTCGACGGACCTGGCAACCACCGACGGGAATCTGCTGGTTCGGGGTCGGATTGATGTGCTGGTCTTGAAGGATCAGCTCTGGGTTTTGGTGATCGAGTCCAAGCGAGCAGAGTTTTCGATCAAGGTGGCCATTCCCCAGGCATTGGCCTATATGTTGGCCGCGCCACACCCCCATCCACCGCTCTATGGATTGGTCACCAATGGGACGGATTTTGTTTTTCTTAAATTAATCGCTGCGGAACCTCCACTGTATGCCCGGTCGAAGCAGTTTGTACTGGGGCAGGATGATGATTTGGCGCGGGTGCTGCGGGTGTTAAAACATATCGCCGAGATCGTGGCTGATGGCGAGGGATCTTGGGATCAACAACCTGCCTGATATACTCGCGGGCAATTGCCGTCTGTTGAATTTTGCCCCATGAACCCGCTGCAGGATGTCTTCATCTCTTAGAGGGTGTTTGAAAAGTTGTTCAGGATCAAAATTGCTACGCCAGCCCCGACTTTTCAAACACCCTCTGAGCAGTGCAACTCAAGCCCAAACCTTCCTCACCCAACTCCTCAACCGCAATCCCTCCTAACCCACTAGATTTTGGATTTGCAATTGGGGATTTTCACGGCACACAATCAACTCACCCATAGCCCCAACGCATCGTAAAACTATTAGCTTTGCTCAACGGCGACACCATGACTCGCTATCAAGCCATCACCTTCACCACCGCCCATCGCGCTGATCGATACACTAGAGTCACGATATTGTGCTGCCCCCATAGCTGAGAACAGCGCTTCCCATGACCCAAGCTATTAGCCCACCCCTCAGCTTTTTAGACTTTCTGGAAACCAATCCAGACGATGGCAACCGCTACGAATTAATTAACGGCGAGCGAGTTCAATTGATGGCGACCCGTGCCCATGATGATGTCGCTGACTTTATTTACGACGCATTTCGTGATCAAGTCAGGCAAACACCGCTCAACTACAAGATTTCACGCTTTGCATCAGTCAAGACTCGACGGGATGATGGATTGGTCCAAGGCCGCACCCCTGATGTCAGTGTGATTGACAAAGCCGTTTGGACTTCCGCCCCAAAAGCTTATGCTGCCCTGGAAGAGCCGATTCAACTGGCTGTAGAAGTCAGCTCAACCAATTGGCGAGATGACTACCTTTATAAATTGGCCGAATACGAAGCCCTCGGCATCCTGGAGTACTGGATTGTCGATTACTTAGCCGTGGGCGCAATGCGCTACATCGGCTCTCCCAAAACCCCCACAGTGTCGGTGTACACCCTAGAGCAGGGTGAATATCAGTTGCGACAGTTTCGGGGGAGCAATTGCATCGTTTCCATGACGTTCCCAGACCTGACCCTGACGGCTGAGACGCTTTTTCAAGCCGCTGGCCTTTAAAACCGATAATGACGACGCTTCAGATCGCCCTTGTGGCATCAGCCCTTAGCTTTGCGGGGCCAGCCCTGTTGCTGCCCTCAGGCCAAGCGATGGAGCTGGAAACTGAGCCTTATTCCCCATGCCTGAGCCCAGAGGTCGATAGCCCCACCTTTGCAACCGCCCTCCAAGACGTTGCCGACCCCCAAGCCTGTGAACAATGGCCTGGGTTAACCCCAATTCGCCCCGATAATCCGGCCTTGATTTGGCAGGATGGCCGCGTGTTGATGGTGGCCTGGACCCGATCCTGCCATCCCGACTTTCCTGATGGGTTGGCTTGCCAGAGCATCGGTGACTCTTTTAATGTGACTGGCTGGGCAGACAGCTACGCCCTCTGGGTCACCGCTGCCCCAGAAGTGAAAGCGTTTCTGCTGAGTGCCAGCTATACACCAGGGCTAACGGTGCAGACCCTCGCAGAACGTTTAGGGCAATATTTGGGGCTGCTCCCCGACGGGGGCGAGTCCCGGACCTTTGTCGAGCTGTGGGTTCACCCCGATGATCTGCTCCGCCCCTGCATTGATCCAGACCCCACTGATACCCAGTGCGATCTGTGGTCTGCAGAAACCCTAGAGCAAGCGCCCCCCGAATTTAGGGCATCTGTGGGGACGGCCTATCCCTTTACTGGCTTGGGCTATACCTACGACTGGGGTAACCCGAATACAGAGGTCGGGGCCAGCGAGTTTGTGATTCGGGCTGGTGCAACCGTGGAGATCGCCTACATCGCCAGCACAGAGGATTATGTCCGAGGCCTAATCCTGCCCACTACCCCCGATGGAAATCCAGAGGATTAATTCCCCAAATACGCCCTTGCCTCTCAAGCCACTCCATACCCCGTATAGGGCCGTTTATAAGCCGGGTGTAACCCCAGCACAATATCCTCCTTCGGAATGCCGACATCAATCAATTCCTGCCCAACATCCACATCCGTCGTGTTCTGCTGGAGCCAGATTTTGCCTTCCTTAATATCGAAATGAAGCACCGTGTGATAGACCCGACTGAGGCCATTCCAGCCCACCCGCATCAGTTGGTAATGATCGCGAACGGTGTCAAAGACAAGCTCATTCTCAACCGCTTCATTTTGAGCCTTGACCTGCCCATACTGCTCCAACAACGCTTGAATACAGGCCCGATAGCGCTCTAACTTATCCATTGCACAATCTCAACGGCAATTTTCTCCTGCCCTCGCTCAGCCGCAATCAACCGCTCAGCCGCCAAATCAATTTTTACTTTGACCTCTTCCCAATCTAGTTCAAGGGGGTCGCTGGAAATCTGCCACTGCTCTTTTTCTAGACCAGACCTAACAGCATCGTGGAATAAGTCTCTTGCCGCCATGCTGCCAACCTCAACCCAAGAACAGACCACCCATCAAGCTTATAGCGCTGACCCGTGACTAAGGGTATGGTCGCTGCCGTGCTCAATTCAAACACGTCGTAAGCAACAACTTCTTATAATTGAGGGCACCAATAGCCCACAACCCATGGCGTTCGATCTTCAACGCTGTCGAGATAACTTCCACCAACGTGCTGTCATCCAAGACGCAGCCCGCGAAGCCTTGCGCCTGCAAACCCGCGACCAAGCTATCTCCACCATTCGTCAGGTAATTCCCGCCTACCCCACCATTACTCAGGTCTACCTATTTGGCTCCATTACCCAACCCAGCCACTTTCACCGCTATTCAGACATTGATATTGCCGTAGCCGGTACCGATGCCGCTGCCTACTTTGCCCTCTGGCGCGACCTAGAGGCCGCCGTTTCCTATTGGGCGATCGACCTGCGAGAAATCAATCAACCTGGCCACTTTGCCGATGTCGTTCGCCAAACCGGAGAACTCGTCTATGAATCCCCAAGCCGCCCTGCTCAAAGCGAACATTGACGCTGATACCAAAGAAATCGAGTCCCTATACGAACGACTGGCGAACTACGCTGATGCGATCACAACGACCGAGCAGGCTATTTTAGCTGGGTACTACCTCCACAACCTGTACAACGCCTTCGAAAATATCTGCCTCAACGTCGCAAAAACCTTTGAGAATCAGATTAGCGATCGCAGTCAGTGGCATGCCCTTTTGCTCAAACGCATGACCCTTGATGTTGAAGGATTTCGCCCAAAATTGCTGAGTGTCGAAGCCTACCAGGCTTTAGACGAACTCCGCCGATTTCGCCACGTCTTCCGCAATGCCTACACCATCGAACTCGATCCACAACGCATGGAGATCGTCATTACCCAGGCCCAACGACTTCAGCAGCATTATTCAGCGGATCTGGATCAGTTCAAAGCCTTTTTGGATTCGCTCAATCAGTGATCAGCCATCGTAGTGCAGGTCAGCCTCTCGGTAGATTCACCATAACCAAGCCAAATTCAAAACAAAACCTGGTAAAACCGGCTCCCCCGAGAGCGTCATGGGCGCTTCCAACACC
This sequence comes from Leptolyngbyaceae cyanobacterium, assembly GCA_050043365.1. Lineage (GTDB taxonomy): Bacteria > Cyanobacteriota > Cyanobacteriia > Phormidesmidales > Phormidesmidaceae > PCC-6406. Next base: position 34,784 of record JBHJIP010000062.1, read on the forward strand.
TCAGGCGGATCTTGCCCAGCCTGATAAACCTCCACCTGCTTGTCCTGAGGATTGATCAGCCAACCCAACTGCAACCCACTGCCGAGATACTCCTGCATCTTGGCTCGCACCATTAAAGGGCGATCGCTCGGCGAAACCAACTCCAACGCAAAGTCCGGGCAGATCGGCGGGAATTTGCGTCGCTGCTCCGGCGTCAACGCATCCCAACGAGATTGTTCAACCCAAGCCACATCCGGCGATCGGTCCCCACCACCCGGCAACTTAAAGCAAGTCGAAGAGTCAAAAACCACCCCCAGTTGAGTGCGTCGATTCCAAGTGACAAAATCGGCAGATAGCTCAGCATTGCTTCTACCGGTCTCTCCACGCGTGGGCGACATATTATCTAATTCTCCAGCAGGGGTACGTTCTATCTTAATATCTGGGTTGGCGGCAC
>JBHJIP010000063.1:0-9218 GCA_050043365.1 Leptolyngbyaceae cyanobacterium
GATACTGCGAGCTGAGCATAAGTCCACACACGCCACAGGTAGGGGCGAGGCTGCTCGGGCGCTAGCGCCATCATGTCCGCTAAAACCGGCAAAATATCTTCGTACCGTTGCTCGTCAGAGAGTTGCGCGAACTGAATACTCAGTTGCTCATACTCGGACGCGGCCCGCACCTGCAGATGAAAGTCAAATCCGCCTTGAGCCGCTGTGCCCCAACCGTTATGGCTAAGCACTAGGCGATACTCACCCGTATTGGGCAGTCGAAAGGCCCGATGGCTGCCTCTCCACTCAGTCATCACCGTGCGATCAGGGTAAGGCAATCGGCTTTCCACCAGGGCACCAGTCTGATCGTAAAGATGCAGAGTGGGTTGCCCTCTGGGCCAGTCGAGGTAAATTACGATAATTTCGTCGGTGTTACCGATGAAAGCATATTCGTGAATAATGGCTTCGGGCGTTCTGACTTGGTCGGCATTCACATCAACCCGGATATCGGAATTGGAGCGAATCTCCGAGGCTTGATCAGCATTAAGGGTTGGCGAAGAATTTCCGAAGGATTGGGCGACTGCCGCAGTGGGCAAGAGCCCTAGGCCAACCAACAGCCCTAACGTTAGTAACCGTTTCATTTTTGCCCTCCATAAAATACCGCCACTGGAGAAGCTTCAATGGGAAACGGCGCTTTTTCTAAGCATTGGGCTGTTCGTAGCTGAAACTGGACAGCGATTGACTGATAAATATAGTGGCTTGATCGGCTGGCAAGGGACGCGAAAACCAATTGCCCTGGCCCAGTTCACAGCCCAAAGATTGCAGCCATTGCAGTTGCTCAAGGGTTTCGATACCCTCAGCGATCGCGTTCAGCTCCAGTAAATTACTCAACGCCACAATCGATTCAGCAATTGTCTGGCTGCGGACATCCCGTTCATTAGGGCTAACAAAGGCGCGATCAATTTTGAGCGCATCCGCCGGAAGCTGGTGTAAATAGCTGAGAGAAGAGTAGCCCGTGCCAAAGTCATCAATGCTGAGATGGATCCCTCTGGTTTTGAGCTGCTTGAGCAAACTATCGGTAGCTTCAAGATTGCGCACCAGCATACTCTCAGTGATTTCTAAAACCAGCCTTTCACCGAGCAGGCCACTTTGCTTTAGGGCGCTATCAAGATGATCGAGCAGTTTCGGTTGCAGTTGCTGCACCGAGAGGTTGACGCTCATGCGTAGGCTTTGCTCAGGAAACTGAACCTGCCAAGCGGCCATTTGTGCACAGGCAGCTTGCAAGATCCACCGTCCGATCGGCACGATTAGTCGCGTTTCTTCGGCAACAGCGATAAATTCCCCTGGCATAACCAGGCCATACTCGGGGTGCTGCCAACGAATCAGAGCTTCAAAACCTCGAATAGCCCCAGTCGCGAGCGAAATAATCGGTTGGTAATAGAGTACGAATTCTTGGTTTTCTAACCCACGACGCAGCTCATTTTCTAACTGCAGCCGCTGCATCGCCTGCAAATGCATATGGGGATCGAAAATAGCATATTGCTTTCGTCCATCCTGCTTGGCTCGATACATCCCCAAGTCGGCATCTCTCAACAGATCTTCAGCGGTGCGATGGTTAATATCCCGGGTCAAAATACCAATGCTGGCACTGGTGAAGACCTGCCGTTCGTTTAACACCAACGGGGATTTAAACAACTCTAGAATGCGCTTGGCGACTACAATCGCTTCGGATAAACCCTCAATTTCTTCAACCAGAAGCACAAATTCATCCCCGCCCAATCGAGCCGCCATGTCGGTCTCACGCACGAAGGTCTTGAGTTGGTTGGCCACTGCTATCAGTAGCTCGTCCCCCACGGAGTGGCCCAGACTATCGTTGATCACCTTGAAATGATCGAGATCTAAAAACAGCACTGCAAATTGAAAGTCGGAATGGCGCTTGGCCCGCTTCAGTGCTAGATCAAGGCGCTCCAGGAGTAGGTTGCGATTGGGGAGGCCTGTAAGCCCGTCGTGAAGGGCATCATGCTTGAGCTGCTCTTCGGCGCGTTTACGCTCAGCTTCAAGCCGTGCGCTATCACTGATATCCCTGACCAGCAACAGCACTTCATCGTCGCTATAGGGAACGACCCTAACCTCCTCAACCTGAATCTGGTCATCGAGGACCAGCGTGTGTTCATAGATTTGGATGGAACGCGTTTCTAACGCTTTAGCAATGACATCTAATCGCTTTTGGGCCAGCTCAGGCGATAGCCCATGGGAGACATGGGTGCCAACCCAATTTTCGCGATGCTCACCCAGCACTCGAAAGTTGGCAGGGGCGGTCAGCTCCAGGGTAATGCCCGCGCGATTGATTCGAATGACCAAGTCTGGAATCGCTGCCAACAGCGCCCTTTGGTGGGCTTCCTTTTTCTGAAGTGCCGTTTCTGATCGTTGTAGGCGGAGATTCCAAATAACGATAACCGTCAACCCTGAGACCAGTCCGCCTATGAATAAGTACAAAATCAAGTCTCTGGATTTGTTTGGGGGGTCATTGTGAGCTTGTTCTAATGCTTCAAACGAAACATTCCCAAAAATCAGGGCTTTTCGGAGGCTGACCGGTGGTACACCGTCTCAATCTAACCCGGTGTACCTGGGTTATGGGACAACAGTCCTGAGCTATCCTGATCACCGGCCCCCCACGACAGACTCCATGACTCTGAGAACCATCAAAGACCTGCTGCACCACGGCAACCCTGTAGAGCGCGTCACCCTCCATGGCTGGGTGCGCACCAAGCGCGAGCAGAAGTCCCTCAGTTTTTTGAATGTCAACGATGGCTCAGCCATGGCGGGGCTACAGGTGGTGGTGAATGACACCCTGGCAGCCTATGAAACGGTAATCAAGGGTCTCAGCACTGGGGCCTCAGTGGCGGTGACCGGCACCCTGGTAGAGTCCCCGGCCAAAGGGCAGCGCATTGAGCTAGCTGCCGAAACGGTCACGGTCTATGGCGGTGCCGACGATGGCTATCCGTTGCAAAAGAAGCGCCATTCCTTTGAGTTTTTGAGGACGATTGGTCATTTGCGAGCGCGCACCAACACCCTCGGAGCCGTCTTTCGGGTGCGTAATGCCTGCGCCCAAGCCATCCACGAATTTTTTCGGTCCCGAGACTTTTTGTGGATGCACACCCCTATCCTCACCGCCAGCGATTGTGAGGGGGCTGGGGAGATGTTTACGGTGACCGGGCTCAACCTCAGCCAATTACCCAAAACCGCTGAGGGCCAGGTCGATTTCAGCCAGGACTTTTTTGGTAAGCCCGCCTATCTCACTGTGAGTGGCCAGCTCGAAGCCGAGATCATGGCCATGGCCTTCACCAATGTCTATACCTTCGGTCCTACCTTCCGGGCCGAGAACTCTAATACGTCCCGCCATTTGGCCGAGTTCTGGATGGTGGAACCCGAAATGGCCTTCTGCAACTTAGAAGGCAACATGGACCTAGCCGAAGCCTTTCTGAAGTTCGTCTTTCAGTTTGTGCTGGACCACTGCGAAGACGACATGGCGTTCTTTAACCAGCGCATTGACGACAGCGTCTTGGCCACGGCAGAAAATATCATCAATGAAGCTTTTGAGCGGTTGACCTACACCGAGGCCGTGAACCTCCTGCAAAAGGCCGATCAAGACTTTACCTATCCGGTGGAGTGGGGCATTGATTTACAGTCTGAGCATGAGCGCTACTTGGCAGAGAGCATCTTTAAGAAGCCGGTGATTGTGACGGACTACCCAGCAGAAATCAAGGCATTTTATATGCGCCTCAATGATGATGGCAAAACCGTGGCGGCAATGGATGTGCTGGCTCCTAAGGTGGGTGAAATCATTGGCGGTTCCCAACGGGAGGAGCGCCTAGAGGTCCTGGAGCCTCGCCTGGAAGCAGCGGGCCTACCGAAAGAAGATTACTGGTGGTATCTGGACCTACGTCGCTATGGCACCGTACCCCATGCAGGGTTTGGGTTGGGGTTTGAGCGGCTGGTGCAGTTTATGACGGGGATGGGCAATATTCGCGATGTGATTCCCTTTCCCCGCACTCCCGAAAATATCGATTTTTAGGAAGAATATGTTGGGTAGCATACAAGAAGATTTTTTTTCAACAAAAAACATATTGGCATCTTTCCTCCTGGGAAGAAAAGATGGACCTTTCTGGGAAGACTTAATTCGAGCATACATAGTGCAGAAGGAGCTAGATGACAATAGAAACCTTGATGTCACTCTTTCAGACATAGAAAAAGCAAAGCAAGATTTTTTTGACGAAAGGTCTAGTAAGTTTAAATCAGCAGAGGATTGGATAGAAAAACATGACTCAACAGAGCTAAGTCTCCATGTTCAGATTTCTTACAATCACAAACTCAACAAGTTAAAAGAATTAATTTCTGAGCAGGATAATCTCAGTGAGTATTTCATAAAGAACAAAAAGTACTTAGATAGAGTGGTTTTCTCGAGAATAGTCTTAAAGGAGCAGACTTTAGCAGAAGAAATATACGAAAAGATATTAGAAGAAGACATAGACTTCTATTGTGCGGTTCAAAAATATTCGATCAATTCAGCTCAAAGATTTAAGGAGATCATGATGAAGCCAGTTAGCTTCGGAAGGCTCCCAAGATCTTTAAGGGTGATGATCAACTCATCTAGTCCAGGAGATATTCTGGAACCTTTTCGAACTCAAAAAGGTTGGTTTATCTGCAAATTTGAACAGTATTTAGAATCCTCTCTAGATCATGAAGTAAGAGATATTTTGCAGCAAGAAATATTCGAAATATGGATTCAAGAGAAAAGAAATGAGATGGTAAAAAATCAAGACTTCAAACGGTGGCTCACAGATTTCTCTGAGATGGTTGCAACTGAGATGGGCCAAGAGTTAAATGCTTGATATTGAAACTTCAGACCTTTTGAGATGGGGAGATAAACCACTTTCCATTTTGTCTAATGATCAAAAGATACAGTTAAAGCAGCATGGTGAAAGACTGTCTTTTTCCCTAGGAGATAAGCTTTGGCCAATATCTCAATCAGAACATCAGTATTGCATTGTTTCAGGCCGTGCAACGCTCAGAAATGCGAGCAACCGTCGAAAACTATTGACGCTTAGATCTGGAGATCTTTTTGGGTCACTAGTTGACTTGTCAGGCTTGGAAATCACTGCATCTGACGATGAAGTAATAGTGGTTCGTTGGCCTAGAGAAGTATGGGATGATCTTCTATCGCCCGATCTCCAACTATTTTGGGCCTTGCTAGATGCAAAATATCAGCCCAATCCTTCCAGAATTCCTTACGAAGAAAATTACCCCTTTACAGCAAGTCTTACCAAGGAAACAGGGGCTGCTTGTTTAATTATAGTGTCGGAATACTTGCAGAACCCAGTTAATTTGAAATGGGCAGAGTATCAATTAAAAGGACAAAAACCGTCAAACTTAGTGAAAGCAGGGGAAAGATTAGGGCTTGAGTTAACGCTGGAGAAAGGACTGACTCGAATTGCTCCAGAACAGAGATGGGAGCAGCTAAAACAGTTGGCGTTTCCTCTTTTGCTGAGAGGCGATGAGAATCATTGGGTAGTAGCTTTTGGCTTCAAGAAGAGTCGGCTGATCATTGCTGATCCTTACAATCAACACCAAAAGTGCGAGCAATTATCACAAGCCGAACTGTCGGAGATGTGGGATGGCTTGTTTCTGAGAGTAGACTTGTCCAAGGCTCAAGAAAAATTCAATCTTAATTGGTTTATACCAGCAATTAAACGTCAAAGCAAAGATTTAACAAATATAATAATTGCGTCTTTTGTACTTCAAATCCTTGGCCTGGCAACACCACTATTCACAAGAGTTATTTTTGACCAGTCAATTGGCCAGCAGAATGGTTCTTTACTCAATGTGATGGCTTTCGGCCTTTTGGGCGTTGCGATTTTTGAGATGGCTTTGAATATATCGAGAAGCCTTATTTTTAACTTTACAACAAGACGTCTAGATCTAGGGTTTTCCGCACAAATTTTCAGTCACTTGCTCCGCCTGCCACTCAATTACTTTGAGGGCAACAGAAAAGTAGGCGACATTGTTATTAGAGTGCAGGAATTGGAGAAGGTACGCCAATTCTTCACAAGTACATTGACAACTTGTATAGATGGAATTTTTGCTTTTATATATCTTGCATTAATGTTTTACATCAGTGCAAGATTGGCATCGATATCTATCTTCATTTTAGCTTTATTTATAACAGTAATCGGGATTTGGACTCCCTGGTTAAGGAAAGCGCTAGATAAGACCTATAACAAACGATCTGAAAGTCAATCCTTTTTGGTCGAAGCTATATCTGGAATTCAATCGGTTAAAGCGCATACTGCAGAGAGAGATGTTCGAGATCAATGGGAAAGTTTGTTTGCTCAATATGTTGAGAAAAGTTTTGATGCAACGGTTATTTCAGAGACGAGCAATCAAATTGTCACTTTCCTTTCTAGCCTTTCTAGCCTTTTGATTTTATGGGCAGGGGCAGGGCTTATCATAAACCGCCCTGATCTTAATTTCAGCATTGGTAGCCTCATCGCATTCCAAATACTATCGGCTAAAGCCATTGCTCCCCTATTAAAGCTGACGCGATTGTGGCAGAACTTTCAGCAAATATTACTTTCCATAGAGCATTTGAGAGATATTCTAGACAGGGCTCCAGAAACATCTCCACAAATGGGAATAGTAATCCCTAGCTTGAGAGGCCAAGTTAAATTCAACAAGGTTTCCTTTCGCTATGAAAATGTGCAGAATTTTATTTTAGAAGGTGCCTCATTTGAGGTGAATGCAGGTGAGTTCGTCGGTGTTGTCGGTCCTAGTGGTTCAGGAAAGAGTACGCTTTCAAAACTTCTACTGGGCTTGTATCAACCTAATGGCGGCTCTATTCTCTTGGACAATGAGTTTGATGTAAAAGTCGCTGATCTGGAATCTCTCCGTGAGCAGATTGGCGTTGTCCTTCAAGAGGATTTTCTATTTGATGCACCTGTCTGGAAGAACATTGTCCTTGGAGATCCGGAAGCTACGGTTGAGGATGCTATGGATGCCGCAGTTAAAGCCAATGCTGACGAATTTATTAGAAAGCTGCCGCAAGGGTACAACACTTCTGTAGGGGAGAGAGGAAATAAGCTGTCTGGCGGGCAACGTCAGAGGCTTGCATTATCGCGCCTATTTCTCTCTAAGGCTCCTATCCTGATTTTGGATGAAGCTACCAGTGCATTAGACCCACAAACGGAACGAACAGTAGTCAACAACCTTCAAAGATACTGTGGTGGTAAAACTATTTTCATGATTACCCACCGTCTGAAATCCATCGAATCAGCTGATGTAATCTTGGCCATGGGCGGGGGACTCATTGAGTTCGACACCCATGAAATCCTTATGAATAAAAAGGGCATCTACTGGGCATTGCATCAAAGTCAGTATTCCGATACGTAATTTTCTCTTAACAGATGGGTTTTGGGTTTAAATCTGAAGCCGTCTCCTGGCAAGGGTTTCAAGGCTTTAAATTCATCTCGTGTGAGCGATAAGGGCTGGCTAAATTTACTATGGACGACTAACTCACATGGTTGCCGTGTCGACTCTACTCTAGGCAGCACCCAATCAACCATCACTAATTGCAGTAGAAGTGAAAAGCAAGCTACCCTGTACGAAGTTATGCCTTAGATAGTAGGGCTCTATAGTCTTTGCAAGCTTTCCGTAACGTCCCTATTTCAGATTGGTAGCGGGAGAAAGATTTATGTTTGGCAATTGGTTTGGCAAAGCTGCCTCGGTCGTTGAGGCTGCCACTGATACTGTGAGCGACTATGCCGACGATGTGGTGGATGCCATATCTGACCACGCTAGTACCGCTGTCGAGACTATTGCCGAGCATGTAGAGGTTGTGGACACGGTGTCTGATTATGCCAGCACGGCGGTGGAAACATTCAATGAAGCTGCAAGCGATCCTTTCGGTTTTGCAGAAGAAGTCTTTGACACAGCTACCGATTATGCTGTTGAGGCGGCTGAGTCTGCAAAGGAATGGTTAGGCGGAGGATTTGATTCTGGTGCCGATAGCTTCCATGAAATCAATACTAATGCATCTGATTTCGCTATTTCTTCCCAAGAAGAATCCTTGTCTACTGTAGAGGTTTCTAATAGGCAAGCTAAAGCTGACTCAGATATTAGTTCTGATGAGCATCTAAGCATTGTTGAAGGAGACTTCCACACTTCTAATCCAGAAATACAGGCAAAATATAAGATTGGTGAACCAGAGACCCCTGATATCAACTGGGATACTGGTTTCTCTACGACACAAGAACCTTCATGGTTAGAGAAAGCCGGCTTAAACATCGTTCAAGGTGAGCTTGTAGAACTTACGCGTCTTGTAGATGTTGCTTTAAGTACAAAGCCAATTGCAGACCGATTAGATGAGAGAGTCAAGTATATTTCCTCTATTGTCGATGACATCTCTTCTGAATTTGACAACAACCATATCCAAAGTTTTAACAATCATCTGAATACTCTTTCAGACTTGACGGAGTATATGCCGGACGGAACTGATGCACTTGTTCATTACATTGAAGGAAGTGGAGATACTAGAGAATTCTCATTTGAGAAATATATTAACGATGATCCTTCAGGGGAGATTGCGCTGGGTACTGTTGTCGGAGATACACAGTTGGCGGCTGAAGATTTCTACGCTCAGTTAGAGCTTGACGACACGCAAAGTTTTAAATTTACAGGAAGTCCCTTAGTTTCTAGTGAGAATCGTGGACTCCCCTATCCTGAGACACAGAACTGGCAGAAAGCCATTGGTGGCTATCACATATGGAGTAGTGCCGAGGTTTGGGCCGAAGAAGGTGTGGATGGTGACGATGTTTTGACTATGGATGTTACATTCAACGTCGAAGATAGGTATAACTTTGATGCTGGCAAAAAGGATATTGAGTCTGGTTTGCCGGATAGAGTCTTTGGAAGGCTTGAGGAGATGGGCTTAGCGAAGGGCTATCAGCAGGTTTCCTCTTTCAAGAAAAGGGTTACTTGGAAGCAAGGAAACCTTTCTACAACTAATATCGAAAGTGTTCATGATACTAGTTCTGAGAGTGGTACGCTTAGTGGTGCAGAAAAGTCCTGCAACCCCTTTGAATAGGTGAGTCTCATTTGAGACAGAGGTTTTTGAAAGAGGCACTCCATGAGAAGCTCAAGTTCCCCAACTTAGAACTAAGCTCATGGAGCATCCTCCTCTCCAC
>JBHJIP010000064.1:0-22542 GCA_050043365.1 Leptolyngbyaceae cyanobacterium
CACGGCCACAGGTGCCGCTGCCGATGCTGCCCTGATCTCCCCAGCGACCACCGCCGCCGACGACGCCGCCGCCGCCATCGCCGCCATCCCCGCCGTTACCGCCGTTGCCGCCATTCGCCCCGGCGTTACCGCCGTTGCCGCCATTACCGGCATTGCCAAAGCCGCCAAAGCCACCGCCACCGCCAAAGGCGATGGTGCCAATACCGTTCACGCCCACGCCGCTAACGCCTGAGATCGCCCCGCGATTGGCTTTGATGTTTTCGCGGCTGCGGTTGATGTCTATCTTTAGGCGAGGGGTTTCTAGTAGAGCCGGGTCAGCCGGGTCGGCATTGTCTGTTTCTATAGAATCTGTATCGGCAGAATCAAGATCGGCCAGATTGATACCATCCACCCCCACAACTGCCCCGCGATTGCCCTTCAGGCGCACCCGATCAGACAAAAGACTTACCTGGACGGGACTTCGCAAACTGCCCTGGCCGCCGATTGCTTGATTTTCCAAAAACTTGACCCGGTTCAGCCGTATGGTCCCGGCATTTACCCATAAACCGCCGCCCATGCCCGCGCTGCCCCCGCCGCCATTCACCCCATCGGCCCCTTGGGCCAATCCGTGGGTGAGGGTTAAATCCTCTAGGGTGACTGCGCCTCGATCAATTTGCAAAATCCGGTGGTGATCGTTGCCGTTAATCGTGATGCCGTTGCCGAGAAGCGTTAACGGCTGCGTAATCGGGGGAAACGGCGTTTGCAAGATAATCTCCCCCTGAATGCCGCTTAGATCAATCACATCCGCATCGGAGGCGGCATTGGCCTCAGTCATGGCCCAGCGCAATGAGCCTTCACCAGTATCGGCGGTGGTATTGACCTGTAGGGGCAGGGGGCCGGCCCAGGCCACGGACCCGGTGAAGAGCCAGCCGCAGCAGATCATTGCCGCGATCATTGCCGCGATCAATCGTCGCAGGCTAGCAACCACCCAATGCTGCAACCGATCCCTATTGATGAATTGGCGTTGCTTAATGATGGGATGATTCGCCCCCCTAGCCCCCCAATTCTGATACTGCTGGCGAAATATTTTGCACTGTAGCAAAGGTGCTGTCGGCCCCCTTAATCCCCCAATTCTGGGGGAGACCGGATCTTGCTCCCCCAAATTTGGGGGTTGGGGGGCCTCGAAAGCGTTGATTTCCCTGCCGATGTTTCGGTCTGTGTATTTCGCCATTGGTATCAATTCTGGGGGGAAACGGCTCGGCAATTTTCACGGTCAACCATGAGGCTCTCTCTGTTGTTGATGCCAATAGGACTTACGCATATGCCCCCTCGGTCCCCCAATGCTGGGGGATGTGGCATCCGGTTTCCCCAGACTTGGGGATTAAGGGGCCAAAACCGGATGCCACTGCGTAAGTCCTGATCAAGTGACCTACGCCAAAACCAGATTGAATATGAGCACCATCGCGATTAAGGCGATCGCAATGATGCCTGCCCCGATCAAATCAGTCTTCTGGGACTGGGGCTGATGGGCCGGTTGTAGCCAAAACCCCAGCCATCGCGTTACCAGCGGCATCACCGCCCAGGTCAACAGCGATGAGGTAATCAGGTTATTCACAATCATTGAACTGGGCAGTGACCAGGACTGCATCAGCCCCAAGGCCCCAAACAGCGCCGACTGGATCATCACCGTGGGGTACAGGCCCAAGACTACCGCTGCATTCTGTTTCCAAGCCGGGGGGCCAAAGCCCAACTGTTCGGTGCCGGTCTGGCGAGAAAACCAGCCCTCCAACCCCGTGGCAAAGGACATGAACTGGTAAGAGGCGAACACCTTGCGGCCTGCTTCGATCAAGGCTTCGCGATCGCGGGATTTGAGCCACTTTTTCAGCAGGTCGGGGGACTCAAAATGGATGATGGAATACCACTTCAGGGGCTGATCGGATTGGGATCCTTTGACGGGGGGATAGAGATCGGTGCGGATATAGCCCTGAAAGCGCTTAGCCTTGCGCGTTATCTTCGCGTGCCACCAGCGAAAGGCCAGCCCCTTGCCGCTGGGGACGATGTGTTCTACCACCAGGCTGGCGTAAGCTGAATTCACGTCACTGTCAGCCATTAATATTGATTTTGTTGTGAATACTGCTGCTGCGAACCGGATTGCGATTTCGACTGGGGCTGCTGGTTGCCGAGGTAGCGATTGGGCTGAGCTTTCTGATTAGAACCGGTCTCAGCCGCCGTTGGCAGTGAGACAAACTCGGCCTGGACCCAACCCTGGGCATAGGGTGGATTGTTAAAGCGAACTGCATCCCAGGTGATGCCCTGGTTACTGCCGACCTGTTCCAATACGGTGACACTGTCCCCACTGATGCCATACCCTAACGGACCGGGACGGGTCGCGGGCTTGGGGTAAATCGCAATTTGGGTCTCTGGCTCTGGGCCAATTAAGGTGGTGGGCTGATCAATGGCCTGGTTGCCAGCGCCAGCAGCCAAACTGGCTCCTGGGGCAAGGATGAGCAGCGCGATCGCCAGCAGTAGGGCGCTCAATAGGTGCCTGTAAATAGCCATGGGTTTAGAAATGAGCTGGGCAGGGTATCGGGGAGATGTGAGGCCGTTGTCCCAGATACAATGGGAACGTGATGTATACGGTACACAGTGTATACAGTGCACAAGACTTCGTTCAACCCGATTCATTGTCTGTGACTTTATCTTCCCGCCCGCCGATCCAGCGTCGCCAATCGCTCTACGAACAGGTTTACAGTGCTTTGCGTACCGGCATTTTGACTGGGGAGTTGGGGCCCGGTAGCCGCCTGATTGAAACGCAGCTGACGGAATGGCTGAATGTCAGTCGCACCCCGTTGCGAGAGGCGCTGCGGCAGTTGCAGAAAGAAGGCTTGATCACCGCGGACACCAATGGCGGGTTGCGGGTGATTACCATCTCCGCCACCGATGCGGCAGAACTTTACGACTGCCGTCTTGCCCTAGAGCAATTATCGGTTGCGGGGGCCTGCAATCATGCCACGGATGCCCAGCTCACGGCCTTAGAAGGCTATGTCGTTCAAGCGGAAGCCCAAGACTTTCAAGCCGCCGAGATTGAGACCCTTTTGCAACTGCTAGATCTCGATTACCAGTTTCACCGCCTGATTGCTGAGAGTTCTGGCAACCGACGGCTGGTCTCGCTGCTGAACCAGATGTTCGACACCATGGCCCTGCTCCGTATCCAGACACTCCAACAAAACCCATCGGTGCTCGATATCCGGCTCGAACATCGTCAAATCTACGAGGCGATCGCCCAACGAGATCCGGCGGTAGCTACAAAAGCGGTCCGATCTCATCTGCTGGCCAGCAAGGCCAGGGTGATCCAAGAGATTCAGGCAACGCTAGGGGCTGCCATCAATTAAAACAAGGATCCTTGTGGCGCAACAGTTTCAGCCCCTAGCAATATTATAGAAACGGGCGCGGTAATGTTTGCCCAGCAAGGCTTTCACCCATAGTTGATGACGCGCCCTAGCGACATCGGCCCTTTTGATCCGCTAGAATTGTATTCAAATATACAGTTTTAGATTTAGCGCTGGCCATGCAAAGACCCTCCGATCCCTCACTCCAGGCTCCTGAAGACCAAACCCTCTGGCAGTCCCTACACCGTTACTGGCAAGCGCTGTCAGGATTTATGGTTCATAGGGCTCCCGGCGCCCCAACCCTGCATCCCGCCCAGCGTCGCTATAGCGCCAAGGGTAGACTCTATGCCTATCTCCCCTCTAGCGAAGAGCAGCGGGATTGGTTAGAGCAGATCTATCACCAATCGTAGGGCGTGCCGTGACCGGTGAAAGCCTTGCTGAGCAAGCCTAATCACGCCCGCTTTTGCAATAGGGTTAGGGGCTTTAATTGCCGCACCACCAGGACTCGGGTTCTAGCGGACGGCAGCCCCTAGTGGGGTTAATCCTCACCATAGAAAAGCAAACACCCTGACACAAAAGTTATAGTTGCGACCTCAAAACCTCCTCAGATCCATGGATCTGAGGGGGTTTCGCATGAGAAAGATTAGGAGGATAAAGACTCGCAACCTCCCCTAGGGCAAGGACTGTAGCGACTAACACAGTCTGTTTAAAATCAAATGTATACAGTATGCAGAACTAATCTGGCCTGTTGAATTCATGGCTTGACGGGGAAGGGCGATCGCGGCCTTGTGCTGTATGTGACAAACCGGATCGGTAAGCCCCGATAGCGTCATGAAAATCGCTTCGTCGGCTGAACCGATTGCGGCAGGCTAACTGACGGGATTGGGCGGGGCTGTGGAGCCAGGGCTGATTTGCTGAATCACCATGAATCGGGCTGGATGTGCCCCCAGCGGGTTGGTGTGAGGAAAAACGAGTTTCGGGAGGAGTGTTATGAGTCAGAGTGATATCGATCTGGGGCAAAGAACGCCTGGGGGTGCGCCACCGCCCTATTCAGGCTGGCAGGCCAAAGTTGCTGAGTATTTTGATTTTGAACGGTATCGAACCAACTTCCGCACGGAGATCCTGGCCGGGCTCACCACCTTTATGACCATGGCCTACATCCTGGTGGTGCATCCGCTGATCATGTCCGATGCGGTGTTTTTGACTGACCCAGGGGACCTGTTCCGGGAGCTGATCGTGGTCACCGGCATTACCGCCGCGATCGGCACCTTGGTCATGGGCCTTTATGCCAAGTACCCCTTCGTGCTAGCCCCAGGCATGGGCACCAACGCCTTTTTTGCCTATTCCGTCGTCTTAGGGCTGGGCATTGACTGGCGGGTGGCGATGGCCTGCGTCTTGATTGAAGGTCTGATTTTTATTGCCCTGACCGTCACCGATATTCGCCGTCACCTGATCGCAGCGGTGCCCGCCTGCATCAAAGCCTCCACCACCGTGGGCATCGGTATGTTTTTGGCCTATATCGGCTTGAGTGGGGATGCGGCCTTCGGGGGCGCGGGCCTGATTGTGGCCAATGAAGTCACCAAAACTACCTTTGGCACCTTTACGCAACCGGCAACCCTATTGGCCACCTTTGGCATTTTCCTCTCTGCCTTTTTCATGATTCGGCGGATTAAGGGGGCCTTGCTCTGGGGGATTGCCGGTACCGCGATTTTGGGCTGGGTGTTTGGGGTGGCTGCGGCTCCCACCGGCATCATTGCAATTCCGGCGTTTCCCTCTAATCTGTTTGGTCAGGCCTTTGTGGGTTTGGGCGGCATTAATGGCAGCAACATCATCGATTTTCTGGCGGTGCTACTGGTCTTCCTGTTTGTGGATATGTTCGACACCATCGGTACGTTGATGGGTGTGGGCACCCAGGCAGGCTATATCGATGACAAGGGGGAGCTACCCCGCGCCAATCAGGCCCTATCTGCCGACGCGATCGCCACTACTGCCGGGGCGGTCATGGGTACTTCTACCGTTACCACCTTCGCTGAGTCGGCGTCTGGGGTTGCTGAAGGGGGGCGCTCTGGCCTCACCGCTGTGGTCGCTGCCGTCATGTTTTTGGTGGCGCTGCTGTTTGTGCCGATTTTTGAGGCCATTCCCGGCTTTGCCACTGCCCCGGCCCTATTGATTGTGGGGGTACTGATGATGACCAGCGTGTCTAGCATTCGCTGGGGAGATCTGACGGAAGCAATTCCTGCCTTTGTCACCATCTTCTTCATTCCTCTGGGTTTCTCGATCGCGGCAGGTCTCTCGGCGGGTCTGATTTTCTACCCCTTCACCAAGTTGGTGAGTGGTCGGGCCAGCGAAGTTTCGATCGTCACCTGGATTTTGGCAGCGGTCTTTATCTTCCGATTTGTCTTTACGACCCTCCGTTTTGGCTAATAGGGTTGAGCGGGTCTGTCAGTCTTTAGTCAGAACGTAAAAATCCTCCAGCTTTTGCGAGAGCGGTGCTGGGGGATTTTTGCGTCCATGGCTTTGACTTTACTGGTGATTCCGGCACTCTATTCCCGGTTTGGTCACTGGTTTATACTGAAGCCGAATTGGCATAGTTTAGAGGTAGCTTTGGTCGATAACGGAGCATCGCCTTCAGAGGTGATTAACCGATAAAATTTCTTAGGTGTTGTTGAACTAAAGACGCAATTTATTTTCTGAAGAGGAAAGATAACTGCGCTGCTTACCAGCAAAATAAAAATGAAGGAACTCAGGCTAGCAAGTAAATGCTTTAACTTTGTTTTATCCGTAAAAGCCTCATGCCAATTTCATCCTAGATATACTGCGCTCTAAAAATCCAACCTTGCCATCACTAACTTTATCCCATAGCTGATCAGCGAAAGGATATGCTTTGACTTTGACTTTGACTTTGTTTTATCTGCAAAAGCCCCATGCCCAATCTCATCCAAGACATACTGCGCTCTAAAAATCTAACCCTGCCATTACTAGCTTTCTCCCATATCTGGTCAATCGTTTGTAAGTCTTGATTAGGAAGATTTTTGTTTGATTTTGCGACATATACCATGAATTCTTCTGCTGATACATATCCATTTCCTTCTTGTTGAGCTAATTGCAGCAATATATTGACAGTCTCTAGATCGGCTGCTTTCCAAGCCTTTATCCGAAGTAATGCTCGCAGTTTGCGATAGTCCACGCCTCGTTCTGACTTCAATTTTACCCGGTCAATAGTCTGCATAGGCGGCGAAACTTGCAACAGTTTGTTGGCATCCACATTCCTTAAATCGTAGGAATGTAAATCATCATGAGAGAAGCGACTGCTATTTGATGGGGCAGAGGATGATGGTGGTTTAACGGTCTCAGAGGAAAAGCCTACCTGTAACAACAGCATCAACGGGCCATGGCTTCCCCAATATTCGGTAGCCTCCCTAATGCTGATTTCCTTTGTCTCCACGGTGGCATGCCAGGCTTTTTGATCCGTTGCGTATTGATGTAGACTCTGCAGGAGTTCAGGATGAGTCACCAAATCCACTTTCAAAAGCGGATATTTCATACAAAGCGCCGTAAATATTCCTAACTGCTCTAGGGTCAATGGCGCAGTCACAGTTCCAGTACTTGCCTCACTATTGGACTCTAGATGATCTACGCCAGTTGCCGCATCTTCTGGCTGTAGTGCTCCGGGTTCTAACATGATAAGTTCATCAAACAGACCGGTATTACTAGCAATAAACGCCTTTAACCGAAACAGGTTAATGAACTGTTTAATCCGTCGCGGGTTATAGTCCAGTGCAGGAGCAACTTTTAAGACGATATTCTGTACTTGTATAGAATCCTTGGCAAACCTTAGTTTAAGTGTTTTCCGATTATCAAATAGTGTTTTGCTCGATAAAGTACTATTTGATTGAAGTTCATCAAGATTTAGTGCCTCAAGAGGATCTCTCATGCTCTGAAGGATCATTTTTAACGACTCGTCCGAGTGGTTGAGCCGGATTTGAATTCGCTCTTTTGGAGATTGCTGGGTTGTTTTTGACCGTCGAGACCAGTAATTAATCTGGAACCGTCTTTGGATTGTTTTGGATAGCCAAGGCCAGTAGTCAAACCAGGGCCGTCGGCGGCTTTTCTCATACTTATTTATGGCATTTGATGAAGACGGTAAGGTGACTAAAAAATCCTCAAAGTTTTGTTGAGATGGTCGGGGTAATTGAAACGGCAGCTGCACAAATTTTTCGATAAATGCATAGCCATACTCCAAGCCCTTTAAATTGGTTTGGTCCTCTAGTTTTGCCTGATTCAGCACCACTGCTGGAGAGGACAAATAGGGCAGCACATCCTTATGTTTGAGGGCAATTCCCGCCGCCACCTTCTCTCGGTCCATCCCCAAAATAAAAATCAGGTTAGGGTCATTGGAAATCAGTAAGTTTAATCCCTGCATCAAATCAGCGGCCTTCGTCAGCTCACACCGATCCAGGTCATCAACAAACACATAGACCTTATTGCCTTCACCTACATAGGCACTGACAATTTTCTCAAAGTCCTCGTGGAACTTTTCGATGAAAGCGACCTTGTTTTCATAATCTGGGCTTTCTAGATATTGCTTCAGATCATTCTTCGGATCACCCATGATCTCCCCTGCTTTAACGAGTAAAGCCAACGCACCTGTTGTGGTTCCGCCTAACCCGCCTAACCACAGCAGCAAATAAGGAAAACCGGTGAGGCAGTTGGGTTCTATGTCCACTGGCGGAGCTACCGAAGAAGTTGCTGGCGCTGACGCGGGTTCCGACTCAACTGGTTCTGCCAAAGAAGGAACTGGTGCTGATGCAGATTCCGGTTCTTCCGAAGCAGACAACCGGCACAGGACTCTATCGGACAGTAAATTAATCCCGCTAGTTCCACTACTTAAGAAGAGGATGGGCAGGCAGGCCGCCAGCAATGCAAAAAATGCCCCCAGTGAGGCAACTCGAAGGGCTTCGAGCTTATTTTCTTGCCAATTGAAACGCAGACAAAATAGCTTGAGTGCCCCAATCTGCATCTTGCCAAACTCTTCCCATTTTTTGGGGTTAAAAATCTGACGCCACGTTCTGGGATTGAAGGGGTGAATTTCGATTTGGGGTTGAGAAATCTGCTCTAAAAAATTCAGTGCAAATGCGGCCCAAAGCGCTTCTACCTTGTCATGCCGCCATGCGTTGAACCATACCTTGCGCGAGATCGGCTCATGCTTCTGTTTTTCAATCTGCTCCAGTTTGCTCCGAAGCTGTCGCATAAACGACGACTTGCCACTGCCCCAATCGCCTTCAATTGAGAGGGTGAGCGGCGGTCGAGTGGCGTCATTGCTCAAAAACTCAGCAATGGCCTCCACATAGGGCGTAAATCCCAGCAAGTCAACTTCAGCCGCTTGATCGCTGATATTTGAGATCTTGATCGACTCCTGTCTGGTCGCTCCATAAGTGATTGGTGGGACTCCTTCTGAATCTTCTGGTGAGGGTATTTCGTTTGCGTCAACCATAGAGGTGCAGGCTCAGAGCAGCTCATCAAGGACTTTCACCACTTTTAATCCTTACGAGCCCATAGCGACAAGAGAACTCGCTAATCTTCTCTAGGGCAGGAAGAGATCAGAGCCCTTACCTCAGCTAAATTACTGCCAGTATCTGTGCCGGACTAATTCGCATCAGGCGCGGCGCTCAGGCCCGGTAATCTACTATCCCGTATGACAGGCTACAAATGCCTTTTTCTTGCAATGTATACAGTGGCTGACGAAACCCGAGGTGCGATTTGGTTGAAACCACCTTACTCCGATCATCTCCACCCGATCGCAGGTTTTGCCCATGTTAGAAACCGCCCTGACCCTGACCATTAACGGAGAGCACCTCAGCCTCGATAATATTTCGCCCACCCTCACCCTGCTGGAATACCTGCGCCAAAGTGGCCGGGTGGGCACCAAAGAAGGCTGTGCCGACGGCGACTGTGGGGCTTGCACCATCGTGGTGGTGGGTGAGCGGGCGCAGGGTGGTTTAGCGTATCAGGCCATGAATAGCTGCCTGATACCCCTAGGGACCATGGCCGGTCGGCAGATCATTACCGTCGAAGGAGTGGCCCAGTCAGGGCTGCATCCAGTGCAGGCAAAAATGGTAGAGCTGGGGGGCTCCCAATGTGGCTACTGCACCCCCGGCTTCATCATGAGCATGTTTGCCAGTTACTACGATGGCCAGCGGGATGATCTGGCCGTGGAGGGCAACCTTTGCCGTTGCACCGGCTACTTGCCGATTCGGCGGGCCTTGCAAAGCTTGCCCCTGGTGGATGCTGAGGATCCTTGGCAAGCCCAACTGGCAGAAACCGGTGCTGATGGACTCCCAGCCCTGGATTATCAAGGTCAGGGTCAGCGATTTTATCGCCCCACCCAATTGAGCGACGTGTTGACCTTAATGGCCGCTCACCCAGAGGCCACTTTGGTGGCTGGAGCCACGGATTTGGGTTTAGAAATTACCCATCGCCGTCAGCAGTACCCGGTTTTAATCTCCTTAGAGGCGGTGGGCGAACTCCACGGCATTGAATCAGCCGCGACTGAGGTGACCATCGGGGCCGCCGTCCCTCTCAGCCAGATTAAAGCCAGCCTCCAAGGGGTGTTTCCAGCCCTAGATGAAATGCTCCATTGGTTTGCGGCTCGCCAAGTCCGGAACCGGGCTACCCTTGGCGGCAATCTCGGCACCGCTTCCCCGATTGGAGATTTACCCCCGGTGCTATTGGCCCTAGATGCCACGGTGACCTTGGCCAGTACGGCAGGGGAGCGAACTGTGGCGATCTCCGATTTTTTCACGGGCTATCGCCAAACCCTGCGCCAACCGGATGAGGTGATTGTCTCGATCACCATTCCCCAAACGCTGACGCTAGGGGCAACCCAGCGGCTGAGCCAGTCTTACAAGGTGGGAAAGCGGGGCACCGACGATATCAGCATTGTGGCCGCGACCTTCACTATCGATCTAGACGCAAACGACACCATCGTTCTCGCGCGCCTAGCCTATGGCGGGGTGGCGGCTACACCAGTGCGGGCGATCGCGATCGAAGCGGCCCTAATCGGTCAACCCTGGACTGCTGAAACGGTGCAAGCGGTGAAGCTGCAATTATGCAATGCCTTTACACCCCTCTCGGATCTGCGGGCCAGTGCTGGGTATCGCCGTCAGCTGGTCGCCAACCTGTTCGAGAAATTCTTCTATGAAAGCGCCTCATTGAGGTTCTCTTCATAAGGATGCAGAGGAAGGCGCAGGGATCTACAAGGATTTCTAGCTCTCCCCCTCAATCCCTCTCCTAGAGGGCTACCTGTATGCACATCTCTGGAAGACTGCAAAATGTTGCATTGGCCCCCCTTTATCCCCCCAACTTTGATACCAATGGCGAAATCAGCATTTAGAAACATTGGTAATGACATTGCGGTTTCCGAGGCCCCCCAACCCCCAACTTTGGGGGAGTCAGAGGCCGGAAGTCCCCCAGAATTGGGGGATTTAGGGGGCCAGATAACTCGAAGCCGTTAGCAAGCAACTTTATGCATAAGCAGCAGCCCAGAGGGCGAGGGACTGGTATCCGGCTCCCTTCTCCCAAATGGAGAAGGGCTGGGGATGAGGGAAAAAGGCTGAAACGTAGTCAGGTCAGGGATTTCTAATTAAGTTGAAGCGCATGGAGATCTGCTCCCGTCGCTGCACCGCAACAGACGTAACGCTATGGGGAATCGGGATATGGGTAAAGGAAGTCGCAGCCACGAAAGCGCCATCGGCCATGTCACCGGTCAGGCCATTTACACCGATGACCAACGCCCCCTTACGGGGATGCTGCATTTGTGGCCGGTGCAGGCTCCCCACGCCCATGCTCGGATTGTGCGTCTAGATGTCACCGCTGCAGCAGCGGTGCCGGGGGTGATCACCACGGTGACGGCGGCGGATATTCCCGGCGTCAACAACATTGGCTCGATTGTCGCCGATGAGGAGCTTCTGCCGCCTGACAAGGTGAGTTATTGGGGCCAGGCGGTGGCCTGGGTGGTGGGCGAAACCGAGGAAGCGGCTCGGCTCGGCTCCTTGCAAGTGGAGATTGAATACGACCCGCTGGAGCCGATCTTGGATTTGGCCGAGGCGATCGCCCAGCGCAGCTTCCATGGCGGTCCCCAAGCCGTGCAGCGGGGGGAACCGCAAGCGGCTTTAGCCCAAGCCGAGTCTCGCCTCAGTGGCGAAGTCACGATGGGAGGGCAAGATCACTTCTATCTCGAAACCCATGCCAGTTGGGTGATTCCGGCTCCTGACGGCAGCTATCAGGTCTATGCAGGCACCCAGCACCCCACCGAAACCCAAGCGGCGATCGCCCATGTCCTCGATGTTCCCCGCAGTCATGTGGTGGTCACCTGTCTGCGCATGGGGGGCGGCTTCGGCGGCAAAGAGACCCAGGCCAACCTGATGGCCACAGCCGCCGCGATCGCTGCCCAAAAAACGGGGCGTCCAGTGCGGGTGCGGCTCAACCGCCAGCAAGACATGACCCTCACCGGTAAACGCCACAACTTTCTGGCTCAATACCAGGTGGGCTTTACCCGTGAGGGGCTGATTACCGCCGTCGATGTGGATCTATTTGCCGATGGCGGCTGGAGTACTGATCTGTCCCCCCTAGTGGTGCAGGCCGCGATTCTCCGCATCGATAATGCCTACTACGTACCCGACTTTGCGGTGCGAGGACGGGTGGTCAAGACCCACAAGGTTTCCAACACCGCCTTTCGCGGCTTCGGCTCCCCCCAGGGGGTCTTTGTAATGGAAGAGATGATTGAGCAGGTGGCCCATACCCTGGACTTGCCCCCCGACCAGGTGCGAGAGCGTAACTTTTATCGAGGCTCCGGGGAGACCAACACCACCCCTTACGGCCAAGAGCTGCGAGACAATCGGATTCAGCGGATCTGGGATGAGCTGAAAACCACCGCCAACTTCGAGGCGCGACAGGCAGAAGTGGCTGAATTTAACGCCACCCATACCCATACCAAACGGGGGCTTTCCCTCTGCCCGATTAAATTCGGCATTTCTTTCACCTCCCAAACCCCCAACCAGGCCGGAGCCCTGATTTTGATCTACCTAGATGGCAGCATTCAGCTCAACCATGGCGGTACGGAAATGGGCCAGGGGCTGCACACCAAGATGTTGCAGGTGGCGGCCCGCGCCCTGGGGGTCAATCTGGGGCGATTTCGGATCATGCCCACCAGCACCGACAAGGTGCCCAACACCTCTGCCACTGCCGCCTCCAGCGGTTCGGACCTGAATGGTCAAGCGGTGAAAGATGCCTGTGATTGCATCAAGGAGCGACTCAGCCCCGTCGCGGCTCGGATGCTGGATCTGTACGCCCCTGAGGAGCTGGTATTTGCTGACGATTGGGTCTATTGCGCCGGTCAGCCCGACTGTCGAGTCAGCTTTGATGCGGTGGTGCAGGAAGCCTACAGCCGTCGGGTCAGTCTCTCGGCACCGGGCTACTATCGCACCCCCAATATCTATTTCGATAAGGAAACCGGTCAGGGTCGCCCCTTCTACTACTTTGTCTACAGCGCGGCGGTGAGCGAGGTGGAGGTGGATGGCTTTACCGGCACCTTTAAGCTGCGCCAGGTGGATATTGTCCATGATGTGGGGGAATCGCTAAACCCGCTGGTGGATCAGGGGCAAATTGAGGGGGCCTTTACCCAGGGAATGGGCTGGCTAACCATGGAGGAACTGGTCTGGGCAGAGGATGGTCGCCCCCTCGTCACTGCTCCTAGTACCTACAAAATCCCCACCATTAGCGAAATTCCAGAGCAGTTTCATGTGCATCTGCTGACGCGGGCGTCGCAAGATGGCACGATCTATGGCAGTAAGGCGGTGGGAGAACCGCCGTTGTTATTGGCGTTTTCGGTGCGGCAGGCGTTGCGGGAGGCGGCGATCGCCTTTGGCAAAACCTCTTGGGTGCCTTTAGCCTCTCCCGCCACCCCGGAAGCGATCTTAAATGCCATTGAGGCGGCTAAAGCTGCTGTACCCGTTGCAGTGAAGGCTGATTGATGAGTACCGCGCCCTCTGAGCATGGCCCTTGAGTTTTACCAAACCCTGGCGAAGAATCTGCGATCGCAACCCGTCGTCGTCGCCACTGTAATTGCCACGAAAGGATCCGTCCCCAGAGAAGTGGGGGCAAAAATGCTGATTGGTGCAGACTGGACCCTTGACACCATTGGGGGCGGTGCCGGTGAAGCCAAAATTATTCAGCAAGGGCGATCGCTCCTCGCCAGCGGCAACAAACACCAGACCACCATTGACCTGACCGGCGATGCCACCCTTGTCAAAGAAGGCATTTGCGGTGGCCAAATGAGCCTGTGGTTAGAACGCTGGTTGGGTGCCGAGGCGGTTGAATTGGCTGGGGCGATCGCCACCGCCCTGCAGGAAGGTCAAGCCCTCCAGCTCAACACCCCCTTTGCCTCCAACCAAATCCCGACCCTCACCCCAGCTGCGCGAACAGCCTTCAACCCCCAACTCACCGCCACCGCCTTTATCGAACCCCTGCATCCCTCCGCACTCCTGCTAATTGTCGGCGCTGGGCATGTGGGCAAAGCCTTAGCGCAAGTGGCCCACATCGCTGGCTTTCAAATTGCCGTTCAAGACGATCGCCCCGCTTTCGCCAACGCCGCCCACTATCCCCAAGCCCAGGTGATCTTCACAGACCCCATTGAGCAAACGCTCCAGCAAATCTGCCCCCATCCCAACCTGTTTGTCGCCCTCGTCACGCGAGGCTATCCCTTCGATCTGGCTGCCCTCACCAGTCTTTACCAACATAAGGTCACCTGTCGCTACCTCGGCATGATCGGCTCGCAAAAACGGGTGCAGACGGTGGTGCGATCGCTACAGGCCCAAGGGATCGCTACTCCACAATTAGCTCGTCTCCACGCCCCGATCGGCCTAGAGATCGGCGCGCTTACCCCCGGCGAAATTGCTATCAGCATCTGTGCCGAACTGATTCGCGTCAGGCGCGGCGATCAGGCAATCCTCAATCCCGTATGACACGCTACAAAAGCTTTTGAGCTGCTGGGTGAACCCTTGGTGTTGTGGCTTGATGATCAGGGTAATCCGGCAGCGGTGCGCGATCTCAAACAAAGATTTGAATTTGATGCAATCACGCACAGGGCTAAAAACTGCTAAATATTGCTGCTCAATCGCAATGACTAACATCTGGGGTCAGTGGCGTTTGACTGGGGCGGGGTTTTGCGGCAAAAAAGTCGCACCGCTCAAGCGTCCAATGCACCCCATAGTTAGGCGACGATTCGATTGGTATGGAGAACCCAGCGCCTCGATTATTCTCGCCATTCCAGTTCGACTCCAGAAGCCTGCTCTCGCCCGCAGCGGGTGCAATAATAGTGCTGAGAGACGGTATCGCCAACTCTCCGAGTGCGATGCTCCATCTCGCATCTGCAATTCTGACACCACCGGCTTTTAGCTTGCCTGCACCAGATGAAGGCGACCAGGAAGAGAAACAACGCAGACACTAGAGCTGGTACCAACTCGTTGTTTAAGGATGCAATGATCGCGGTTGTGGCGAGCAGGAGTATCAGCAATGCAAGGAGCCAATCTTGCTTTAAGTTAAACCATCGAGTTATGCGCATCAGTCGCCTAACGGAAGAGTTGAGCGGTGGCCAGTATTTTTGCTCCGATACCTAGAGTATGAATTCTGCCCGCTAATAACATAGCGCTATGCAGCATTATCACAATCGTTGAGAGCGCAGCCCTTACTCCCGGCGAAATTGTTGCCATCTGTGCCGAACTGATTCGCATCAGGTGCGGCGATCAGTCCCGGCAATCCTCAATCCCGTATGACACGCTACAAAAGCCTTTTTTTCGCGTTGTATACAGTATACAAATTGCCTTTAAACTGGTCGTCCCCATGCTTGTCACCCAACAACCCGTATTCCGTCGCTTTTGGTATCCCGTCATCCCCCGTCGCCACCTCATGGATGGGCCGCAAGCCTTTGAGCTGCTGGGTGAACCGCTGGTGTTGTGGCTTGATGATCAGGGTAATCCCGCAGCAGTGCGCGATCGCTGCTGCCACCGCACCGCTAAACTGTCCCTCGGGCGGGTCGACCAAGGCCGCATCTGCTGCCCGTATCACGGTTGGGAATTCGATGCCGCTGGTAGCTGTGTGAAGGTACCTCAACTGCAGGCCGGTTGCACCATTCCGGCTAACTATCGGGTCCAGGCCTATCACTGCACCGAGCGCTACGGCTACATCTGGGTTTGCCTCGGCGAACCGCTCATTGACCTGCCCGACATCTTAGAAGCCAGCGATCCTAGCTATCGGCTGATCCCAGAATTTTATGAACCCTGGCAATGCGCCGGACTGCGGGTGATGGAAAACGAGCTAGATCTGGCCCACCCCACCTTTGTCCATACCGAGACCTTTGGCAGCGAAGCCCATCCCACCCCCGACGAGCTGGACATCACCGATACCGACTGGGGGATTCATGTCACAGGCACCCTAGGGGTAGTGAACCCGGCCTTGCAGCAGCACAACCTAAAAATGGCTGAAACTGAAACCTTCCGAACCCTGGCCATGGACTGGTTTATGCCCTTCACGATTAAGCTCAAAATTGCCTACCCCAATGGGTTAGAGCATATCGTGGTCAACACCATGACCCCGGTGAGCGATCGCTGCTCCCAGATGGTGCAATTCTGCCTGCGCAACGACACGGAAGCCGAAACCCCAGCCGCTGACGTGATCGCCTTTGATCGCGCCGTCACCCTAGAAGACAAGCGCATCCTCGAATCGACCGATTACGACGTTCCCCTCATGCCCAGCCGCGAAGCCCATATGCTCACCGACCGTCCCGGCATCATGATCCGCAAAAAAGTAGCGGCGTTGCTGAAATCCCACGGTGAAACGGAGCAGATTTTGCCCGATCAGGCCCCGGCAGAAAACATCCGCCTAGCGTCCTGTCGTTAGCGGCTTCCCCGGACTAACCGGAGTCGGCGTTTGCTGCTGTCAACAGCAGATTCAATTAACCGTGCAATCCTATTCAACCTGAGTATGAGTTAAGGATCTACGTCATGCCAAGCGTCTGCGAAGTACATTAAAACTTCCTGGTGAGCATCCAACTGCCCGCGTGCCAGAGGCCACTAGCAATGATAGTCAGGCCAAAAGCATCTATCGTTTTGGGTCTAATCCGCAGGTCAGTTCGGGGGTTTTCTGGCTCCTAAGGGAGATCGCAATCCGGGCGTCAAGACGCTTTGGCGCGGCCATACCAAGTTCCATCATTTGCTTGAAGGGGCGCAACTGGCTGCTAAAACCTAGCTACAATCACCTCTACAAAGAACCTAACCCCGTCAGGATTGCCTCAGCGGTTGCTTGGGCCTGTTCCAGGTGAGGTACGTGGCCGCATTGGTCAATCCAAACCAGTTGGCTATCGGCGATCGCCCCCGCAAATTTCTCGGCATCGGCGGTGCCCAAGATTTGGTCCTGGCGACCCCAGACGATTTGGGTGGGTGCAGCAACCTGAGCGATTTTGTCGCTGAGAAAGTTGTAGCCGCCGCTTTTGGTGAAGGCAATCAACGCCTCAGACCAGCGGGGGCAGGTCAGGTGTAGGGACGCGCACAGCTCCGCATCTGGAGTCACCCAAGCGCGATCGCAGTAGGCTTGCAGGCTGATCCGCCGTCGCACCCAGGGGTTTTTCAAAAAGGCCGTCGCCCAGCGGTCAAAGGGGGGCACCATCACCTTTTCCATGGCTGGTCCAGCGGCAAAACCGGCACTATCTAACAGGATCAGCTTCTGCACCGCCTCCGGGTAAGTGAGGGTAAAGTCTAGCGCCGCCGCGCCGCCCATGGAGGCTCCTACTAGCACCATCGGTTGACCCATTTGCTGCTGCCAAAAGCTATGTAAATGCAGCTTGATCGCCCCTGGGTCAAAACTGGGGCTGACGGTGCGATCGCAAAAGCCAAACCCCAACAGGTCCATGACCCAGGTTTGGGTGGACTGGGCCAAGAGGGGAAACAAGCGTCGAAACTCTAGCAATGAGCTGTCAAACCCATGGAGCAGCACGAGGGGGGGGCCGCTCCCCTGGCAGGCATAGGTGCTGGGGATAGGCGCATCGGTTAAAGGCGTCTGAATCGCCACCTGCTGAATCTGTTGGGCCAAAGCTTGAGAAGTGGCTTCGGTGAGATTAGCGGCGATCGCGGGCAAAACCATGGGCGGTCAAGAAATCAGGGCATCATCGTATTTTAGACTTGTGGCTCAGCAGCAGCTTGCCTACCGCTACCATAGCGGTGGTCTCTGCACGGCTCCCCCGATGCCCAAATGGTTTAACATTGCCGGTCCTTGTAAAGCCGACATCCATTACATGCTCTCGCCCCTAGCGCGACTCCCGGCCTTAACCGGGTTAATTGAGCAGCAGGGCTATTTTGTCATCCATGCCCCCCGGCAAACGGGCAAAACCACAGCGATGTTGGCCTTGGCCCAGCAACTGACTGCTAGCGGCCAATATGCGGCGGTGCTGCTATCGGCAGAAGTCGGAGCGGTCTTTCCCGATGCCCCTGGCCTCGCCGAAAAAGCCATCCTAGACGCCTGGAAAGATGACGTCAGCTTTTGGCTCCCCCCAAACTTACAGCCAGACCCCTGGCCGAAGTCTGAGCCAGGGCGACAGTTAGGGGCCGCGTTGAGTGCCTGGGCACAGGCATCACCCCGACCCTTAGTGGTTTTGATTGACGAAATTGATGCCCTGCAAGATGAAACCCTGCTCTCAGTATTACGACAGTTGCGAAATGGCTATCCCAAACGACCCCAGCGGTTTCCCCATGCGCTGGCCCTGATCGGCGTGCGCGACGTACGCGACTATAAAGTCGCTGCTGGCGGCAGTGCTCGCCGCAATACCGCCAGTCCCTTCAACATCAAAATCGCATCCCTCACCCTACGCAGCTTTAATCAGGCTGAAGTGGCAGAACTCTATGGTCAGCACACGGCGGCAACCGGTCAGACATTCGCCCCCGAAGCGATCCACCGGGCCTTTTACCTCACCCAAGGGCAACCCTGGCTCGTGAATGCCTTAGCCAAAGAAATTGTGGAGGGGCTAGCGGTTGATCCCACCCAAACGATTACGGTCGCCCATGTCAATCAGGCCAAGGAAATCTTGATCCAGCGACAAGACACCCACCTGGATAGTTTGGCCAGTCTTCTGCGAGAGGCACGAGTCCAGGCGATCATGGAGCCGATTTTGGCTGGCCAGGAGTTAGGGAATGTGCCTAATGACGATCGCCAGTTTTTAGTCGATTTAGGCTTAGTCACCCGCAGCACCACGGGCGGGTTAACCGTTGCTAATCCGATCTACCGAGAAGTGCTGCCTCGGATTTTGGCCAGCGGTGCCCAAGATAGCTTGCCGATGATTCGCCCCAGTTGGCTGCCCCCCCAAGGCGAGTTGAATCCAGACCAACTCTTGGCCGCATTCCTGAGCTTTTGGCGTCAGCATGGGCAGCCCTTGTTGAAGAGTGCCCCGTACCACGAGATCGCTCCTCACCTGGTCTTGATGGCGTTTTTGCACCGCGTTATCAATGGCGGCGGTACTTTGGAGCGGGAATATGCCATTGGCTCCGACCGGATGGATTTGTGTTTACGCTATGGAGCGGTGACGTTGGCCATCGAACTCAAAGTCTGGCGCGAGGGCCGACCAGACCCCCTCCAGGCTGGGTTGGTGCAACTAGAGCGCTATCTAACCGGATTAGGGCTCACCGAGGGCTGGCTGATCATTTTTGATCGCCGCCCTGGGCTGTCGCCTATTGCTGAGCGCACCACGACAGAAACGGGGGTGACGGCAACGGGGCGATCAGTCCAGGTGATTCGGGGATAGCGTCCGGGGTTGGCTGCGGTAGTAACTGGCCACCAGCGCCATCATCAGCCACCAGAGCGTACTCACCTGGGGGCGATACCAGACCGTATCCACTAAACCATGGGTCAGCATCCCCAGCAGGGTAGCGATCGCCGCAATCAGCCAATAGCCCTGCACCGACTGCTGCTCCCGCAGCCGCTGTAGCTGCCGCCACCCCTGCCCCAGCACCACCGTCATCAGCCACAGAAATGCCGCCAGTCCAATTAGACCCGCTTCTACGGCAATTTCCAGAAACACCGAATAGGCGCTGAGGGCCGTGTAGCGGGGCCGCTGGTAGAGGGGATACACCTTGTTAAAGGCATCATTACCGGGACCAATGCCCAAAATCGGGCGATCGCGAATCATATCCAGCACGCCCGCCCACACGTTGATGCGAAAGTTGTTGCTGCTGTCTTGACGGCCTGCAAAGATGCTCATGACGCGCTCGCGCAGCGGATCCAGCGTCAGCACCGCCAACACCACAAAGGCCGCCGACCCACCCACCAACAGCGGCAAGGCCCATCGTCGCCAAAATACATTAAAGCGAATGCTCCAAAACTGCACCAGCAGCACCAGCAGCGCAAAGCTCCCGGCCAAAAATCCCAGCCAGCCGCCTCGACTAAAGGTCAGCACCAAACAGGCCGTATGGGCCAGGGTCAAGACCACCGCCAATGCCTTGGGGGTCCAGCGGGGCCAGGCAAAAATCGCCGCGCCACTCAGCATAACTGCCGGGATCAGGTAGCCTGCCAGCAAATTTGGGTTGCCCAGATAGCTATAGACCCGCGTGGTTCCAGCGGAATTTGAGGTGGGGTCGACCCAGGTGGCCAGGGCCTCCGCGCCAAAAAACCACTGCCGCAGCCCATAGACCGAGACCACTAGGGCAGTGAGCAAATACACCGTAATCAAACCGGTTCGCAGCCGAGGTCGCCGCATTACCCGCGCCATCAGCAAGAACAGAAATAAGTTTAGAGTGAGCTTGACTAGACCTTGCAGCGCTGCAGCCTTAACTGGGGAGAGGGCCGTTGCTATAGCTAAAACGCCCCAGTACACCACCACTACCAGGTGAATTGGAGTCAGTCCTTCCCCCGCCTCGTCAGACAGGGTTAATAATATCCAAAAGCCTGCACAGGCCAGCAGCAACACCCCAATCAGGGTGGTCGAGACATAGGGGGATAGAACCAAGAGGACTGCAACCAGGATCAGGCCAATACCGTCTCCCCAGGGCAATAGCGCACTTCCTTGCCGCCACTGGCGCAAAAATCCCAACAGGCGATGCACCACGCTGACTTCTCGCCACTGATGCAGGGCAAAGCGGTTGAGGGTGATCTGCTGCCAAACGCTACTGAACATTGGGAATGGGTTCAACGCCACCCCTCACTTTACTGCCATTGACCCAAATCCAGACGCGCTTTCGATGTGGTCAAACCAGCCTTGGATGTGTAATGGACGCATCGACAAAGCATCTAAAGCTTGAATACGAGAGCGGCCTTCAACCCAAAGGAGATCCGAGCACCTGCCAGACCATTGCCGGAGTTACTTGATAGCGAGGATTCACTCGCGGAATTATTCAGATTAACGAAGAGATATTGCGAAATCGACGCTTCTGGGTTGACAACCCTAAATTTACGTGGTCTTAACCCCCTTTTATAGCAGCAGCTACTTTCCTAAAGTTTTTAAGGACTTCAACACCGTAGGGCTGTTAAGCTAAATACATAAACTTTTAATAACTTTGTCATTACTCCGTCTTATGTTTTTGAGCCTCTGGCGACATGGCAGGCGGTGAAATTCTAAAGGTCTGGCGTAATTAATCTGATTTCGAGAATTGAATGTTTAGGGACTCTGCTCGGGCTCAAAAGCCACAATCTTCACTTTGGCAATCTCTGTGGCGGCATCTAACGGTTAAGGGTTTGATGCTGGCCGCGATCGCCCTCTTCCTCGTTACCGTGAGCGTTGATGCGTTTTATCACAACGCTATCGCTGCCGAATTTAGCGCTGCGTCTAGCGAATTACCGATCAGCCAAGCAAAAGCCATCCATGCTGACGCATTGGCCCAAGCGGAAGGTGCCGATTTGCCATCCCAACAGACTATGGAACGGCTGCGCCATAACGGCCTCACCCACGGCAGCTTCACCCGCCATCACCTCACCAGCGCTCACCTTTTCACGGATATGTAAGGTGCACCATTGGCAAACGTTAGTAGCCCTCTGGACCTAATGGTCTGTCAATATCAAAGCTTGGGGTGTCGTAGCGTGGGTCAAATGCAGTGCGACCCACGAACGTGACTGAGGCCGTGGGTCTCGTAACCTCGACACCGCGCTACACCATCACAAACTGAATCTTGATGGTGTACTAGTCATTTCAGGAAACCAAAGATCACCAAGGCAAGGGGTTGCCATCCCAAGAGAAGAAGTCACCGTGGTCGGTTGCTTGTAGGCCGCTGATCACATCCCAGAGTTGGGTCACCGTCCGCTCAACCGTGAATAACTTATGCTCAGGCACGTTGCGTTGAAACGGCTGAGATAATCGCGTATCGGTCGTGCCGGGATGTAAAGCAACTACCGTTGTGTTCGGGCTTTTGCGGCTGTACTCGATCGCAATGGTTTTCAAGAACATATTCAGCGCCGCCTTGGAGGCCCGGTAGCCATACCAGCCCCCCAGACGGTTGTCGCCGATGCTGCCAATCTTGGCGGAGATGGTTGTGAAGAAACTGCGATCGCTGCGTTTGAGCAAGGGCAATGCATGTTTGGCCAACAGCGCCGTGGGGATGCTGTTTACCCGAAAATATTCCAGCAACTGCTCACCGTCGAGCTGCCGCACGCTTTTCTCGGGCTGGAGCCCATCGCGATGGAGAAAGCCAACGCAGTTGATTACCCCATCTAGCCGCTGGGTTGAGGTGCCAATGGTCTTCAAGGCCGCCGCAATTTCAGTCTCAACCGTGGCGTCCATTTGTAAGGCAATTAGCCGAGCGTTCTCCAGCGCTAAGAGCCCCGTAGCGGTGTCAGGCTGGCGATAGGTGGCGTAAATTCGGGCGACATGGGTCGCCTGCAACAGGTGGGTTACAACCCCCAGCCCAATCCCTTGGCTGGCCCCCACCACCAAAATATGGGCCTCGCGCAACTGCTTACCCAAAGGGATAGACATTTTTCTCTCCTACAATCAAAATCTGAATCGCTAAGAGGATATTTGGAAAGTATCAATCAGCACTCATTTCGAGAAAAGGCTTCCTAAGTATTAGGCTCAGAAAGTAACCTCTGTAGCCCCTAGGAAGCTATGACATCAGCGTATGCCAGCAGCCTGAGCCTTGACCAGTGG
>JBHJIP010000065.1:0-4135 GCA_050043365.1 Leptolyngbyaceae cyanobacterium
CCCCCCTGGGTTGCAGAGTTTGTGTGTGATCGGTTGCCCCCATGGCTGCACTCCCAGAGATCGGTCCATGTCACATCTTGCCGCGAATGTTGGGCCGCGATCATCTGGTCCTGTCCGGATTTCCCCACTCGTTTCAGAAAAAAGGGTTGTGGCGTATATCCGTAATGAACAATGCAACAGTGGAATCAAGTGACCGGCTGGTTGGGGTGCTTTGCCCTCATCGTAGCCATGGTAAGCATCACGCCAGGTTTGACCCGTACAGCATTTGAGTTAAGTGCTAATTCAGATGACGCCACTTTGATCAGTCGTGGGCGGTATCGCAACCGCATCTATCGCGGCACCGGTCGCCGTGAGGTCGTTTCTGACTCGGGAAGAGGCAGTGGCCGATTGGGCGCGGCTCTGCAAGCGTAGAGAACACCCTTGGGAAGGGCTGACGCGCTCAAAAATATCGCGTGAAAAAAAGTGGGCTGTAGGCTTTGTTCTGCAGCTCACTTTTTAATAAGGTGATTTCTTAAAAAGACTATACTGACCGCCCCCCAATTCTCTATCCATTAGGCAGAACGCTACACAAGACTTGTAATAAGAAGCGTTCTGTAAATCGGTCCCTAGAGGAACGGATTGTTACCAGCCTCGCCCCTGTCGTCTTACCGTGCGCATTCACGACCTAACCCGTATCTCCCTTTCGGGGGGTTTGGGGGAGTTAGGCCCCCATATCAGGGGGTTTGGGGGCAAGCCCCCAATTCCGATATTGGCTCTTCTGGAGGGACAAGCAACTTACAAACCCCTTTTCTGAAAAGCGATTGAACGACTTTTGCGTCAAGAATAGCAATTCTGCGGGGTTCTGAAGTTTAAAGTCCCCCAGAATATAGCTCAGGGAGAATACAAGAAAGGGAGCTTCAATAACGGGTAAATTGTTCGCTAGAACTCCCTAAGACCTAGGCAGAGAGCTGGGTGCTCAAAGTTGTGGTCAGTGCCGCTGCGAGTTGACTGGGACTGCAGCCTAATTCACTGTGGGTCTGGGCTAAAGCTTGCCCGGTCATGGCATGCCACCACACCCCTGCGATCGCTGCCGACAACACCGCTTGATCGGGCGTCTGTTGGGGACGTTTCACAGTTTGGGCGATTAGCCCGCCCATTAACCCGGTCAAAACATCACCACTCCCCCCTCGCGCTAAGGCTGGGGTACTGTCGGTCATAATCCACTGCTGGCCCTGGGGCGTGGTAATCGTACTATTCGCCCCTTTCAAGACGATGGTGCAGGCACGGGTTTGTTGGGCCGCTATGTAAGGCGCCGCGATGAGATCAGGTGCAGTTGCATATTCCTTAGGAAATAAGCGACGAAACTCCCCGAGATGGGGAGTGAGTAGAGTAGGCGCGGCACGGCGGTTCAATCTCTCTAGCGCAGCGGCCTGAGCCGCACACCAGTTGAGCGCATCGGCATCCAGCAAGAGAGGGGCCTTGTGGGCCAAGACCGCTGCCATAACAGCATCGATTTTGGGCGTCATGCCGGGACCGCAGACTATCGCGTCGTAATGGGTCTGGTCCCAACCCTCGGGTAAAGCCGCGATCTCCCCAGCGTCCGTTTCCTCAGCGCCGATCACCAAGGCTTCGGGTAACTGGCTCAAGGCCAGGTCTCGCAGGCTGTGGGGCACGACCAACGTAACCATGCCCACACCGCTGGTGATCGCCCCCTTGCCAGCCAACAAGGCCGCGCCGCCATAGCGGCGAGATCCGGCAATCAGCAGCAGGTGCCCAGCCGTGTACTTATGGGCCGTGGCTGATCTGGGCAGAGGCACATGGGCAACTGCGGTTTCTGTTGTGATCTGCTGGATTGGGGGCTCTGGGCCGAGAATGGCGGCGATCGCCTGGTCAGGAATATCAAAGGGCAGCAGGTGCGCCTCACCCCGGTAGGCGCGGGCTGGGTCTTGAAACAGCCCGCGCTTCCACAACCCGAGACAAAGGGTATGGGTCGCTTGGAGGGCGGTGCCGAGCACTTGCCCCGTATCGGTATGCAGTCCCGAGGGCAGATCAATGCTGACCACCGGTTGGGACCCGTCGTTGAGCATGGTCAGGGTTTGGGCGATGGTGCCGATAATCGGGCGTTCTAAGCCAAAACCAAAGCCCCCATCCACAATCAGATCGCAGGACCGTAAATCCTCTGGGTTAGGGGTAACAGGAATGCCTAAATAGTCGAGATAGAATCCATGGGCAGCGGTCAGATCCTTACGCTTTGCGGTCAAGTAATGAATCAGGATCTGATAGCCCTGGTGGTGTAATTCCCGCGCCACAACCAGGGCATCACCGCCGTTATGGCCAGGACCGACGAGAACACCGATCTGGGGAAATTGCTGACGCGGATATCGCGCCATAACCCAGGCCGCAATCCGACCCGCCACCTTTTCCATCAATGCCGCCACCGGAATGCCCGCATCAAACATCTGGGCTTCGATCGCCCGCATTTGCTCAGCAGTGACAATGGCGTGATTCATGGGCATCCCTGAGCTATGGCTAACCTGAGTACGGTACGAGGAAAGCTGACCAGCAAATCCCTGCTTGGGAGCTATTCGTTAGGCAGAACTCTACACAAGACTTATATGGAAAGGGTTCTGGCCTCAATTGCAAGGAGTAACACCTACTAAATCGGTCCCTAGAAGAACGGATTGTTGCCAGCCTCGCCCTTGTCGCCGTGCGCATTCACGACCCAGCCCGCATCTCCCTTTCGGGGGGTTTGGGGGAGTTAGGCCCCCATATCAGGGGGCCAGCCCCCAATTCCAAACCCAACCCCTCCCGAGGAGGAAAACCCGGACGAGGAGCTTAGCAGCTTGCTTATCCCGTAATGAGGTTACGGCTATGGTCTCCCTTTGCTAGCAAACAAACGACTGTTGTGCAGTTGCAGATCGGGCTAGTCCAAGGCAAGATTCCGACTACTGGCTTTTATTTCTGCAAGCGAATCTCACCGCGCATCACGTCTTCCACCTTGTCCACATCCCGGCCCGTAATCAATCTAGCCCCTTGGTTGCGGGTCGTGTAGCTCCACAGCCACTGGGTCATGACCACCAGCTTGTTGTCGAATTCAATCAAGTAGAAAATGTGGACCACCAGCCAGATCATCCAGGCAGGGAAGCCGGTGAACTTGATCCAGTTGAGGTTAACCACAGCGGCGTTGCGCCCTACCACAGCCAGACTGCCGCTGTCTTTATACACAAATTTCGGGGTGGGCTGTTCTGCCACTCGGCTTTTAATCAGTTGCGCGACATACTTGCCCCCCTGCATGGCCACAGGGGCGACACCGGGTAGGGGCCGACCCTCATTTTGATGGGCGTAGTGGGCCAGATCGCCCACTACAAAAATATTCGGGTGATTGGCAAGGCTAAAGTCAGGCTCAACCATGACCCGACCGCCGCGATCGCAAGCTACCCCAGTCTTCTCTGCCAAAATGCCGCCCATGGCGGAAGCCTTGACCCCCGCTGCCCAGAGCACAGTTTTGGTGCGTAAGGTCTCCTCAGCGTCACCGCTTTTGAGGGTGACGAGATCGCCCTCAATGGCCGTTACTAAGGTGCGGGTGCGCACTTCTACTCCTAGCGTGGCCAAGGATTCAGCGGCATTGGTCGAGAGATCTTCAGGAAAAGGCGGCAGAACGCGATCCATACCTTCCACCAAGATGATCTTGGTTTCATAGGTATTGATGTTGCGGAAGTCTTTTTCTAACGTGCCAAAGGCCAAGTCCGCCAAGGCTCCAGCCAACTCCACACCGGTAGGACCACCCCCCACCACTAAAAAGGTGAGGAGGGCGGCTCGTTTATCGAGATCCGGCTCCTTTTCAGCCGCTTCATAGGCCAAAAAGATCCGCCGCCGCACCTCCAGCGCATCTTCAATGGTCTTGATGCTGGGGGCAATCGGTTCCCAATGGTCGTTGCCAAAATAATGGTGAGTGCCGCCAGTGGCCACAATCAAGCTGTCATAGGGCACGGTTTGACCCCGCTTCAGGATCACCCGCTGGCTGTCGGTGTCAATATCGACCACGTCCCCCAGCAGCACCTTGGTATTGGCCTGCTGCTTTAGGACCGCCCGCAGGGGTGAGGCAATATCACCAGGAGACAGCCCCACCGTGGCGACGTGATACGGCAGCGGCGGG
>JBHJIP010000066.1:0-19122 GCA_050043365.1 Leptolyngbyaceae cyanobacterium
ACCAATAGGGGCTCAACCCACAGCAATCCTTCCAGTGACCCGTAGCAGTTCGCTGAGGCCATTAATTTGGCGGTAGACCAAGCTCAAGACCACAGCTACCATCTTTTACTCGCTAGTCCCGAAATGAGAACCTTAAGTTAATGTCAAGGGCACAAGACCTATCCCTTGCCCTACTAAAACGCTAAATGTGTTCAGAGGCTTGAACGGTTAGGGAAAAACGTTAGGTTGTGCCCTGGACTTGAGGAATTGTGATCACAAATTGAGTGCCCTGGTTCTCGGCAGAGCGGCAGTCTAGGGTGCCTTGGTGGCGCTCAGTGATGATTTGGTGGCTGATCGAAAGGCCAATGCCAGTGCCCTTACCCACAGGCTTTGTGGTGTAGAAGGGTTCGAAAATGCGCGACTGCCGGGATACCGGGATACCGGGACCGTTATCGGCAATGGTAATGGTGATTTGGTCCGGGTCCACCACCGCAGTGCGAATTAAGAGGCTGGGCGTCAGGGTGGAGTCGGTTTCGAGGTGTTCTTCTAAGGCATCGATCGCGTTGCTGAGCAGATTCATAAACACCTGGTTGAGTTGTCCGGCGTAGCATTCCACTAGGGGTAATTCGCCATAGTCCTGCTGAACGGTAATCTCAGGGCGATCGCCGTTGGCCTTGAGGCGATTCCCTAAAATCATCAGGGTGCTGTCTAACCCATCATGGATATCCACCGGTTTGATGTCGGCCTCATCCATGCGGGAGAAGGTACGCAAGGAAGCGACGATTATTTTGATGCGATCGGCCCCCACCCGCATCGAATCCAGCAGCTTTGGGAAATCCTCCATCAAGAATTCCAGATCGATGGCCTCCATGGCCGCAGCGATTTCTCCCGTGGGCTGAGGGTAGCCCGTCTGATAAAGCTGAATCAGCGCCATTAGATCTTGGGCATATTCCCCCGCATGGTTGAGATTGCCGTCAATGAAGCTGACCGGATTGTTGATTTCATGGGCTACCCCTGCCACCAATTGCCCCAGGCTCGACATTTTTTCGGTCTGCACCAGTTGGGCTTGGGTGCGCTGTAGCTCTAGCAGCGTTGCCTCTAGGTCTTGGGCCTGCTGCTGGGCCTGGGTGGCGTTTTTATTGGCCTCGTAATACAAATCAGATTGGCCAATGGCTACCCCCACCTGCCCTGCCAAAGAAAGCATCAGCTCAATCTCACTGCCGCTCCAGCGGCGGGGGCCTCGACATTCATGGGCAATCAAGAGGCCCCACAGCTGATTTTGAATCAGGATGGGCGCAATCAAATTGGCCCGGATCTGCAGCTCGCTCAAAAATGTCTGATGGCAGGCATCTAGCTCTGCCTCAGACACATCATCAATGGCTCTAACCCGACCAGATTCGTAGTAATTGGCATAGCCCTCCGAAAAACAGTTGTCCACCCCAATATCCCCCAGGGTTGAGGTCCAAGGGGGCACCACATCTTCGACCTCGACCCGGCCCTGCCAGTCGGGATCAAAGCGGTAAATCACCACTCGGTCTGTATCGAGCTGTCGGCGTGTGGCTTGTACAGCCGTCTGCAGAATCGTTTCTAGGGTCAAAGATTCTCGAATTTGGGCGGAGATGCGGTTGATTAAGGCCTCCCGTCGAGCCAAGTCTCGGTAGCGATTCTCCGACTCTTTGCGCCGGGTGATATCCATGAGCACCCCATCAATCAGGGTGTAGGCTCCGGCAGCATCTTGCACTGGTTGCCCCTTATCCTGCACCCAGAGAATGCGGCCATCGGCATGGAGTACGCGGTATTCCACATCAAAGGACCGGGGCGGTTCTAGAGCCTGCTGGATCACCTGCTGAATGCGGGGGCGATCATCGGGGTGCATTAGGGCAAGGCCATCCTGGTGAATGTCATGGCGGGCCGGGTAGCCGGTGATATCGGCGATCGCCTCACTCTGAAAAAGCAAGGTGAGATCATCGGCGTGACGGCGATAGACCGCTCCTGGAATGTTATCCAGCAGGGTACGGTAGCGGGTTTCGCTGGCCTGAAGGGCGGCAGCGGCAGCCTTGCTCTCGGTAATATCGACAACGGTCCCAGCTAGCCCCAGACTCTGGCCTGACTCATCTCGCCAGAGTCCGCCCCGTTGTCCCACCCAGCGAATCGTGCCATCGGGTAAACAGAGGCGATATTCAATCCGATAGTCCTGTCCCTGGTGAAGGGTTTGGTCCACAACCTGCTGCAGGGTACTGCGGTCATCGGGATGAACCTGCTGTAAATAGGCCACAAAGGTTTGGCAAAAGTCCCCAGCCGCAGGGCCAAACATCTTTTCCAACTCAGCCCCCCAGGTCATTTGATCAGTGACCATATCCCAGGTCCAGACCCCCATGTCTGAGACCTCCAGGGCCATGCGCAGACGATGTTCACTATCGCGATAGGCCTCTTCGGCGGTTTTGCGGTTGGTAATGTCTAGAATGACACCGCAGAGCAGCATCGTATCTGACGTTTCTTGAATGGCAATGCCGTCCCCTCGCCACCACCGAATGATGCCCTCGGGGGTAACGCAGCGCCCCTCATAGGACCAGGGTGATTGCGCAGTAACAGTTTGGGTGATGGAATCCTCTAAAGCAGGGCGATCTCCGGGATGAACCCGATCTAGAAATGCATTGATATCTGCAGTAACTGCTGTTGCAGCGACCCCAAGAATGTCTTGGCTGCGATCGCTGATGTAATCAATCCGCCAGGTATTCCCCTGGGCCCGAAGCTGAAACAGCGCCCCTGGAATGGTGGCGGCAATGGTGCGGAAGCGGGTCTCATTATCTGCCAGGGCCTGTTCCATCACGGCCCGCTCTAGGGTGGCCCATTCCGCCTGTTTGTGGTGGGTGATGTCCATCAGCAAACCATCCCACAGCAGTACCCCTTCTGGCTGGGGCTGGGGTCTTGCCGCCGTGTGAAACCAGCGCATTTCACCACTGGGTTTGTAATAGCGCCCTTCCCATTGCCAGGGCTGAGCGGCTTGGATGGCGGCCTTAAGGCTGTCCTGAAAACCAGGGCGATCCAAGGGGTGAATGCAGTCGAGCAGTCTTTGGGGTTCGGCTTGGATGGTTTCGGCGGGCATGCCGGCGATCGCAAATGCCCCTGGACTCACAAAGGCAAACCGAAAGGTGCCATCCCCATAGGCATAGCAGCGATAAATAATCGCCGGGATGTTGGCCAAAAGTGTCTCAAACTGAGGGGCTTTCACCAACGGTGCCACATCCAGAGAGGGCTCTAAAAAGCAAATCAGCAGATTAGGATCCGTTGTTGTTGCTTGGATGCGCCGTTCAAACTGGCGTAGCCTGCCCTCCCCATCGGTAAGGGTGACGGTTCGGGGTTGATCAGACTGGTTCAAGGCCAGGGACTGATCTTGGCCGATGACTTCTGCCAACTGTTCTGGGGACCAGATCTCGGTTTCGCTCACAAGTGGGGTTGGCCCACTCGCTGACATACTGTTTGAGACTGGGGTGGATTCAGAGGCCGCTACACCGGGAGATCGCCCCAGCAATTGCCAACAGGCTCGATTTGCAAACAGCCACTGTTGATGTTGGTTTTTGACGTAAATGGGAGTGCTTACCCCCTCTAGGATTTCTCCCAGCATGCCTTGAAAACCGGGTGTTGAAGCCCAGTCATTGCCGCTTGCAGTGGCAGGGAACATTGGCATAGCGCCTACAAAACATAAATCGAAAATAAGCCGTTGCTGATTTAGGGGCTGAACCGATCAACTGGCCAACAACCTAGGGGCGATGAAACCATACCGAGGATCCGCAGCGCCAAAATAAGGCGGCTGATGCACCGTCATCCAGACCGTAGCGCGATCGCCCCTCTTCTGTTGGGAATCACGCTTAAGGGCCAAAACACATCCTTCGTAACAGCTAGCGCACCCAAAATCGCCAGAACGATAACGCCATTAGCGGTAAAGCCCCCTTCCGGTCCTCAGCGTGGTTGCTCCCATGAAACAAGCCAGAACCTACTTACGATAAGGACCGCCATCAGCCCTGGCAAAACGTAAAGTTAGACCAAAACAATTCAGCCCCTGAGGTAATCCGGGTTAGAACTTTAGGGCATTGCCTCACGTTATTAAAGACACCTATCAAATAATTTCATGATGCCCTGGAAATCTGCATTTGTACCCCTGGTTGCCTTGGGGCTGATGGCGGTCCCCCGTGGGCCTGTGGTACCAGCCCAAGCAGCAGCGGATTCCGCTGACATTTTCTTTTTTGAGGACTGGTGCTTGTTCCAAGCAGAACTCAGCCCAGAGCGTCAGCATACAGTTTCGGTGTTGCTTACCTCTCTAGGGACTGATAACTGTGCTGAGGCCAGTCGTCGTGCTTCTACTGTTACCTTCCTAAACCTGCAAGGGCAGGCCCTTGAGGATTTGACCCCCCTCACGGCATTTCCGATTTTGCGGGAGTTGGTGCTTAACCATAACAACATCCGCGATTTAGCCCCCTTGGCTGCGATTCCAGGCCTTACCCGCTTGCGGCTCAGCCATAATCAAATTGCAGATGTATCGGCTCTACAACCCTTAACCAACCTTCAGGTTTTAGGGTTGTCCGATAATCAGGTTGCCGATATTTCTCCCCTCAGTTCTTTGGAAAATTTGCAAGAGCTGCATCTCGGCAATAATCAGCTCAGCGAACTAGGCGCGATCGCACCGCTAAGCAATCTCACAAAGCTCAACCTCAGCCGCAACCAGATTGCAGACCTCTCTCCTCTGGAGAGCTTGGGCGAATTACAAGTGCTGGATCTAAGTTCCAATGCGATTGCAGATGTGACCCCCCTCGCCACCCTAGAGAACCTGCAAGAGTTGAACCTCAACCGCAACTTGGTCACCAACCCCAATCCCCTCAGGCGACTCACCCGTTTGGAACAGATTTATCTTTACAACAACCCCAGCGAATCCTTTAACTGCTCCAATACGGCCAGCACTCTCTGTTTGATTTCTCCGGGAGATACGTTCTAACCCGGAACCCTCGTACATAGTTTGCGTCTATGGGGTACAGGTAGATAAACACTAAGGATGTAGCAGGCCCCCAAACCATTACGGTTGGGGGTTTTTATTGGCCTGACCCCGCCGCCAAAACTGCTGAAAAATTTCCTTAGGGGAGCGCTCCCAAACGTCGCGGTGGTAGTCAATTTGTCCTTGGTGATTGAATCGGTAAAGGGAATAACCGCCAAAATCAAGCTGGGGTTGCCAGGGAAGTCGCAATGTTCCCCGCACGGTCCAATCTGCACGGATAGATTGGGACTCCACTGGATTTACCCCATGGACGTCAAACTGCAGCGTTCGGAAAAACAGTCGACTATGGAATCGCAAGGCCCAAAAGATCAGGCGGTAGCTGACCTTACCCCGAAAGGTATTAATGGGATCTTGAAACACAATATCGGTCGCATAGAGGTCGTAATAAAGATCCCGTTCAAATAGGGTCGGTAGGTCGGCTTCCAAAATTGAGATAGCCTGGTCAACGGTAAAGTGATGGGCTGAAGGCTGCATGGAATGGGGCCAGAGTTCGATAAACTTTTGTGAAAGCACCTCCGTACTCTACCTTTCATTCCATGGCCAAGGCCCTCAAAACCGTTCTGTTAGCCGGTCTATTGGCTCTGCTCATGGGCTTTGCGCTACCCCAACCCTCTGAGGCTAATCCGATGTTTCTGGCTGCATTACCCGGTTTTAAAACAATGTTCTCAGGCCAGCGCCCCAGCAATATCGGGGTGAATGGAGGGAAACTGGCCGCCTGTCCAGCCAGCCCCAACTGCGTCGTTAGCCAAGGGGCTGATGACGACCATGACATTGCCCCTCTCACCTTTACCGGAGACGGAGCTGCGGCCATGGCGACCCTAGCCACAGTGGTGGCAGACCAACCCCGCAATCAGCTCATCCAGCAAACCGATGATTATTTGTACTTTGAGTTCAGTAGTCGACTCATGGGCTTTGTGGATGATGTGGAATTTTATTTGGATGCCGATGCCGGGGTGATTCAAATGCGGGCTGCGGCCCGCTTGGGGCAATCCGATTTGGGGGTTAACCGCGATCGCCTAGAAACGATTCGTGCAGCTTTTGCTGCAGCCCAGGCCTAGGGTCCATCTACACACAATGGCTGATTTCACCCTTTGGGAGCGTCTGTTTGGCAAGGCTGAATACCTGCATAACAAGACCATAGCCGTGACGGGGGCTTCAGGCACCATGGGGAGATCGCTAATGGCGGCGCTAATCAAGCAAGGGGCAAAACCGATTGCGATTACCACCTCCCCCCAAGCCCAGTTTCCAGAAGGCGTAACGGTCCTGACTTGGCAATTGGGTGAGGAATCAGCGCTGATTGCAGCCCTCACGGAGGTCGATATCTTGGTGATCAACCACGGGGTAAACGTTTATGGCGATCGCACGCCTACGGCAATTGCGACTTCCCTAGAGGTCAACGCCCTCTCTGCGCTGCGCCTGATTGATGGCTTTATGAATAGCCCAGAACCAGCCACCAAAGAAGTGTGGGTCAATACTTCAGAAGCAGAGGTGGGACCGGCCTTCAGCCCCCTCTATGAAATTTCCAAACGGCTCCTTGGGGACTTAATCACCCTCAAACGCGAGGATGCCACTGGCATTATTCGCAAAATCGTCTTGGGACCTTTTAAAAGTCAACTCAACCCGGTGGGGGTGATGGGACCAGATTGGGTGGCTGGGGCCGTAGTGGCCTTAGCCAAACGAGATGTGCGCAACATTATTGTCACGATTAATCCGCTGACTTATATCACCTTCCCGATTAAAGAGCGGGTTCAATCGCTCTACTTCAAGTTATTTTCGCGGCGATCGCCCGTGGGTCGCCCCTGAGGGCACACAACCTTAATCTGCTCTGCCTGAATCCTGCACCCCTGAATATTACGCGGGGGGATGGGTTGATTGGGCATTACCGCGTCGTTCTTGATTCCGCAACACCCAATTGCGAAGTTGGCGATACCAAAGATAGTAAGGGCTCAAAAAGCTAAACCAGTAAAGGGTCATCTCAGAG
Source organism: Leptolyngbyaceae cyanobacterium (assembly GCA_050043365.1). Lineage (GTDB taxonomy): Bacteria > Cyanobacteriota > Cyanobacteriia > Phormidesmidales > Phormidesmidaceae > PCC-6406. The sequence continues at coordinate 7,008 of JBHJIP010000066.1, forward strand.
GCTGCCACAGGCTCTTGCCAAGCGGCTAGGTTATGGCGAATGACGTGTTTAACCATCTTTAAGAGGTCATTCAGTTGATAGGCCCAAAAGATAATGGGCCGCTGCCAAGGCGAAACGCTGAGCATACGGGTGCGCTGGCGGCTCAAACCAATTCCGCGCATCAACTTGACTAAATATTGATGCTCCAGCCGTTGCTGAGGAATCTTGTGCTGGAGCTGCATTTCTGGGTTGTACCAAATTTCCCATCCAGCCCTTTGGATATGTAAAACCGCTTCTAGATCTTCGCCGGTCAACATGCTGGATTGGGTTCTGCCCCCTAGCACTGGATTCACCGGTACATACTTGAGCCAAAGATCGCGCTTCACTACCATGCCTGCCCCTGGGGGAAGGATTTTGGCATGGGGATGATAGAGCAATGGCTGATCACCGCGATCAGTCAGAGCCAAAAATGGAGCAATCCGCTCAAAATCCTTAGGCGGTTCATGCTCAAAATCTCCCTCAATTCGGCTGCCATAGACCCCAACTGAAGGGTAGCTTTTAGCAAAGTCATAGGCCGCTCCAACCCAGTTAGGTGCAGGCAAATTATCATCATCCAAAAAGCCGACCCAGGAACTTTCCGCTACTTGCATCGCCCTGTGGCGGGCATAGCCTGCCCCCTGACGTCTCTCAAAAACGTATCGCAGCGGCATGGCAAAGGGCCACTGAGCTTGGTAATGCTTTACCACAGCAGCCGTCTGATCAGAGCTGTTATTGTCTACTACCATCACCTGCCAATTGAGGTGCTGAATATTTTCTTGGCGACAAAGGCAATCTAAAACCTCAGGAATACGGTTAGCACCGTTGTAGGTGCAGATGGCTATCGTTAGATCAAGCTGAGCTGCCTCTAAACCCATGGGCTTGGTGTAAGTTTGCGCTTGACTGAATCGCTGAGGAGCGGGCTGATTTGAGGTTTCCTGAGAGCGATGAACCTCCTGGCGAAACTCCAAGTGCTGAGATTTGCCAAGTTGAAGGGAGCTGTCCATAGGTCGCTAATACCAGTGCATTGCCACAAAACGCCCTTGAGCGCCTGATTTTATACTATTAAGCGACACCTCAGTCCACCTACAGCAAAATCACTCAACTCAAATGAGCTGTTTTAAAAGCCTTGTTAAAACGTAGTTTATTTTACGCATTCCGATGCTGCCTATTAATCTCCGGAAAGGATGTGGAATTAATTGATAGCTTTGGCCACTTTGCTTAAGACACCTAGAATCTCTCTGATGCTTGGCGCAAAAGCAAAGTGGCTCGCAGTCTTGTCCTAATCGGACTGGCGACTGCTGTAGGCCCATGAATGCATAATCAAGGCCATAGACAAACTCCAGACAAGATTTACCGCCATGCATAGTGACGCGCCCTTGCTTAGAGTATTTTAGGGGCTGAAACCATTGCACCACAAATGTTCTCACTCTAATTTATGACAGCCTCTAAGCTGAACGCTGACCTAAAAGACGATCGCGCAAGGTCTTGATGCGATCGCGATACTTAGCAGCCTCTTCAAACTCTAGATTTTTCGAGGCTTCTTTCATTTGCTTTTCGAGTTGACTAATTAACTCCGGAATCTCTTCTAAGGACAGGTCCTGCTGCTGCTCATAGAGGGTGTCTAGCTCCTGAACATTGAGACGGCGTGAAACTTCTAAAAATGACAGGATGGCGTTGCTCTTACGGCGCACAATCGGCTTGGGGGTGATGCCATGGTCTTGATTGTGCTTTTCCTGAATGGCACGGCGGCGCTGGGTTTCGTCGATCGCTTTGGCCATACTGTCGGTGAGGTTGTCGGCGTAGAGTATGGCCTGTCCCTGCACATGGCGAGCCGCCCGACCAATGGTTTGAATCAGCGATCGCTCCGACCGCAAAAAGCCTTCTTTATCCGCATCCAAAATCGCCACGAGGGACACTTGAGGCAGGTCCAACCCTTCCCGCAGTAGGTTTACCCCGACGAGCACGTCGAAACTGCCCTCCTGTAGATCTTGAATCAACTCAATCCGCTCAATGGAGTGAATCTCAGAGTGCAAATAGCGGATCCGCACCCCCTGCTCATCTAGGTAATCGGTCAGGTCCTCAGCCATCCGCTTGGTCAGGGTGGTAATCAAGACCCGTTCATTACGGGCCGCTCGGGCCTTGACTTCCCCAAGCAGATCATCCACTTGGCCGGTAGTGGGTCGCACAAAGATTTCTGGGTCTAAAACACCCGTGGGGCGGATGATTTGTTCGGCCACTCGATCTTCAGAAATCTCCATTTCATGGCTACCGGGGGTGGCAGAGACAAACACGCATTGGTTCACCTTGTCCCAAAATTCCTCTGCCTTGAGGGGACGGTTATCAGCGGCGCTGGGTAGGCGAAATCCATGCTCAATCAGTACGGTTTTACGGGCGCGATCGCCGTTATACATCGCCCGAATTTGAGGGATGCTGACGTGGGACTCATCAATCACCAGCAGCCAGTCTTTAGGAAAATAGTCGATCAAACATTCAGGCGGTGATCCCGCCGTTCGTCCCGCTAAGTGACGGGCATAGTTTTCAACGCCGTTGCAGTAGCCCACTTCCTGCAGCATCTCTAGGTCATAGCGGGTGCGTTGCTCCAATCGCTGAGCTTCTAGGAGTTTGCCGTCTTTTTCTAAAACGGCGAGTCGTTCTGTGAGTTCATCGCGGATGGCCTGACAAGCGGCTTCGAGCTTATCGTCGGGGGTGACAAAGTGCTTGGCTGGGTAGATGTTGACGGCTTCAAGGCTCTGTAAGGTAGCCCCCGTCACCGGGTCAACGTAGCGGATGGCGTCAATCTCATCCCCAAAGAACTCAATACGGATGATCCGATCTTCATAGGCGGGACCAATCTCAAGCACGTCCCCTTTGACTCGAAAGCGCCCCCGACCCAGATCCAGATCGTTGCGGGTATACTGCACCACCGTCAGGTCTCGCAGCACCTGGCGTTGATTCACCTCCATGCCCACTTTCAAGGGAATAGACGCTTTTAGATATTCGGAGGGAATCCCCAACCCGTAGATGCAGCTAATGGAGGCCACCACAATCACATCCCGCCGCTCAAACAGCGATCGCGTCGCCGAGTGGCGCAGCATATCGATCTCTTCGTTAATAGAAGCGGTCTTGGCGATGTAAGTGTCGGTGACGGGGATATAGGCTTCGGGCTGATAGTAGTCGTAGTAGCTAATAAAATATTCGACCGCGTTATCAGGGAAAAACTCCCGTAGCTCATTACAAAGCTGCGCGGCCAGGGTTTTGTTATGGGCCAGCACCAAGGCAGGTTTACCAATGTGATCAATCACCCGTGCCATGGTGTGCGTCTTGCCGGTGCCCGTAGCCCCCAGCAGGGTTTGGTATTGATGCTGGGCTTGAATGTACTGAATGAGCGTTGCGATCGCCTGGGGCTGATCGCCTGTGGGCTCAAAAGGGGCCTGAATATTGAAGTCACCCATACCGTGCTGGTTCAGTTCATCCGTTTTATGATGACGGATTTTGATTCGGGATGGGGTGGAAAGTTGCGATCTTCATTCCTAAAGGTCAGGTCAGGCCGTGCGGGCTAATGTGCCAGTTCACGATCCCTCCCAAAATATTGAGCAAAAAAATAGGGGGCGGTAGACGCCTCCCCCTTTAAATGCTTCTACAGTAGAACCCACTGTATCTCTCTATTACTAAGCTATCGGCATTTTAGGCTCACCAAAACATTCGGGTAGCCAGTCTCAAATGCGGCAACAGGGGTATTGACAAAACCTTTTAAAAGTGGTTGAAAATCAATTCAAAAGGTTGTTGGACCCGCTTCATCTAGACTTCACATAAACCAGTTTAAAAGCCCTAAAGCTTCAAAGAAACTTCATCAAATAGAGCCTATTACCGTGGAGGGAAACGGTTTCACGTAAGGATTATTCCTCTTCTGTGGTCGTCGCGGACTCAGCGGTTGGTGGTGTGACTGGGGCAGGAGGCGCAACGGGAGCAGGGGGAGGCGCGGGAGTAGCGGCAACCGGCTTAGCGGTTTCGGTCGGCTTCCGAACAGTTTTAGGTGCTGGAGGGTCTGCATCAATGCCGAGCTGCTGCTTCGCCCGATACAGCAGGAAGGCAGCGCCTGATTCCCCAGCCGATAAAACCGACTTACTGATCGATTCAAAGGACTGGGGCTCTCCTGGCTCTGCTTTCTTATCGCTAAGGCTTTCGTACCAAGCCCGCCCTTTTTGCCCCAGATCAATCGCCGTATTCCAGAGCCATTCACCACCCACAAATATCAGGCAAATAACCAGCCAAATAAGTAGGGCCGTTTCCCGCAGAATATCCCAGGTCAGCGTCAGTGCCCTTTGATAGGTGCCGACTGTATCCGAAGCAAAAATCAGTTGACTTACCTTATTGGCTTGTACCTTGATTGTGTCCATGGGATTAATATCCTGGTGACTACATCATCAGAGGAGAATCAACGGTCTAAGCCTCTCCCCACACCTTGCCTAAGACTGTCTTGGCGGTGATGTCCGCCACTTTACCAGTCGTACTGGTGAGACCGACAAAGCGGGTTTCCGAACCGGTGAGGGCCGGTAGTCGCTGCTCAACCGGGTTTGCACCAAACAGGGCTAGGGTAAAGACGTTCAGGGCCACCCCTAATTGCAGGGGATAGCTATCGGTTGACAGCATTAAGTTGGCACCGGCAATCAGCGCAGCCACTTGGCCACTGTTGTCAGGGCGCACCACCTTGAGGTTGGGCAATCGCTGGGTCAGATCTTGAACCAATGCTGCCGTTTCGGGTTGTTGGATCAGCACTAGGGGCAAACCGGGTTGACGGGCCTGAAAATCTTGGATGATCGCCGCCCAGTTATCGACAGGATATTGCTGGCCGTCATCGGTAGGGCCACCGTACATCAACACATACCCTTGGTCGCCAATGCCCTGCTGCTTGATCTGACTATTCACCCAGTCAATATCTTTTTGAGGAACGTTGATGACCGCATTAGGGCAGGGGCCGTTGACCGATAACCCTGCGAGTAGGTCATGGTAATGCGAAGCTTGATATTGGGCCGCTTTATCAGGAACGGTGTCGGTTAAGAAAAGGGTATTCGCCCCATTGCTATAGCCGACCCGAGTGGGAACGCCGCTGAGCCACAGCAGCAATGCCAAAGACCCGCTCTGGGTGGCGGTGATGACGACTTCAAATTCGCGATCGCGAATAATCCCCAGCAAGTTGGCCCAATCAGAGGGACTGTTGCGCTGTGTGAAATCGTATGGAAAAACCTCTTTTACTAGGGCCGAGACCCGGTAAGCCGCTTTTGCTGCCGGTTCAACCGCTACGGAGATTTCGGCCTTGGGGAAGGCGTGTTTGAGATGTTCGAGGGTCGGGAAAAAGAGCAACTGCTCACTCACCCCGCCCGGAACGAGAGCCAGTACGCGCATGGGCTTGTCTGTCCTGCCTGCCTGTCCGTCCCACATTTTAGAGGACAGTGGTGGATTCGAGGGCGATCTAGCAGACAAAACTACAGCCAAGGTTTACCGGTATCGAGTCGGGTGGGGTTTCACGATGTCTTGTCAGGGATTAAAAATAGAGTTGAGTCACTGTTGGCGGAGGATAGGGCGCGTGCATGTGTTGATTCCAGCGGCGGGAATGGGGCGACGCATGGGCAGCGATCGCAATTAACTTCTACTCACTCTCCATGGGGACCCAATCATTGCCTGGACCCTCAGAGCTGCCGCCGCTGCTGAAGCTACCGACTGGATTGGCGTCATCTGCCAACCCGCTGATCAGCCGGATTTGAAAGATATTTGGGCTGGTTTGGCCCTGGCCAAACCGGTTGCCTTTATCCAAGGGGGCGATACCCGCCAGGGTTCGGTCTACAACGGTTTGCAAGCCCTACCCACAGAAGCGAACAAGGTGCTCATTCACGATGGGGCCCGCTGCTTAGCCACCCCAGCGCTTTTTGACCGCTGCGCTGTGGCCCTAGACCAGTGTCAAGGCCTAATCGCAGCGGTGCCGGTAAAGGACACCATTAAGGTGGTGGGGCCAAACCAGATCGTCCAATCCACCCCCGAGCGCGCTACCCTCTGGGCCGCCCAAACACCTCAAGGCTTTCACGTTGCGCCTTTAAAAGACGCCCACGATCGCGGCCTCAGGGAAGGCTGGAGCGTCACCGATGATGCCGCCCTGTTTGAGCAGTGCGGTCTGCCCGTCACAATCGTGCCGGGGGAAGAAACCAACCTCAAGGTGACGACGCCCAGTGATCTGACCCTAGCGGAGAGAATTTTGAGTGATCGTCCTTAGGCACTAAATTCAAAGGCCACTTCCAGTAAAAATCTAGATTGAGCTCCGTATTGCAACTGCCCCTCCTGCCTTTAGACAGGGTTGTCATTACCCATGAATGAGGAGAAGGGAGCGAGTTCTTTGAAACACCTAAAAGGGAGCCCCCTGCGGGGAATGCGATGTTAGCCAGCATCATCTGGATTTTGTTGATGGGATTCTTCGTTGGGCAGATGGCTCGGCGGCTCAAGGCCCCGGCCCTGGTGGGTATGGTGCTGGCGGGCATCCTCCTTGGTCCGCAAGTGGGCAATGTGATCAGTCCAGCGGTTTTGGAATCTGCCGATGCCCTGCGCACCATTGCCGTGATGGTGATTTTGATGAAAGCGGGGTTGGGACTGGATCGGGAGAAGCTGGCCCAGCAAGGCACGGTCGCATTGCGATTGGGGTTTCTGCCCGCTACGGGGGAAGTGATCGCCGTTGCCATTGCCGCCATTGGGCTATTTCAGTTTGATTGGGCCACGGGGCTTTTGCTGGGCTGCATCCTGGGGGCTGAATCCCCAGCGGTGATTGTGCCCGGCATGCTACGGCTCAAAAGTCTGGGTTGGGGGGTCGAAAAAGGGATTTCTGACGCGATTTTGACCGGCAGTGCCCTCTCTGACGTGCTGCTGCTACTGGTGTTTAGCCTACTGCTGGCCTTTCTCACCCAGGGTGGTGCTACCGGATTGACCCTCGGAAGCCTCACTCTCAGCCCCTTACAACTACTGCCCTTTCAAGTGGTGCTGCAAGTGACCTTGGGCGTGCTGCTAGGCTGGGCCACGGCTCGACTGCTGGTGCTGCTGCTCACCCGCCAAAACTGGACCCAAAATGCAGTGCAAGATGGCTTGGTCGCCGCCAGTGTCGCCCTATTGCTGGTGGTGCTAGCGGAAGCAATACCGGTATTTTCGGGCTATTTAGCGGTGATGGCCACGGGCTTCTTTTTGATAGAGATGGATGCCCCCTTAGCGCGACGACTACGGGGGGGATTCAACAGTCTTTGGACCATCGCCGAAATTATTTTGTTCGTGCTGATGGGGGCGAGCATTCAGCTGCATGTTTTGGGGGATACGCTGTGGGTGGGGCTGCTGGTGCTGGCGATAGGGACGCTGGTGGGGCGAGCTCTGGGTTGGTATCTCTCGACCCTGGGCAGCAACTGGACTTGGAAAGAGCGGCTGTTTTTGCTGCCGGGAAATTCCGCCAAGGCCACGGTACTGGCGGCGATTGGCGCGATTCCCTTAGCCCAGGGGGTAGCAGGGGGCGAGACGATTTTGGCGCTGGCGGCACTGTCGATTTTGGTAACGGCACCGCTGGGAGCCTGGGCCATCCCCACCTTTGCGCCCAAGTTATTGAAACGGGGCGCGGTGGACCCCACTAAAGTGACCCTAGATCACGCAGTTATTTTGCTAGCCGCCGTGGATGCCTCCCCCTTGGCGGAGTGCGTTTTAACTAAAGCCGCTGAGCTGGCCCGCCGCTGTGATGGTCGCGTTGTGGTGCTGCATGTGGTGCAGAAGGAGGATCCCGAACGGGTGATGCAGCTCAAACAGCAGGTGCAGCTGCATCTGGCCGACATTCGTCATCAGTTCGTCACGAGCTTCGGGGTGGTGCCGGAAGAAATTGTGCGCACCGCCAAAGCTCAGGGCGCAGTAGAAATCGTCATGGGGAAACGAGGCGATGGTCAAGTACTCGTAGGCTCGGTCTCCCGAAGCGTGGTTGAAACCAGCCCCCTGCCTGTGATGGTCGTAGCAGGGTAAGGAGCTAGTGGCGCTTGCGGGCCTTCCAAGTGCCGCCGTAGGTGTAGTGGGGTTTGCGCTGCACCTCGGGCCAGCAGCGATCGCTCACAAACTGCCAGTTGCTTACCCCTTCCCACTTGACCCGATAGAGGGTGGGGGCTTCTGTTGCGCAGCGATCGCAAGCTTTTGTACGGATACGGGCCATAGCGTCAACCACTGTGGGATAAATACTCACCGCTGAGCATGCCTATTCTGTCTCGATTGAACCCCGGTGCCCTAAAATTCCGACTAAAATCCGGAACAAATCCTCTAAATCTGCCGGTACTCGATATAGGTTCAGATCCTGCTGCACCTGCCGCGCCTGCCGATGCAGCACCCCAAACTGCCATATATCCCCCGTCGAAACCGCCCCGTAGAGCATCGGTTCCGATGAGTCTGTCCACTGATCCAGGGCAATGAGTTCTACCGCTAACTGCGTAAACCCCCGCGCTAGATCGGCATTCTTCGCCTCAATGATCAGCAGATTTTCTTGAGTATGCAGGTAATAGTCCAGCGCCCCTTTCAATTGGGCAGACACGTTAATGGCATATTCAATGCGCAATTGTGCCTGGGTGTAGTCAATGAGAGCCAGCACCACTGGTGCAATCAAGACTTCCCGTCGAGCCGTTTCACTGGTGAGGCTGACGTAGGGCAGCCGCCGCTCCAGACTGGTTTTTAGATCGATTAGCTGGTCCAAAGCCTGATCAGACTGGGGTAACGTCAGAGCACACCGCCGCAAAGTGCAGCCTAACTCCGCCAGAATATCTTCCGGCTCGTAGGTCATCTCAAAATAGCTGCGGAAAGTGTAAGACTTTCCGGCTTCCAGAATCTCCGGCTTAGCCATTGGCGTTCCTTAAGACCCAATCACGATCAGGGTACACCCTGATTTTGTGACAACAGTGACCTGCCATTAGTCATGAATGGGTTGAAGGAATACAGACTCCTGGCAAACAAGAATGTAGTATATGTAGTATTGTCGTTTATTTCCTGTATCCCTATGCAGATTCAACCCTACAATGCCCACCATCGGGAGGCCATTGTTCGGCTATCCCTGCGGGCTTGGGGGCCGGTATTTGCCTCAATTCAAAGCACGCTAAACGCGTATGTCTATCAGACGTTTTATCCCGAAGATTGGCAAACCAGTCAGCAAGCCGCCGTGGAATCGGTCTGCGCAGCAGAAGACACTCATGTGTGGGTGGCGATGGAGTCGGATACAACGGCCGGGTTTGTCGCAGTCAAGCTCTGCCCAGATGATTGTATGGGTGAGATCTATATGGTTGCGGTGGATCCAGCCTTTCAGGGGCAGGGTATTGGGCAAGCGTTGACGGCATTTGCGCTGGATTGGATGAAGCAGGCGGGCATGGCGATCGCCATGGTAGAGACAGGGGGCGATGTGGGTCATGCCCCTGCCCGACGCACCTATGAAAAAGCAGGGTTTGAGCTATGGCCGGTGGCCCGATACTTCAAGGCGCTTTGAGTAACCAGAAGGGTTTAAGTCTTAGACCGCACAGACAACATGGCATTGGCCTGGGCGTAGTCTTCGAGCTGCACCGGTGCCGGCTTCACCTTCCAAATATCGTCGCAATAGTCTTGGATGGCGCGATCGCTAGAAAATTTACCCATCCGAGCCGTATTCAGAATCGAGCGTCGTGTCCAGGTGGCTGAATCCTGGTAGGTTTGGCTCACCGTTTCCTGGCAGTCCACATAGGCAGTGTAGTCCGCTAGCAGCAAATAAGGATCGTCGTACACCAGCGAATCCACCAAGGGCTTGAATAGATCCCGATTGCCGTGGGAAAACATGCCGGTATTGAGCAGGTTAACCACCTCGTTCAGCTCTGGATTGTTGACGTAATAGTCCCAGGGGCTGTAGCCCTTGGCCTTGAGGTCTGCCACCTCTGGAGCAGTCAGGCCAAACAGGAAGAAGTTTTCCGGCCCCACCGCATCTCGAATTTCTACATTGGCCCCGTCCAGAGTGCCGATGGTCAGCGCCCCATTCATGGAGAACTTCATGTTGCCGGTGCCCGAGGCTTCCTTGCCTGCGGTCGAAATTTGCTCTGAAAGATCGGCAGCGGGGTAAATGAGTTGGCTATTGGTGACGTTGTAATCCGGCATGAAGACGACCTTGAGGCGATCGCCCACCACCGGATCCCGATTCACCACCTCCGCCACGGCGTTGATCAACTTGATGATCAGCTTGGCCATGGTGTAGCCCGGTGCCGCCTTGCCACCAAAGATAAAGGTGCGCGGCACGATTTCCAGGTTGGGGTTGTGGCGAATGCGGTTGTAGAGGGTGATGATGTGCAGCACATTCAAATGCTGGCGCTTGTACTCGTGAATGCGCTTCACCTGAATGTCAAACATGGAGTCGGGGTTGACGGCAATCCCCTGACTGGCCTGAATGCGGTTGGCCAAATCCACCTTGATTTCTCGCTTAATCCGTCGCCAGGTCTCACAAAATCCGGCATCGTCGGCCTGGGGTTCAAGCTGCTGCAGTTGATCTAAATGCTTGATCCAACCCTCCCCAATGGTTTCTTTCAATAGGTTGGTAAGGCGCGGGTTGCACAACACCATCCAGCGACGCGGGGTAACGCCATTGGTTTTGTTGCTGAACTTTTTTGGATAGAAATCGTAGAAATCTTTGAGTACAGTCTGCTTTAACAGCTCGGTATGAAGGGCGGCAACCCCATTGATGGCATAGCTGCCCACACAGGCTAAGTTAGCCATGCGAATGTAGCGCTCCCCTTCTTCATCAATCAAAGACAGGCGGGCCATCTTCTCGACATCCCCCATGTACTGAATGCGCACTTCTTCCAGAAACCGCTGATTGATTTCAAAAATAATCTCTAGGTGGCGGGGCAATCGCTTGCTAAACAGGTCTAGGGGCCAGCGCTCTAGGGCTTCGGGTAAAAGGGTGTGGTTGGTATAGGCAAAGGTTTGGACGGTGACTTGCCAAGCCTCTTCCCATGCCATGCCATGGACATCCACCAACAGCCGCATCAGCTCAGCCACGCTGATGGCGGGATGGGTGTCGTTGAGCTGGGCAGTGAAGCGCTTATGGAAACTGCTGAGGGAACGACCCGAAGACAAATGCAGCCGAATCATGTCCTGCAGGGCGCAAGACACAAAGAAATACTGCTGCTCGAGGCGGAGCTGCTTCCCTTGAATCGGCTCGTCATTGGGATAGAGCACCTTGGTGAGATTTTCAGAAATCACCTTCTCATCCACGGCCCCGTAGTAGTCGCCGACATTAAAGGCTTGGAAGTTAAAGGAATCCACCGCTTCCGCCTTCCAGAGGCGGAGGGTGTTGACGGTATTGACCTGATAGCCGGAAATCGGGGTGTCGTAAGGAACGCCCTTGACCACCTGATGGGGAATCCACCGTACCCGATAGCGCCCCTCAGCATCGGTGTAGGATTCCGTGCGCCCCCCAAAACAGACCTCGACGCTGGACTCGGGTCGAGGCATCTCCCAGGGGTTGCCGTACTGCAGCCATTTATCGGTGATTTCCACCTGCCAGCCATCGTGGATTTCCTGATCGAAGATGCCGAATTCATAGCGGATGCCGTAGCCGATCGCTGGAATCTCCAAAGTCGCCAGGGAGTCCATATAGCAGGCCGCCAGCCGCCCCAACCCACCATTGCCGAGCCCCGGCTCTTCCTCCTGAGCTATCAGCTCATTCAGGTCTAAACCGGACTGGGTGACGGCTTCCTTGACCTGATCGGTGATGCCGAGGTTGATCAGGTTATTGCCCAGGTGGGGACCGAGCAGAAACTCTGCTGACAGATAACAAACCACCCGCACATCAGGCTGGTGGTACAGCCGCTTGGTATTGAGCCACCGCTGCAGCAGGCGATCGCGCACCACATAAGCCAAGGCCATGTAAAAGTCGTTGCGGGTGGCAATCTCGGGCCAGCGCCCCTGCAAATAAAACAAATGATCGGCCATGGCCCGCCGCAGGGTCTCAATGCTCAAACCGGTGCGATCGTCTTCCACTTCAACTGTGGGGCATTCCAAGGGGATATTCATGGCGGCAGGCTCCTAGGGCAATGGG
>JBHJIP010000067.1:0-12311 GCA_050043365.1 Leptolyngbyaceae cyanobacterium
TCTGCCTCCTCGGTCCCGCCGAATTTACACATCTCAATTCCTTTTTTTTTGATCTCCTCCTTCTCGTCGGGGTCGATCTCAAGGTCCGCTTCAAAGGCTGAAATCGCCTCCTCGGACCGGCCTAAATTATCCAGCGCAACACCTTTGTTATGGAGCGCTTTATGTTGGTCGGGTTTGATCGTCAGCGCTGAGTCACAAGCAGAGATCGCTGCTTCATATCTGTTTAAATAGCTCAGCGCCACGCCCTTATTGTGGAGCATCGAATGGTCGTCAGGTTTGAGGGCTAGAGCCTGCTCAAAGCAATTGAGAGCCTCTTCATAGCGACCTAGGAAGTCACATAGCAATATTCCCTTGCTATTGAGCACCGTATAGTCGTCGGGTTTGCTCACCAGTATCGCGTCATAGACGGCCACCGCATCCTCGTCGCGACCTAAGTCGCCCAGTGCACTACCTTTGTTGTTTAGCACTGCATGATTGTCGGGTTCGATATCAAGTGCCGCGTCATAGGCCGAGATCGCCGCCTCAAAATCTGTCGAAGCTATAAAAAGATTGCCTTGTTTAAAGTACAGGTTGTAACGCTTCTGAGCATCTAAGCCTTCCACTTCCAATAGCGATTGAATTTCCAAGAGGCGGTGATTGCGTTGGGCGTGAGTCCAACTCAGATACTGGTGATAGTCACCTTCTGATTGAGTTCGAAGTGATTCGAGGTTGAGGGTGTCGACATCATCGTTGAATTGAGCGACACCAGAGCGCCAGTCAAAAAAATCGGGGGCGCGATGAACGAGATATTTGACGGCAAACAGGGGCAATAAAAAGACAAGGCGGGTGTTGAAGCGATCACGGAAGCATTCTCGCTGCTGGTTCAGATTAATCAGTACCGGGGGCACGCCGTGCCAGCTATAGCTAAAGATTTTTTCGCTACTCCAGCCCAGACGCTTTTTTGATTCTTCATAGTCCAATAATGACAATTCCAATCCTTGAATAAATAGAATTTGGATATCAGAACGTACAGTCAAGATTTTTTGAATGCACTTAAAAACATTGCCATCTTCGATCTCACTACTTAACTTGAGCAAAGCCATAGACTGATCCACTAGGTCGGCCTCCACTCGCTGCATAATTTGCCCTCCACCAGCAAGAGAGCACTGCACGAAAAACAGTCCAAAGCCTTCGGTACGGCGCAGACCATTGAGCAGCATCCGATATTCGGCTTCCGGGTCTACGGCTAAATCTTCCTCATCCCAATCCAGCAGGTTGGTCACGGCTGCTCCTCTGCCGCCTGCTTAAATTCAGGGATCGCCTTGATCAGGGGATGCACGTCATACCAGCATTGCAACGTGCTGTCTTCATCGAAGTAACGGTACTCCATCAGGCAGCGGCGAAACAGCAAGTCCCGGTGGGGCTCGTCGTTTTGAATCGCCCTCGTTTTCGCCACCCTGGCCAGCACTGCCCACTGGCCCTTTTCCACCGTGCGACGATAGGTGTCGCGAGTGACGGCAATGGCACGTCGCACCGCCACCGTGGGGATGGGTAGGGCTTCCGTGCGGTTGAGGGCCTCCTTCATTAGCAACAACAGCTCCCGCACATGGCCCCCACTGGCCAAGCAAAGCTGGGTGATTACAGCTTCATTTTCAAAGATATCGCGCCCCAACTGCACCTCTGGGATATAGGGTTGAATGCGGCGGGTCAGCACCTCCTGCATTCGCGCCACACCGGGCGGATGGATATCGCCTGCTGGGGTTTGCACCATCACCATAGGCAGCAGATCTGGGTTGCCGTAGACCTCTTTCAGATCGTTGGCTCGGTTGGAATACACCATGGAAATGGGCACGGTGTAAATCACATGGCAGTCGAGCCCTTTGAGCTGGTCGCAGCGGTCTAGAAAGATTTCGTCGTGGCTGTTGCGGCCATAGTCATCGTGGATCGGCACGATGCGGTCCAGATTATCCGCAATCACCACCAGTTGGGTTTTACCCCCCGGCAACTTGGTTTTAGCGTCGGCAATGAACTGATTCAGCGCCGTCACCAGAGTGACCGTGTGGGGATTGACCAAATCCCGAATTTTGCGCCGCTGGCTAGGCACCGTGCGAATGCTGGCGGTCATCTCGGCAAACTGACTGGCCAGCATTTTTACATCCAAGGATTCCATCACCACCTTGGTTTGGCCCAGGTCATTCAGGGCTTGGCCCCGCTCCTTAAACCAGCTAATTAACGGGGTGGGGTCAGCCCCCTGCAGTTCTTCCAGTAGATGACGGGTACAGGCCAGCAAAATGTCGGTGTACTGCACATCTTGGGCGTCGATGTCGCCGTCATCTCCGACGGCGGCAAAGTAGACCACAAAGCAGCCTTTGGCTTCTAGGTCGGCCTTCAGTCGCAGCAGCTCTGTAGATTTCCCGGCCCCCCGGTGACCGGCATAGAGCTGGGACGTGTAGCGTTTTGAGCGGATAATCTCTGGCCCCAGATCCAGCAGCACATTGGCGTCGCCCCGCTCTGCCTCGCAATGGACGTAAGCCGGATCTCCCGGTTCCAAAGGGCGAAAGGGGTCAACGGCGTTATAAATCTGGGTGATCACGTCGGCCATGGCCAGACCGTACCAATTAGGAATGAACCTTATGGTAGCGAAGGGCGCTTCTCAATCAATGCGATCTGCACAAATCACAGATTCAGTCCGGGCATTCTAGAGACATCGCTCCATCAGGCCCTGCCATGTCCTTCCCCAGCAACGTCAGCCACTTTCAGACCCTGGTCAGGTCGTTCCATGGGGTGATCGTGATTGAAACCGTAGAAGAAGAACGGGTGCGATCGCTGATTAACGCTGCAGTCAACGACATTCAACTGGCCGTCTTTGAATGGAGCATCGCCCAAGGATTGACCCGCGCCCAGGGCAACGTCCATAACCGTTGGACCAACGAATACGCCCCCCAAGAGAAGCAAACCAAACAGGCGATCGGCAACACCGCCGAACCCATCGATATGCTGCGCCATATCGAAACCATGGCCTACCCCGCCATCTACTGGCTCAAAGACTTTGCCCGCCATGCAGACGATGCCATCGTCGCCCGCCAACTGCGGGAAGTGCTGCAGCAATTTTCCCAGAGTCGCTCCACCCTGGTGATCACCGGCCATAGCATTAACCTGCCCCCCGACCTGGCTCAAGAGGTGGTCTACTTCGACCTGAAGCTGCCCCAGCCCGAGGAGCTATACCAAGCGATATCGGAGGTGGTGCGATCGCTCCGGGGCAAAATCAAAGTCGAAATTCAGCCCGACGGCATCAATGCCCTGGTGCAAGCCATGCGTGGCATGACCCTGCAGCAAGCCCGCAAGGTGATTGCCTATGCCGCCCTCCACGACGGCAAACTCTCTGCCGACGATGTGAAGCGGGTGCTGCAGCGCAAGGTGCAAGTGCTCCACGACGACGGCTTGCTCGACTACATCCCCGCCGAGATGAACCCTGCCCAACTGGGGGGCTTTGGCGGTTTAAAAAGTTG
Source organism: Leptolyngbyaceae cyanobacterium (assembly GCA_050043365.1). GTDB lineage: Bacteria > Cyanobacteriota > Cyanobacteriia > Phormidesmidales > Phormidesmidaceae > PCC-6406. The sequence continues at coordinate 3,489 of JBHJIP010000067.1, forward strand.
GTTGAGTCGAGCGCGGGTGGGGTTTGGAGCCCAGGCGCGGGCCTTTGATTTGCCAACGCCGCGCGGCATTTTGATTGTGGGCATCCAGGGTTGCGGCAAATCCCTGGCGGCTAAAACCATTGCGCGGGAATGGGCGATGCCGTTGCTCAAGCTAGAGGCGGGGCGACTCTACGACAAGTACGTGGGGGAGTCAGAGAAAAACTTTCGGCGGGCGGTGACCTTGGCCGAAACAATGGCCCCAGCGGTGCTGTGGATTGACGAGATTGAGAAGGGCTTTGGCCAGTCGGAAAGTGACAGCGATGGTGGGCTGAGCCGACGACTGTTTGGCTCCTTCTTGACCTGGCTGCAGGAAAAGTCAGAGCAGGTGTTTGTGGTGGCTACAGCCAACGACCTATCTCGCATTCCCCCAGAGCTGTTGCGCAAGGGCCGCTTTGACGAGATCTTCTTTGTGGATCTGCCCAATGAGCAAGAACGGGCCGACATTATCCAGATCCATCTACGGCGACGCAAGCAGGATCCCCAGCGGTTTGACCTGGGGGCGCTGGTGCAAGTGACTGACGGCTTTAGCGGTGCTGAAGTCGAGCAGGTGGTGATTACGGCCCTTTATCGCGCCATTCACGAGCAGCGCCCGGTGGATACAGAACTGCTCGTGGAGGAGGTAAAAGCGACCGTGCCCCTATCGATCAGTCGTCGAGAGGACTTGCATCGGTTGCGGACGATGGCCCAGGAGCGTTTTGTCAGCGCTAAATAAGGCCAGATCGTTGCCGCACCAGCTCATGGTTTCATCCTTCTATCGACTAACAAGATGACGGCTCAAGACCACTCTCAAAATTAAGCAAAAAATGATTCGATCTTGGACAATTTTCCTGGGGTTTATCGTCGCGACAGGTCTGGGCGTCAGATATTTACATGGGAACTGGTGGTCTCTACAGACTTACCAATTTGGATCAGAGCCCACCAAGGAGATGTGGTGCTCTCAATCTTCTGACGCCAGTCAAGAAAATGATAGTGCCTTTGCTCAATACTATTTAGAGTCCGGGGGAGATCCGAGCCTGGTTATTTTTGAATGTATCATCGACGACTCTGAAGTATTGCAGCTTTGGATTCAGAAAAGCAGATTAGAGGTGGCCGAAGCTCTAAATCAAGTCGATATGGAAGGCCATACTCTGTTGGCAGCGGCTACAGGGAAACAAGACTATGATCTCGTCCAAAAACTGATCAACGACGGGGCAAGCGTCAATTATATTGGCTCTAAACTCTCATCTAATAGCCCTGTGGTAATCGCCATCAAGAAAGGCGATATGGAGATGCTTCAGCTCTTGGTTGAGAATGGCGCATCTTTAACAGATTCAAAAGGTTCGCTAGAAGAGAATAGCGGTGAAATTCTTGAAGAATTGAACCAATCCTTATCCCAGGACTTAGAGGATGGTGGCGACCGCTGGGAAGACGATATTGATAATTTGATCTACGCCTACGTGGATGGCAATGCGCTGAGCATTGCCATAAGCAACAGACAATACGAGATCGCAGAATATTTAATTGACTTAGGGGTGCCTTATGACGGTAAAGCTACGGTGTCAACGAGAATTGTCTTAGGCGATCAGCAATTTAAGATATTTAGGACGATGCTGGAGGGCGATCCGGCTCTTGTCAACTCAACAGCACTCTCTCAAGCAATCAGAACAAAGAATATTGACCTCATTAATTGGATCCTCAGCAAAAACGTAAAGATCGAATCTGCTGAACTACTCCAAACCACAATCCAAGGAGGAGATCAAAACGTAATTCAGCTAGTCATAGCGCATACGCCTCCAGATCTACTGAGGTCAGCTAAGTTGCTGTCTGTCTCTGTGGTCGCTCAGAATATCCCTCTAATTGACTTCTTTTTGGCCCAAGGAGTACCCATTGATGAAGCATGGGGAGAAGATCAAAAAACGGCCTTAGAATCTGCTTTAGGCGCTGGCGGCAGTAAGCCCAAAGCAACGAATGTGATTCAGCATTTGATTGATCGAGGTGCTGACGTCAATCGAATGGGTTACAAGGGATTCACGCCCTTGGTTTCGATGGTCCAGCAGCGTGAGCCTGACTTGATTAATTTACTCCTGAACAACGGGGCCAATATTGACCAACGGGATGCTAACGGTGATACGCCGTTAATCTTTGCGATTAGAGAAGGCCAGACAGATTTAATCCAGTTACTTGTCAGCCGGGGTGCCAATGTTAATCAACCGAATGGGGCAGGAAGGTTACCGATATCCATAAACCCCAAGTCTAGGGGCGACGACATTCATGATTATCTGGTGTCTCAGGGGGCAACCTTCAATCCGTAGCAGGCAGTGATTTAGACGATGTCTGACGCCCAAAACCTGGGCCTTGGCGATTACACTGGAAATAGATGTAACGAAATGTAAATCATGCCTTCATCCGCCTCTACTGCGAATCAGCGTGTTGTCGTGGTGGGAGGTGGCATTGGGGGGTTGACTGCGGCAGCGCTGCTGGCCAATCAGGAGGGCTACGAGGTCACCGTATTTGACCAGGGTCATGTGCCAGGGGGCTGTGCGTCTACTTTTAAACGGAGAGGGTTCACCTTTGATGTGGGGGCAACCCAGGTGGCAGGGTTAGAGCCAGGGGGCATTCACCACCAGATATTCACCGCCCTGGATCTGCCTCTGCCCGAGGCCACCCCATGCGATCCGGCCTGTGCGGTGTATTTGCCAGGGGAGACGGAACCGATCGCGATCTGGCGCGACCCTGATCGCTGGCAGGCGGAACGTCAGCGTCAGTTTCCTGGCAGTGAGCCCTTCTGGCAATTGCTCAAAACCCTATTTCAGGCCAGTTGGCGCTTCCAGGGCCGGGATCCCGTGTTGCCGCCGCGTAACCTCTGGGATTTAGGGCAACTGGTTACAGCCCTGCGCCCGGATACGCTGATCACGGCCCCATTCACCTTTTCCACCGTGGGGCAAATTCTGAAGCTGATGGGGCTTTACGGCAATCGCCGCCTCAAAACCTTTTTGGATCTGCAGCTCAAGCTTTATTCCCAGGTGAATGCTGATGAAACCGCCCTGCTCTACGCGGCCACGGCCCTCGGCGTCTCCCAAGCGCCCCTGGGTCTCTGGCATTTGAAGGGCAGTATGCAGGTGTTGAGCGATCGCCTCGTCGCTGCCCTGAGGCGTGATGGCGGCAAGATTCTGACCCGGCACACCGTCGAGCGCATTCACCTCTACCAAGGGCAACCCACTGGGGTAACCGTACGCAACCAAAAGACGGGTCAAATCTGGACAGAGCCCGCCGATCAGGTGGTGGCCAATGTCACCGTTCAGAACCTGGTCAAACTCTTGGGTGAGCAAGTCCCCGTGGGCTATCGTCAGCGGGTCAGCCAGTTCCCCAATGCCTCTGGGGCTTTTGTGGTGTATTTGGGCGTTGACCAAGCTGCCATACCCCCAGACTGCCCGCCCCATTTGCAGTTTCTCTACGACTATGACGGCCCCATCGGGGAGAATAACTCGCTGTTTGTATCGGTGAGCCGCCCCGGCGATGGTCGCGCCCCTGAGGGACAAGCCACGATCATCGCCTCTTCTTTTGTGGACTTGCAGCCCTGGCAAGAGACCGACGACTACCCAGCACTGAAGCAGCGCTATACCGACGAGGCGATCGCCAAGCTCGGGCAGTTCTTTGATTTACGCCCTGAGCATTTAATCCATATCGAAGCCGGTACACCCCGTACCTTTGAGCACTTTACCGGGCGAGATCGCGGTGCTGTCGGGGGGCTAGGGATGCGGGTGAATAGTTTTGGTCCCTTTGGGTTTGCCAACCGCACCCCGATTTCTGGGCTTTGGCTGGTGGGGGACTGCACCCATCCCGGCGAGGGCACCGCAGGGGTGAGCTACTCGGCCCAAACCGTGGTGCGACAGATGACGGCAGAGGCATAGGTAAGACCCAGACAGCATCCTAGAATGCACGAGTACAAATACTTGAATCTCGGTAAAACTTCCATCAAGCAGGGTGGGGAATAAAAAGATTAGATAAAGCTAGGGCCAAAACTCCTCAAACCCATAGCTGCTAACTACAGTGGAAATCACAGATGTATTGTGAGATAGATCATGGGAAACCGGTCTTGGACTCGGCTGGGCATGGCGGCTGTGGCGATCTCTGCCAGTGCTTGGACGAACGCTCCAGCCTTAGCGGCTACCCTGGTGAATACCGAGTTAGTCCTCTCGGTAGATGCTTCTAGTAGTGTGAGTTCTGGCGAATTCGCGCTTCAGCAGCAAGGCTATGTCAATGCCTTTCGAGATGCAGAAGTCATCGACATTATTGAAAGTCTGGATGATGGTATTGCCGTTACCCTGCAGTACTGGTCAACCAATACCGCAGCAGCCCTACCGTGGTATCACATCACGGATGCAGCCAGCGCGAATACCTTTGCTGATGCAGTTGCAGCCACGATCAACCCAGGCGGTGGTGTGACGAATATTGCTGCAGCTATCAACTCTGCGACGAATTTGCTATTGACGAATGACTTTGAGGGGGCACGCAAAGTTATTGATGTCTCTGGTGACGGAACACAGAATGCCAATGTTGGCGGGACCGCTCCCTGCTCCGCTACCGGCTATTACATCAACAACGTAGAGGCGGCTTGCACCAACCTAGTGCAAGCGGCGCGAAATAATGCTGCAGCCAATGAAATCATTATCAATGGCTTGCCGATTCTGACGGACGTTTCCACGTTGGATGACTACTACCAAAACTATGTGATCACGGGTGAAGACGCCTTTATCCAGCCAGCAACGACCTTTGGTGACTTTGGCGAAGCGGTGAAACTCAAGATCAAGCGCGAAATCCTGCCGGATCCTGAGCCTGATCCAGCATCTGTGCCTGAACCCTCTATTGTTCTAGGGTTACTCATTGCAGGTGGCTTAGGCACGACGATGGGTCGGCGGAATCCCACTCAACCCAAGTCTTGAGGGTGCTGTACCTGACCTCAAGGAATTGATATTACCCATCCATGCCAGTATTCAGGTCAGCTAAGCCTGCTAAGATTTGCGCTGTGGTTGCCGTCCAACCCACGATGCCGCCCTGGGCGCGGACCATGGCGAGAGTGGCCTGCTTGAACTCAGGAAAGTAACTTTCGGTGGCATCTTCCACCAAGAGGCATTCGTAGCCGCGATCGTTGGCCTCTCGCATCGTGCTTTGTACACAGACCTCGGTGGTGACGCCGGTAAATAGCAAGTGGGTGATCTGCTGCGATCGCAGCAGTTCGTCTAGGTCCGTGTTGTAAAACGCCCCTTTGCCCGGTTTGACAATCACCCATTCGTCAGGTTTCGGAGCCAGTTCAGGGATGATCGCGTTGCCCGGTTCGCCGATCACCAGAATGCGCCCCATAGGGCCAGGGTCACCAATTTTGAGGTCGCTGTCTCCTCGCTGTTGTTTTGATGGCGGGCAATCAGACAGGTCGGCACAATGCCCCTCTTGGGTTTGAATAATCGGCCAACCGCGCTCTCGAAACGTTTTCTGCAGTTTTTGCACCGCCGGGACGATCCCCTGCAATAGCGACACATCATTGCCCAGGGATTCACCAAATCCCCCCGGTTCCAAAAAGTCACGCTGCATGTCGATGATCATCAGAGCCATTTGGCTATCGATCGGGAGAGGGTAGTCGTAAGGCTGTGCGGCGATGGTCCTGAGGGACCAGTCTTTGACTATCGCGGCCATAGGCTTCGGAAACAATGGGTTAGGGTGAAATATTTTTCAAATAATACGCAGTCTCAGCAAGGATAACCGTATCCCTAGCATGACAACGCTCCAGTTTTGACGCGCCGTGCTTTGATCCAGGGCATACCGTCCCAACTTCCACGCAAAGACAAGAGCAATGAAAAAATACCCCGCTGAATATGCTTCAGCGGGGGGACAAATGTCCTATGCGTGATTAATCAGTTAGATCCAGATCACCTGCTCAGCCTAGGCATGTTGTTGCTTACGTTTGAGAGCCATAGCCATGCCACCGACTGCCATTAACCCCAGCAAACTAGCTGGCTCAGGAACAGATTCAACCTCGACTTCCGTGAGCTGTGCAAACAAACGAGCTGTATTGACCTGATTCTCTTCGGTAACAAATTCATTAACTAGAGGACCTCCCTCCTCCACAGAGAAGCCTTTCAAGCTTAGGTTGTAGTCAATCCCGCCCAAATTAATGACCTGTTGCGAAACGCCGTTATCCAAGAAGCTCACAACGTCAGGACAAATAGTTGCACCAGAAGGGTTACAGGGTATTGAGTTAGGCGTCTCGTCGTGGATAAAGTCGAACGAGAACGTCTCAGAGAAGGAGTCCAAATCAAACTGAACGTTCAAGGTAGCCGCTTCTAAGGTCGTACCGGTAATTACGTAATTGTTATGGGTAAATGTTCCCAGCAGAAAAACGTCGTCAATCAGTGACTGGATAGTGGGGGACCCATTTACGCCGTCAAACACGTAAGAGCTTTGTTCTTGGTCAACAGGATTGCCCCAAGAAATTTGGTTAGTGCCCCCTCCACTGATACCAGAGCCAGGGGCCGTAGGCGTCCAAGTCCCCGAAGTGGTCAGGGAAGCTGCATTGGCAGCGCCCGCAAACACAGCCCAGCCCACGCCAACCGTTACAGTCAGTTTTTGTAAATTCACAGCACTAATCTCCCGATTATATTTATGCGATGACTGAAGGCTGTTTCGAGTTGGGCACCTGATGCCACTCACCCACTCCACAACATGAGAGTTGGGAGTAACCTCCAGATGAGGTAACCGTATTTCAACGGAAGTTATTGTGTAAATATTGCTACTCAAGATTTCACGGAAACTTTAAGTAGCATTTATGTCCAGGAATAACTCAAAATCTAGTGAATTCTCCGTATATCTAAGGATCTCAGAGACCTTTAAACTTGAATTCTGATTTTTTAGATACCCTAGTCTTCATAGGGGCTTCACAAAAGCTACGTTATGAAGCTGGTGCTGTCAGGTTTGCAACCTTCATGATCCCAACAACCAATCTCATGGTGGTCTGTGATGATACCTAAGGGTAGAGATAATTGGCTTATCGATTCTGAAAATGCATGGTTTGGGGCAAAATCACAATCGGACGATCTCGATAATGCAGAATCATCTGGGCCATTTCATTCTGAGAACCAAATGGCCCAGGTCATGAGTGGTTTTAGACCTGCCGGAGCTGCTCAGACCAAATGCGGGTGGGGAGTCCCCAAACATAGATAAAGCCCTCTGCCGACTGATGCTTGAATTCATCTTCGCGACCATAGGTGGCTAAAGTCTCGCTATAGAGGGCCGTATTAGATTGGCGACCGACAATTTGAGCGCTGCCCTTATAGAGCTTCACCCGCACCGTTCCATTTACGCGGGCTTGAGTTTGGTGAATGAAGGCATCCAGAGCTGCTTTCAACGGGCTATACCAGAGACCGTTGTAGACAAGACGGCTATAAGTGTCTTCGATACCTCGCTTGTACTGAGTGACATCGGCTGTGAGCGTGAGGCTTTCTAGGTCTCGATGTGCGGCGATCAGCAGGAGCAGGGCTGGAGCTGCTTAAATCTCACGGGTTTTAATCCCCACTAGGCGATTCTCAATCATGTCAACCCGACCCACGCCTTGGTTGCCCGCCACTGAATTGAGGGGTTCGTTCAGCGCCAGGGTGTATGTGGCCTCTCCGTTTAAGTGGGTGGGTATCCCGGCGGTAAAGCCAATTTCGACATATTCAGGCTCGTCAGGAGTACTAGCGATCGCCCGAGTCATGGCAAAGACTTCTTCTAGGGGCTCATTCCAGGGATCTTCTAAAGGACCGGCTTCAATACTGCGACCCAGCACGTTGAAATCAATACTGTAGGGAGAAGATTTTTTGACGGCGAAAGTCAAGCCATATTTTTCACCGTAAGCGATCGCCTCTTGACGGCTCATCCCCCATTCTCGGGCCGGAGCCAGAACCTTGAGATCGGGATTCAGGGCGGTAATCGAGACATCGAAGCGGACCTGGTCATTGCCTTTGCCAGTGCAACCATGGGCCACCGCATCGGCCCCATGTTCGTTAGCTGCATCCACCAAAAGCTTGGCAATCAGGGGGCGGGCTAGGGCCGTCGAGAGGGGATAGCGGTTTTCGTAAAGGGCATTGGCCTGAATGGCCGGAATTGCATAGTTAGCCACCAGTTCATCTGTGGCCTTGACCACCAAAGACTCCGTCGCACCTGCGGTGATTGCCTTGGCACGAATGGCATCAAGGTCTTCCCCTTGACCCAAGTCAACTGCGAGGGTGATCACCTCACTCACCCCAAATTCATTTTTCATGTAAGGGATGCAGACGCTGGTGTCGACCCCACCGGAATATGCTAAAACGACGCGATTTGCCCGACCCATTGCGATCACCTACCTAACTCACAAGCCACTTATTTTCTCACAACAATTGAACGGTTTCAGACCACTGCCCAAGCCTTATGGCTCGGGGATATCGGGCAACCGGTAAGGTAAAGAGACATCTCCTCCCTCTCCACCGGTATTGGACACGAAGACCGTGCTTCAGAATTCAAAATTCACCCCCTCACCCTTTCACCCCACCAATCCCCCATCCCCTATGCAGCCCGACTATTTAGAGCGGATTTTGACTGCCCGCGTCTATGACGTGGCCCAGGAGACCCCCCTTGATCTTGCGCCTCGCCTGTCAGAACGGCTGCAGAATCAGGTTTTTCTGAAGCGAGAAGACATGCAGTCGGTGTTTTCTTTTAAGCTGCGGGGCGCATACAACAAAATGGCCCAACTCTCTTCAGAGGATCTGGCCAAAGGGGTGGTGGCGGCCTCTGCGG
>JBHJIP010000068.1:0-20572 GCA_050043365.1 Leptolyngbyaceae cyanobacterium
TGCTGAACGACATGAGAAACGCATCAAAATAAACTGGCAATTCTCTATCAAATCAGCCCGAAACAAACTCGGTCGTCACTATAAACAGATTCGACGTGATCAGACAGATATGAATACACCTGAAACTTAGTTTACAAAGTACTAAATCATTAACTTCTATTGAATTACACAGTGATAAATACTTGCTGCTTAGCATAAGAGGGAGCTGTAGGGCATTGCCCACCAGCCCTATTTCAATTGCTTCTGCTGTTTGACCCAGGCTCGAAGGACTTTCTCCGCCTCAATTTCATCCTGCCGAGCCAAAGTCAAAAATTCATAGAGCTTAGCTTTAGGCACAAAGGGAAAAGTCGGGCTGATCGCCTGTTCCCCATAGTGGCCATCCTGAAGCTGGTAAATCCGCCACTCTTTGCCGTTGAAACGCCAGAATTCGGGGACCCCCAGGGCCGCATAAAGGCTCAGTTTATCGATGTCGGTGTGAGTGATATCGACCTCTACTACCAAGTCCGGCGGGGGATCGTCCTGAAAATTGACCGTGCGTCCGGCCACCCGAGGCTGATTTTGGATATAAAACGCATTGTCTGGTTCTGGACTGCGGCTCAGATCCTCCCGTTCGAGGGTGGTAGAGCGCATAGATTTGATGCGTTGACCTAGCTCTGACACCAAAAAGTAGATGAACCGACCTATTAACTCAGCAGCAAACTCGTGATCTTCTAGGGGCATGGTGATTTCTAAAATTCCCCGGTCGTAGGTCAAGCGGGCCGAGCGGGATTCACCCAGGGCTTGCAGAATTTGCTGGTAGGCCTGCCAGTCAAGGTGGTGAAAAGCCACACGCTTTTCACCGACGGGTTGGGGAACGGTAACCTTAGCAGCAGCAACCATAGGCTTGCCCGATAACAGTTGGTTTAATCTTAATCTCCCTGCGGAACAGGCATCTGGATAATCAAACACCGCTTGAGTCGCCTTGAAGTTTAGTTCCTATGTCTCAGACCCCTGATCAGGCTGCGAAGGCCGCCAAGCAAAAATTTCGCGATGAAGTCGTGGGCCATCTGAATCAGGTCGCCCCAGTGACGGCTCGGGCCATGTTTGGCGGCTATGGCCTTTACAACGAAGGTATTATGTTTGCCTTGATTGCCTACAACACGGTCTATTTCAAAGTGGACGATGACAATCGCGCCGACTTTGAAGCCCAAGGGATGTCGCCATTTACTTACGACGGTAAGGGGAAGCCCATCACCATGTCCTACTACGAAATTCCCACTGCCGTTTGGCAAGATCCCCCAACCCTAGCTGCCTGGGTGGATAAGGCCCAGGCGGCAGGCCGACGCGCCAAACAGGGGAAGCGGCGATGGTCCTCTGGGACCGGTCTTTGACCATCGCGCTAAGGGGCCGAATCTAGCCATGACTACGGAAGACTGGGTATCCAGAAGCATTTTGCGTAAATCCTATGCAAAATGAGATCGCAGCCGGGTCAAGAACCAGGCGGTAACGGCGGCAAAATAAAGGCGGTTGCCCCATGGATGGCGGCAGAACGCTCCCGGTAGGGGACTTTGCCATCAGGTTGTTCGGTGTATTGCCGACAGAAGTCTACGAGGGCCTGGGAAGCATCAGTGGGGGATAGGTTGCTCAGGATAAAGGTCAGCTTATCAGGAGCCGCCAGGGTGACATTGCAGGGCTGACTGCACTGGGCCATACACCGCACCGGCTGGATTTGCACCGCTGATGCCAGGTTGGCCTGGGCAAGGTCTGCTTGCAATTGGTCAATCTAATACTGGCCACCGGAAACCCCAGCGCGGGCCTTCTCAGGGGCAGAAAATTGACAGAGCGAACAAACAAAAAGAGTGGCTGGAGTCATCAATTTTCTCGGCTTTATTCAACGTCATTACGGGTTAAGCAAACTGCTAAGCTCCTCGTCCGGGTTTTCCCCCCTCGGGAGGGGCTGGAGGTGGGTTTCCGGTGGATAGCCTAACAGTTGACCCACCCCGCGCTACGGGCACCCCTCCCAAGAGGGGATTTTTCGGTCAGCTTTCCTTATCCCGTACTCAGGTTATTCAGAAGCAGGACAGCATGAGGCGAGAGTGGCTTTAAACCGATCTATTGCCACAATCATTTCGTTGGAGGCATTGGGTCAGACTGGCTAGCGCGGCATCCCATGGGCGGAGCTAGCCATGAAAATAATGCGTCTGCAATATCGCTGACAGACTCAGGTTTGGGCCGGATGCAGTGAGGTCTGTCGCCAGAGCAGTGCTCCATGGATGAGAGAGATCGCCCCTGCCCAAAGCAACTGATTTCTAATCTGGCGGGCTATGATATCCCACCCCATGGCGTTGCCCTCGGCCAGCAGCGGGTAGGCCAGCATAATCAGCCCTTGATTCAGCACAAAGCCCACCAGAACGGCAAGCAGCACCCACAGGCCGTGCCCCAGTCCAGCAGACTGACTGAAAGCTGGTCGCACCATGGCAAAACTAACGACCAGCAGCGTGCCCAGCCCCATCAATGCCCCCCAGGTGAAAGCGATGGCGGTGAGCGGGTAGCCCCGCATCCCAAAACCGATAGTTTGATTAATTAGCCAAAGGCCCAGGGCCACGGTGATCGCCCGCCGTCGAGGGAGACTGACACCGCTCAGAACTGCAAAGGCAACCAGGGGGGTATGGGCATAAACGATATTACTGGCCGTGCCCAGCGCTAAGAGTAAAAAGGGCCAAACCCGACTGTGGGCCAGCGATCGCCAAGCCAGAGCAAACCCACGGTTCAAAGGGGCGACGGGAGAAGACGACTGAACGGTCATGGTTGCACCTCCCCCGTTCCAACCGGTTGATCTGGGGATGCCTGATCTGGGGATGCAGAACGCCTGTAGGGCGCCCCTAAAACAAGCGCCGCTGTCCCGTGACAGCAACGTAGAAAATGTTGAATCATCATCTGTACCTCGCAGATGTTGTGGATTTTGTCGGATCACATCGGCGGGCATTCTGACTGAGAGGCATTGCTCCTCCTTCACAGTTGCGGGACAGCGGCAGATTTGCACTGCACTTTCCCCGTTTCCTCTAGCGGCTGCTCCCCACTAGAGCCGATGCATTTACAAGCACCCTAGCATTCCAATACCGGCCTTGAGTATTGAGATTTAATATCACTGCCTTAGCTCAGCCTATGGCAATGTCAAGATTCAGAACGTGGTGTCGAGGTTACGAGACCCACGGTCACAGTCGTGGGTCGACCCACGCTACTCCAATTTTCGATAGTTGACAAGCCACTAGAGCATGGCCCGCGTCTTAAAGCTGCCAGCATCGATCAAATCGATTCAAAAATTCCGGCTTCCAGCTCGTAAATAGCCGACATTACTCCAGTTTCAGGATTCGTTAAGAGGGACTGCTGCACATCCTTTAAATAGTCCAGCAGGTTGGCCCGCAGCAAAGGACGCTCCACATCCACCGTGTGCTGATAATCCCAGATATCCCAGATAAAGATGCCAACGCCAACAATGGGGTCAATCAGGGTGGTGCCTAACTCGGCGGCAACAGTCCCCCCGGTTTTGGCCGCCAGTTTAGCCGTGGCCTTACCCGCCAGCTTAGTGCTGATCTTGCTGCCGATCTTTCCAGCCGTAGCCAAGATCAGCGGTTTAGTGAGTAAATAGCTACTGCCTCCCACCAGCATCTTTAGTGAGAGGTTAGAGATATTGCCTTCGGTGTCTTGGATCGTGGTGGAGATATCGCTGAGATAGCGATCCCATTGCCCTTGGGGGATGCGGTATTGGCTCTGGACCTTGTCGATGTTTTGGCTCAGGGCTTTGACGTAGTAGCTAACGGTGTCGTTGGTCATCACTTCCAAACGCATCTGGGCATTGCGGGGCACCAGCACCCGTTTAGCAAACTCCCGCTGAAAGGCTTCGGTAAAGCGGGCATTGACGGCAGCGTTGGCGCTCTGACGCTCGTCATCCCCGGTGACAAAATTCACTAGCGTTGACCAGCCCCACACAAAGGGCGTGGTGAACTCGATCTTCTTTTGGTTGAAGTAGTCGAAGTACCAGTCTAGGAAGTCATCGACGCGGGGCACCAGGTCTTTTCGCCAATCCTCCAACTGAATTGCGGCAAAGGTTTCGGTGCTGGATCGGGCCGCCCGCACCGCCTCTGACAGGGCCTTGTCCATCTTGGCCTGTTTGGGCAGGGGCTGGAGGGTAATTTCGGTGCGGGGTTGTAATAAACGCTCGACTTGGGCGGGGGCGCTCGCATTCGATAACAGCGCCTTGCCCAGCAGCGGCACAATCACCACCAAAATGATCGCCCCCCAAATGATCGGCTGCAGGGATTTCAGCAGTGCGCCCCAAGCCTGGATGCGCTGGGTCTTGTCTGTAAAGCCAACTTGGGCCGCAGCCGTGGGAGGGGTAGAGGGTGAAGGGTGGGTGGGGGCGTCAGGTGAGGGAGGCGATGGTGATTTGGTGGAGCTGCTTGAGGGACTAGCGGATGGGGTTTGGCGCGTTGTGGACCGAGCTGAGGATTGGGAGCTGCGCGAGAATTCTTGGAAAGTGGGGCCACCCATACGGGTCGGGGATGAGCCGGGGGTGGGCCGCACCACAAATTCCTCAAAAGCAGCAGGGACTTTTGGCGGCTTCTTGGCCCCGGAACCGTCATTGCTGGGTGTTCCCGAACTGCTTTTAGGCGGCTTCCCCATATTCCCCATTGGTTCATTGCGTCCGACAGATTGGGCTCTCTGCCAAAATACGAGAGCCTTTTGATGGCGTCAAAAAAACGAGGCCCAAGGGGAAGAAACTTCACAAAAACTGAGCTTTGTGGGCTAAAGCACTAAGCGGCACTTGCCGGGGCATCGCGCTTCAAAGCCCCATCTTCCATATGCACGATGCGATCGGCCACATCCAAAATGCGGCTGTCGTGGGTGACCAGCAAAATGGTGCAACCCTGCTCCTTAGCCAGACTTTGCATCAGCGTCACCACATCTCGCCCCGTCTTACTGTCCAGCGCCGCCGTCGGTTCATCGGCCAACAGCAGCTTGGGGCGACTGACCAGGGCGCGGGCGATCGCCACCCTTTGCTTTTGCCCCCCTGAGAGCTGATCGTGGTAGTGATCCAGCCGTTCCTCCAGCCCCACTAGCGTCAGCATTTCAGCCGCCATCAGGTTCATTTTTTCCACCGAATAGTGGGGATGCACCTCTAACCCCATGCGCACATTCTGACGAGCAGTCAGGCTTTCATGGAGGTTGTGAGCCTGAAAGATATAGCCCGACTGGCGGCGGGCCTGCACCAGCCCCTCGATTGTGGCCCCGCACAGCTCTTGGCCCAGAAACTTGAGGCTGCCGGTTTGCACCTGACGCAGGCCCCCAATCAAGGTGAGCAGGGTGGTTTTACCGGAGCCGGAGGGGCCGGTCATCAAGACGATTTCACCCCCATGGATATTGAGGTCAATATCAAAGAGCACCTGCTTTTGGCGATCGCCATTCCCAAAAGAATGGCTGACCTTGCGAATGGCAATAACCGGTTGGGGTTTAAACATAAAGACTCCTGAGATGTTTTGCCTGCACGCTGCTCGACTTAATCAACTGGACGGAATTTAGAACCCTGACGAATTTTTGCCAGCCTCGCCCCTGTCGTCTTACCGTGCGCATTCACGACCTAAACCGCATCTCCCTTTCGGGGGGTTTGGGGGAGTTAGGCCCCCATATCAGGGGGTTTGGGGGCCAGCCCCCAATTCCGACATTGGCTCTTCTGAGGGACAAGCAACTTGCAAACCCCTTTTCTGAAAAGCGATAGAACGACTTTTGCGTAAAGAATAGTTCTGGGGAGGGATGGCCGTAGACCGGGGTGGGTCACTGGCGCTGCGTATGGATCGAAAACCCACCCCTAACCCCTTCCCAGAGGGGAAGAAACCTTGGATTTGCCCATTCCATATTGGCGCTAAAACATGTCGGCGGGGTCGGCGGAGCGGAGCTTGTTGGTGGCGACAGCTCCCGAAAACAAGCACATGAGCAGGGTCATGATCAGCACCGTCACAGCACGATTCACGGTCATGTAAATCGGCAGGGCCGTAGCGGTGGCGGCGATATGGTAGACCCCCATGGGCAGCAGCAGCCCTGGGATGAAGCCCAAAAACGCCATGCTCAGGCTATCTACGAACACGAAGGTGAGAATATAGCTTAGGCGGTAGCCCATGGCTTTGAAGGTGGCGTATTCCTTCAGGTGGGCATTCACATCGGTGGACAGCACCTGGTAGACAATCACCACTCCCACCACAAAGGCCATCGCCGCCCCAATCGTGAAGATGAATCCGATCGGGCTTTCCGTCTGAATTTGCTGTAGCTCATCCTGGACGAAATCCTCTAGGGTCATGGCTTCCACATCGTTGGGGAGATGGGCTTGTAGCGCCTGGGCCACCTGCTCAGGGTCGTAACCGGGCTCCACGTGGAGCAAGCCGATGCTGACGCTGCCTGGATCCCGACGAGGAAAGAGCTGCAAGAAGTTTTGGCTGCTGGTAATCAGCAATCCATCGGTGCCAAAGGACGCCCCCAAACTGAAGAGGCCCCGAATGGATAGGGTGCGCCCCTCCGCCTCAGTGCTGACCCACTGCTGGTTTTCGACTTGGGCAATGGTTTGGCTATAGTCCCCCCGAGCCCCGCGATCGAACAGCACCACGTCGGGCACTTTTACCCGGTACAACTGAGCGTTCATTTCCGGCAGGTTAAAGGCCGGAAACTCCGGGTCAAAACCTATCACCTGCAGGGAGGCTTCTTCGTTGGTTTCGGGGTGATTCCAGTTGATGTTATTGGAATAGAGGGCGTGGGCCGAGGCCACGCCAGGAATATCTTGGGCCTGAAAAAGTCGCCTGCGGGTAAAGGTGGAGAGCTTCTGGGTGGTTTCGGCTTCCGGGCTGACCAGAATCAGATCGGCACTCAGGGCGGCGCGGATGCGGGTGTTGCTTTCGTAGAGCGACTCCTGAAAGCCCAGCTGCAAAAACATCATCAAATCCGCAAAGGCAATGCCCGATAGGGCCACCAGAAAGCGACCTTTATGGCGGCTGAGCTGCAGCCAACCCAAGGGAGTGCGGCGCTTTAGATTGTTGAGCCAGTTCTTCACAGGGCAATCTCCACTTCCACTTGCAGATTGGTGAAGGTGGCGGCGACCTGGCTGGACGGTTCATCCAGCCGCACCCGTACTTCGATGACTTTGGCGTCAATGTTTTGGCTGGGGTCGGTGTTGATCACCCCCTGCTGCTCCACCTTTAGCCCCACCCATTCCACGGTGCCGCGCAGCTCCTCCGAGAGGGCCGTGCTCAAGACCCGCACCGACTGACCGGGCTGCACCTTTTGCACATCGCTTTCGTAGACCTCAGCGATCGCCACCATCTGCTCGGTTTGGCCAATTTCGGCAATGCCGTCTGAATCAACTACCTCCCCAGCGCGGGTGTGGATATCCATGATTACCCCCGCTTGGGGGGAACGTACGTAAGCCTGCTCCAGACTAGCTTCGGCCTGATCCACTGCCGCCTGGGCGCGGCTCAGCTCTGCCTGCAAAACCTGCACATCTACGGGGCGCACCGTGGCGATCGCCGACAGGGTGGCCTCGGCCTTATTCACTTCCGGGGAACGGGTGGTTTGCAGTCGGGCCAACTCCGCCTGGGCCTGCTGCAAGGTTTGCTGGGTGGTTTGCCAAGTGAGCTGACGGGCATCCCGCTCCGAGGCAGAAATTGCCCCCTGGCCGTAGAGACTTTCATAGCGCTGGGCTTCAACATCGGCATTTTGAACCTCTGCCTGGAGGCGATCCACCGTGGCCTGTTGGGCCGTAATTCGGGCCTGTTGATCGGCTTCGAGTCGGGTAATTTCGGCTCGTTGGGTATTAATGTCGCCAGGGCTGGCTCCGGCCCGCACCTGATCCAGGCGGGCTTCGGCCACGGCCACATCCTGCAGGGCCTGGTCATAGCTGGCCTGGAGGCGATCGCGGCTATCTAAAATCGCAATCACCTCACCTACCTCAACGGCGTCGCCCACCGTGACCAAAAGCTGCTCGATGCGACTCTCTTGACTGGAGGTGGGGGCCGTCAGGGCGATGACTTCACCGGCAGGCTCTAAATGCCCTAAGGCCGTAACGGTCTGAATCTCCGGCGCAACCAGAGCCGCCGCCTCCGGTACGTCGGTCGAAGCCTGCAGCCGCCAGTACAGCAAACTGCCACCAGCGCCGAGGACCGCTAAGCTGGCGATCACGAGCCAAAACCGGCGTCCAGAGGGCAATGAGAAACGAGGGGAGCTTGCACAGTCCATGGCATCCGTACCTCACGGGATGAGTCATCAAAGGGACAACTTTACTAAACCGGTTAGTAAAGTTACTGAACAGTTTAGTTAGAGTAAGAAGGACCGTCAATAAGTTCGATAAAATTCCCCCATACCCGCTCCCCTGAGGCCCCAGATTTGACCGCCCCCAGACCGCAATTGATCCGTAACCTGACCGATAAAGCCCTGCTTATTTTGGAAGGGGCTCTCAAAACCTTCGCGGTGCGCGGCTATGCGGCGTCCAGCATGGATCGGATTGCGGCGGAGGCAGGGGTCTCAAAACCCACCCTCTACAGCTACTTTCAGGACAAAGAAGGGTTATTCAAAGCCCTGATCTGCCAGTTCATCCAAAACAAACCCCATGCAGCCTTGGATGAAAGCCTGCTGATGCAAGCGCCGCTGCGAGACAGTCTGAAATATTTAGCCCGCACGCTGCTGGATGACACGACGGGTAAGCAACCCCAGTTCACGTTCATTCGGCTGGTGATTGGGGAGTCGGAGCGGTTTCCCAATTTGGCCCGCACTTTTCTTGAACAGGCCCACAAGCCCGTCCTTGAAAAACTGACCGACTTATTTGCTAACCATCCCGATTCCAACGCGACAGATCCTGAAGTATCGGCCCGAATCTTTGGGGGCAGCATCATCCACTACATGATCACCCAGGAGATTTTGCACGGGCGCGATCTGGTGCCGATGGAGCGAGATCGCGTCATCGATGGACTCGTGGATGTGCTGGTGAAATAGTCCCGTTGGCCCATTAACGGTGAGGATTAGCTGAGCGTCTTTCCCACTGAGTTTTACCTCATCCTCATTCCCTTATTCCCCTTGGGTTCTTTTATCCTGGGCATCAATTCAGATAGGGAATACACGCGTGGGGGAGATCCCAGGATTCTGCTGACTCATTTGTCGTGTTTGCTTACCCCGACACAAGAACCCTGGGATCTGGAGGTCGCGGGACGGTTACGAGATCCCTTCCAGAGCATCAATCAGATAGGGAGTACAACCAGACACCGCCTGCCAGCAGAGAAATGAGCGATCAGGCAATCGCCTAACCTGCCCCTAAAATGGAACGTAGCAGGTCTGACCGTCGCATAGGTGCTCTGAATGGTTCAATCACCCGCTAAAACATTGACCCTACAAGCGTTTCTGCAGCAGCCAGAAACCAAACCCGCCAGCGAATATATCGACGGCCAGATTATTCAAAAGCCCATGCCCAAAGGCAAACATAGCCTGCTGCAAACGCGACTCTCTGCCGTCCTCAATGCGGCCCTACAACCTGAACAAATCGCCTGGGCCTTCGTAGAACTGCGCTGTACTTTTGGTGGGCGCTCCATCGTTCCTGATGTCAGTGTCTTCACCTGGCCGCGCATCCCTTGTGACGCCAATGGTGAGATTGCCAATGCCATCGACACCTATCCCGATTGGACTATTGAGATTTTGTCCCCCGACCAGAGCCAAACTCGGGTCACCAAAAATATTCTGCATTGCCTGCAACATGGAACGCAGCTTGGCTGGCTGATCGACCCAGATGAACAAACTGTGCTGGTGTATTTACCACCAGATCAAGTCAAGATTTTTGATCAACCGACTGACGTGTTACCCGCCGCTGCCTTCGCAGCTAATGTTCGCTTAACGGTCAGTGAATTATTTGGCTGGCTGGTCATTCGTTCCTGAGATTAAAGACCACCTGCAATGGACTGTTGAGTTGTCACCTTTATTGCTTGAGTCCACAGCCCAGCCTGACACTCCATCAAGACCGTTCCAGCAGGGGCTTGAGACGGCGGAATAGGCCAAAGGCAGCAGGGCGCAGCGCCTGGGGCAATTTGGCCAGGGCCAGACCCACTTGGGCTTTCTTGGGGGAATGGGCTTGACCCGCTTGAACCAAGGCTGTGCCCTGGGCAGTATCGCCGCTCTCAATCAGCCTGAGCCCGAGTAAGAGCTGGGTCTCTCGGAGGCGCTGCTGACGGATGGTTTCAATATCGGCCTCTGAAAAGTCAAACGCCTCTAAATAGGCAATCTTGTCTCGCAGGTAGGGGATGGCGCGGCCAATCCCCTGCTGCTCAGGATGAAAGCGGTATTCCATCAGGCGATCGGGCAGATAGTAGGCGGTTCTGCCCGCTAGGGCCAGTCGCACAAATAGGTCATTGTCTTCACAGTTCTGCAGGTTAGGCCGCATGTAATCTACTGCGGTCAAAACCGAGCGGCGGAATAGGGTCGCCCCTACTTGCAAACACTGCCGCACAAACACCGTCGGCAGCAGATCTGAAATCACCCCAGCGGGCAACTCCGTGCGGCCCCAACGGGCCGAATTTGCATCGGTTAGGGCTGGATCGCGCTGGCTCTGGGGGTCAATCACCCAGTGATCGGTGCTGACGAAATCGACGCCGGGATGCTGCTCTAGTATTGCTACGGTCTCTGCCAAGAAGTCGGGGGTGAGGCGATCGTCATCGTCAAACTTGATGAAATAGTCGCCCTGGGCGGCGCGGAACCCCGAAATCATATTGTTGCTCTTGCCAATGTTTTGGGGATGGCGCAGGTAGTGAATGCGGGGATCGGTCAACTCAGCCATCATTGCTGGGGTGCCATCTTGGGAACCATCATCACAGACGATTAGCTCAAAGTCCTCAAACCGCTGAGCAAGCACGCTCTGAATCGCCTGATTGAGGAGGGATGCTCGGTTATAGGTGGGTATACAAACACTGACTTTAGCCATGGCACGCGATCGCTCAACAATGGGCCGACTGCCCTAGCTCAGACTGCCCAGACCCCATTACGGCAACGCAGCCTCTATGAAAATTCTGATGCTTTCCGCCACCTTTCCCTATCCGCCCAGTCGGGGGGGAACCCAGGTGCGGACCTTTAACTTACTGAAGCACCTGCAGCGTGACCATGAGATTACCCTCGTCACCCAGCGCAGTGCCGATGTGAGTGATCAAGACATTGAGGGGTTGCACAACTGGGTCACCACGCTACAAGTTTTTCCAGTGCCTATCAATACTGGCCCTAGGGGTGCCCTGGGCAAGGGGCTGCGCTTCGGTCAGTTTGTGCTGACGGGGACGCCGCCCAACGTGCGCTCCAATCATTCCCCGGCTATGCAGGCTTGGGTTGAGCAGCAGGTGAAAACGCAGACATTTGATGCCCTCACCGCTGAGCATTGCGTGAATGAACGCTACGTCACCCCAGCGGTGCAGGCGAAGATTCCTCGCCGCATTGTGAATATTCACAGCTCGGTATACGGCACCTGTAAACAGCAGTTAGCCACCGGCACCGCCGAGAAACCCCTGCGCGATCGCCTCAACCTATCCCTGCTGAAGCGCTACGAAACTCAATACTGCGGCAAGTTTACTGACCTGGTGGTCACCACTGAGGAAGACGCCCAGCAGTTGCAGGAACTGAGGCCCGATCGCCCTGTCCATGTGGTCACCAATGGGGTGGATTTAGAGACTTTCCCGATGCGGTCTGCCGATCCAGGCGGTCAGCATCTGGTGTTTATGGGTGCCATGGATAACCTGCCCAATATCGATGCGGTTACCTTCCTCAGTCGCGAGATTTTGCCCTTGGTGCAGGCCTGTTACCCGGAGACCACCCTGTCTCTGGTGGGCTCTCGTCCGGTGCCTGAGGTCCAGGCCTTGGCGGAGTTGCCAGGGGTGACGGTCACCGGGCGGGTGCCCTCCATGGTGGACTATCTGCACAAAGGGACGATTTGCGTGATTCCGATGCGGACGGGCTACGGCATTAAGAACAAAACCCTGGAAGCATTGGCGGCAGGTACCCCGGTGGTGGCCAGCGATCGCGGTCTTGAGGGCCTCACAGTCGATGGTCCAGACGTTCCCCTAGGGGCGCTCAGAGCCCATACAGCCCCAGACTTTGCCAATGCCATTGGTCGGTTATTGGACGATGCCGCCCTGCGGCAGACCCTATCTTTGAACGGACGCACTATGATTGAGGCGACTTACACCTGGACAGCGGCTGGACAGCGCTATCAGCAGGTGTTGACCGGTTAAGTTCCCGCTATGCCCCTCTCCCTGCCTGCCCGCTTCAAGCCCCGCCGCCGCCCTAAAAAGGGTGCAGTGCAGGTCTGGACTTCCCATAAGGCATCTTGGCCCCAGCGGTTGACGGGGGTGTTAACGGTATCTCTGGGACTTTCGGGGGCGATCGCCCTCGGCATTGGCGGCACCTGGCTGGGCAGCACGCTGCTGTTGCGTCCTAATCCCCCGGCTTGGCTGACCCGTTACTTTCCTCAACAGAGCGCTCGTTGGGGCACAGAATCGCCCCAGTCTTGGGCTGAGATCACCGCCGAACTACAGGCCCAGGGGCAACAGGCGGGGACGCTTCTGGCCTTAGACACCGTTAGTCGTGACCCCAACGCAGCAGGGCTGTGGCTGCTGCCCGTGCTTGCCGCTCAGGACAGCGACCAAATCGTAGCCCTCAACCTCTACGGAGAGCACCATCAAACCGCTGATGGTCCGGTGCTGCAGCCGCTGGATCGCATTACCCTACAAGCCCCGCTTGAATCCACTGTGATGGAGCCCTTGTCCCAGGCGGGGCTCGGGCAGTTGACCTCCACCCAGCCCTTGCCCTTAACAGAACTGCGGTCCTTAGAAGGGACTGACCTACCCGGAGCCTGGCTCACCCTGACCGGAGACTGGCGCAAAAGCGGCAGCCCGATTCGCTATGGCCAAGTGATTCACATTGATGCGCGGGCGTTGACGGTGCGGGCGCTGATGAACTGGAGTAGCCCGCCGCAACAATTGCCCCTGTGGCACAACCTCGATCAAGCCGGATTACCGGAATTAATCGTCAATCAGAGCGTCGGCCTAGAGCCCAACTTCAAGGCTTACACCATTGAAGGGCTATCTTCGCCGCTGTTCTCATTGCGGCTAGCCCCGGTGGATTTACAAGAAGCTGCCGTCACTCAAGATCCGGCCCAGGGGCCATACAACACGGCCTTGCGACTGGCCCGCCATGGTCTCTGGAACGAAGCTCAGCGCCGCTTAGCCAGCTTAAAGCAGCAGCATCCCAACCATTGGACTCCCGCTGCCGAGCGCCAGCATCGCCTGATTGCCCTCCATGGGGAACTGACCCAAACCCAGGCGGAGCGCGCCTGGTCACAGCCTAGCCAGAAGCTGCTGTCGCTGCTGATCGATGGCCGTTGGCAACTGGCCTTGACCTTTTTAGACGGGGAGGTGGGGTTTCAGCGGACGGTTTTGCCGCTGCTGCGCCAGGACACGACCGGGCGGCTGTGGCGGCGGATCACGGCCACCCTGCAGGTGAATCCCCGCCAGCCAGAGGCGCGACTATGGGGGGCGCTGTTGCTGTTGGCCCAGCAGGACCAGGCCAAAGCGGAAGCGTGGCTGAAGCAGAATGCTTTGGGGCAACAGCGGCTGCAGCAGTTTACTGAAATTGCCACCCGCCTGAATAGCCCAGCGGATGCCATCACCGTTGCCAATCGTCCCGTGCCGATCAATCCAGCTTCCCCCGCCAGTGCCATTCAACCGATTCAAGGTTGGATCGGCATTGCCACCCCTATTCGAGGGGTGCAGCTCAATCATTGGTATGCAGATCGCGATGACCTGACCTTGCCAGAGGGGCGGCAGTGGTACCAGGTGCAGGTCCATCGGGGCTGGGTAGCAGGGCAATGGCAATCTCTGGCCGCATCTCCATCGGAGTCTGAATTATGGGAGCGGTTGGGTCCATCCCCGACGTTGCAACTGCTGAACTCAGAGGGCGTTGGGGATGGAACGACGATCGCGATCGCTGCCATCCAACAACAAGGCAACCAAATCAATTTATTGGCGACGGGACCGTTGAATGGGGCAGGCAGTCCCCAACTGGCAATTTCTCCCCGTCAGTTCCGCCGTTTTGCAGACATTGCCCGTCAACCTTTCACCACGGTATATCAGCGCTATCCCGACGCCCTGGAGACGCTGGGATCGGTGTTGGGGCTGGGGAATCTTTCGGCAGTCCCGGCAAGTTCCCCAGGGCAAGGGCTGACGGTGCAGCTCCAGGATGTGACCGGGGATGGCCAAGCAGAAATTATTTTGTCACCTGAGGGGAAATCGGCGATCGTGGATAGCCAGGGGCAGATCCTCTTTCAAGTACCAGGCGGCGCGGTGCTGCTGGGGGGACTGGTGAATGGGGATGGCTCCCATATTTTGGTCACCCGTTCTGGCGGGCAATATCGGTTCTACGACTGGTCTATCGACCGACAGCGGTTTGAGTGAATTTTCAGATCACTTGAAACACCGCGATTCGAGTCAGTTATTGTTTACTGTTGCGCTTCAACGTCTTTCTTAAAGGATTGGATCTCTTCTTCTAAACGCTGAATCTCTAAGCTGTCACGAGCAGAGGCGTCTCTGAGCTGCTCTAAATCTTCTTCTAAGTCAAATATCTTGATTATCGTATCCGCTAGCTCAAGATGAGCTTTCCTTTGCTCCGACAACTGCTGCTTGAGGTGTTGCCTTTCCCACAGCAAGAATGTAGTTGATAACGTCATCCCCAAAGACAAAGGAATGAGAACAGCACTCATTTTGGGGTTCATCATAGAAATGAGTTTTGCGGCTCCGCCACTTTAAATCAAGACAGAGCTTCCAGCAGACTAACCCACCAGAGGAAGCGCACCCAAGAATTGTTCACTTTTGCATTGCCCGATTACAGCGTCTCCATGAGCCAACGCATTAGGGCACTGTCATCTTCGGTTTGAGACTTTGCTAACGCCTCGGTTACTAATGCCATTGTCAGCTCCGGCAGTACCTTCGACGTTTGAATCTCGCCACTGCGGCTCGCCGCAATCTCAAAGGCAATCACCTGCCGTTCCGCCACATTCACCACCCAATATTCCGCCACCCCCAGCCGCTCATAGAGCAACCGCTTTGCGCCTAGGTCATCCTTAAAAGAGCTGGCTCCAATTTCGATCGCTAATGTGGGGGGGCCAAAGGTATCCACATCCACGGGCGAATTATCTTGGGGCGGTAGCCGAAAGTCAGCCCCCACATAGAACGCCATATCTGGCTGACAGCCCCGAACACCCGTTTTGTAAAAGCTGCAATTGGTCAACCCCACTACCCGTAGATTGCGAAGCATGCCAAACAAACCGACCACCTGGGAAATCACCGTGTTGTGTCGCCCATGGCCCGCACCTAAAGGAGCCATCTCAATCCTCATGTAGCCCTGGTCAAAATAGCCCCGGCCCTCTTCATAGGTTGGCGCATCCATCGTGGCCACAAAGTCTTCCCAGGATGAACGCACCCAGTCGTCTGTTTTTATTTTTGGGGAAGTTGATAGAGCCATAGTCATCAACAAGAGCGTTGCAGCACAGGCAGTGCTGACTGATTCTAGTTTACTCGGCGCTATGGGCGGGCCTCCTGATATTGAGGTAAATCAATTAGTCCCGATATGTAAAGCAGGGGAGCATAAGGGGCAGGGGAGAGCTAGAAGCTGGAATGGTCACGTCAATTCAGCCACTATTAGCCAGAGTCTGGGAAACAGTTTGTGATTGACAGAAACGAGTATTTTGATGATTATCGAAATATGGAATCGACTCATCCCCAACCAGTAGATGCAATTGCCGCCACCTTTGCGGCCTTGGGGCAACCCTCGCGCCTCAAGATTGTGCGACTGCTGCTCTCGGCCCATCCCAAAGGGCTCCCCGCTGGGGAGATTCAGCGGGAACTGGGGATTGCGGCCCCAACCCTATCCCACCACCTGGATAAGCTCAGGCAGGTGGGGGTGATCGCCGCCGAGAAAGATCGCCAATGGATTTGGTACAGCGTTCGCTCTGATGCGCTCAAGTCTTTGATCGACTTTCTCTATGAGGAGTGCTGCACCCGCAACCATGTGGTTGAGTTAGATGCCTTAGACCCAGCCGATTCCGAAACCGCCTGCTGCGGCTAAAATTTTTTGCCCCTTATTTTGATTGTTCTCGAAATATAGAAGGAGCCTGATTAATGACATCCAATACCCTGACCCGATTGAACCGCAGCGTGCAGCAGCTGGATCGCGTATTTCTGGCGATCGCCCTCATCTTCCTGCTGCTCGCCATTTTGGTGCCTGCCCAGCTCTCCGACACGTTGAATTTCACCCTGATCAACCTGCTGCGGGTGGCTCCCTTTTTGCTGCTTTCAATTGGCATTGCTGCCTACGCCCAGGCCACCGGGGCGGACAACCTGATTTCCAAAGCCTTTCAGGGGCGGATGCCGGTAATGATTACGGTGGCGTCGCTGTTTGGGGCCTTTTCCCCCTTTTGTTCCTGCGGCGTGATTCCGCTGATTGCGGCGCTCCTGTCTATGGGTGTCCCAGTGGCACCCGTGATGGCCTTTTGGTTGGCCTCTCCCCTGATGGATCCCGCCATGTTTGTGCTGTCGGTGGGGACGTTAGGGATGCAGTTTACCCTCGCCAAAACCGTTGCCACCGTCGCCATTGGCCTACTGGGGGGCTTTGGAGTGCTGGCTCTGATGCGCTTAAACGTGGCCCAGGAGGCATTCGCTAACCCACTGCGAGACGGGGCGGGCAATGGGGGCTGTGGCGGTAGTCGCGTCCGCAAGCCCAAGCCCATTGTTTGGACATTTTGGACCGAGTCTGCCCGTCGCCAGACGTTCTGGGATGGGGCCGGTAAAAACGCCTGGTTCCTGGGTAAATGGCTGGCCCTGGCCTTTGTGCTGGAAAGTTTGATGTTGGTGTACGTGCCCGATGCCTGGATTCAAACCATTGCTGGGGATGGCAGTCTGCTTTCCGTGGTGGGCGCGTCTTTGGTGGGTATTCCCGCCTATCTGAATGGCTATGCGGCATTGCCATTGGTGAAAGGCTTGATTCAGCAGGGGATGGCCCCTGGCGCGGGCATGGCCTTTTTGCTGGCGGGGGGCGCGACGAGTATCCCGGCCATGATTGCGGTGTTTGCTTTGGCCCGTCGTCCGGTGTTTATGGCCTACCTGGGCTTTGCTTTTGTCGGCTCGGTGATCGCTGGTCTCACCTACAGTTTTGCGTTCTAAAGAGGATGCGATGGCAACACTTAAAACCCACATCGCCCTGCGAGTCACAGACCTAAACCGCTCTACTGGTTTTTATCGCGCCCTATTCGGGTAGAGCCGGTCAAGCATAAGGACAATTACACCAAGTTTGATCTGGAAAATCCGGCCCTCAACCTAACGCTAAATGTCACGACCAATGGGCGCTCGAAAGGGGCGCTCTCCCATCTGGGCATTCAGTATGACCTCACCGCCTGTGGCACCTATCCTTCATCCATCGCGACATTACATCTCCCGCAAGATCGCTCTAGGTGGCATCTCCAGCGGGTTCCGCTGCTGGTTCCGTGACCGCTTCTACAGGTTCGCCCTGTATCAAGGCTTCGATAAACGGATATAGGACCTCTTCGCCCTCCCCCAATAGCTGGCGTTCTTTTAGATCCACCAATCCTTGGGCCAAGGCGTCAGCCCGCTTCTTATAGTCGCGATGGCCGGTGAGTAAGTCGAGGAAGGCATTGCGCTCGATTTCATCACGGCTAGCATCCTCAGCGGTGGGGGATTGGTAAGCGGTTTCTTCCACGTCGTATTTGAGCAGGAAAATCAGGGCCTGACTCAGGGTTTGCAATTCTTGCTGGAGCTGTTTGGTATCGAGGGAGAGGCGCTCAAAGCCGACATTACCTTGGATGCGGAGTTCAACAATCGGAGCTTCGGCGGGCACTAACTGCTTTTTGGCGATCGCCCCGTTGATTTTGGCGATCGCCGCTTCCACCAATTCCTCCTGGCTTTCATCCCCCTGGGCTTTGACGATCAGCCGCACCATCGGGCGCTGCTGGTAGTCTTGCTTAAGTTCCGCCTGGACAACCTCTGCATTAATCTCGACCAGGTACGCCCCCCGCTCAAAGCTGCCCTCCTCAATATTGTTGGCCTCCAAGGAGCCGGGGTTAAACACCCAGCCTTCCTCGCTGTAGGCTTTGTGGATATGGCCCAGGGCCAAGTAATCGACCCCCACCTCTTTCAGCGGCAGTAGTTCCTGATATCGCAGTGCGCCGCTGTAGCGGGCAATTTGCCCCTCCAACCCGTGGTGGAACATCAGCAGGGTGTTGTCAGGACCGGGGGGTAGGGTGGCAACGGCCTCAGCAATCTTTTGAATCGCCTGGGGCGCGGCGGCCCCATACCAGTTGGAGCCCAGCACTCGCACCCCACACAGGTCGATGTACCCGCCGGAACGGCTCTCATCATCCCAAGGGCTATAGTCAAAGCCACCGTCCGCATCGGTGCTAGGCTCTAGCAGCTTTAGCAGCCCCCATTGGGAGAGGTATTTGAGCCAACTGGTGGTGGTGCCGTAGGGGCAGTTATCGTGGTTGCCCTCGATGGCCAGCACGGGGATACCTGCATCTTTGACCGCTTGCAAGCAGAGCTGGGCTTGGTTGAGTACGGCGGGTTGAATCATCCGTTGCTCAAACAGATCGCCGCAGATAATTACGAAATCGACTTCGGCTTGGATGGCGTAGCGATCGAGGACATTGGCAAGGGCGAAGTAGAAGTCTTTGGTGCGTTCTTTGTTGTTGTAGCGATCGAACCCCAGGTGGATATCGGAAATATGGAGGAAACGGGCCATGATTTCTCTATACTGATTCAGTTGTTTATAGCACCTGTTCTTCAGGATTCAGATCCGCCATCTCAAGCATTACTTTCTCCCACACGCTCTAAAACAGTGTTGTACAAGGACTCTGAAACCCAAAAGCCAGCCTGATGAATTAAGGCATCTA
This sequence comes from Leptolyngbyaceae cyanobacterium, assembly GCA_050043365.1. Classification (GTDB taxonomy): domain Bacteria; phylum Cyanobacteriota; class Cyanobacteriia; order Phormidesmidales; family Phormidesmidaceae; genus PCC-6406. The sequence continues at coordinate 18,995 of JBHJIP010000068.1, forward strand.
GCAAAGGTTTAACCGCAACAATCAATCCTCTTGCTTTTGCCTCGACTAAAATCCCCATAATTCCTGTGTAACGTAGCGCAAATCTAGCTGCGATTAGCCGCCCCCGGCGTTCATCCATCAAGACTTGATCCGCCTGCAATTCGACGGCGAGAGAGATCGCCTCTGCTTCCCCAAGATCCAACTCACCGCTGAGCGCTTCAAGAATGTCGCGCTTATTAACGCGACGAATTTGAATCCAGTCCAATTGCTGAACCTCTGTGACACCTGCCACTGGAAAATCGGGATCGGTTAACTCTCGGTATACCGCCTCAGGAATCAAAACAGTCCCATAAAGTTGATGTAAAAGATGAAGCTGATGAATCGCGGCCAGATTGTTAATGGGCGATGTATCGCTGACAATGATCACAGCCGTCCCATCGCCTGCAAATTTTGAAGGTCTTGTTCAAAATCTTCCACCTCGTAGTGGATCGGAATACGACGGCTTGCCAGTAAATGTTGAAACGCCACCCGATGCATTCCCGCAAAACTGCTAGCTTGGGCAAGGGTCAGTTTTTGTTTCTCAAAGAGCATCACTGCAATCTCCTGAAGCATATCCGCTTCAGTCATACGTGCTGCGGTTAAAACTTGGTCAGGAACAATAACGCTCATCTTTGAGGCGACCATCTCAACTACATTGATTTCTGAATTTTACTCTGAACCTCAGCGGACCTACCACAAAATTCAGTCTTTCCATAAGATGTGAAAGGCAATGTCAGCAGAAATAAAGCAGCTCCACAAGCCACGCAAAATCTTATATTGGCATTCCTTGAACGCTTTTTGAATTCTGCTAATTGATGAGTACTTCGATAAAATCCAAATTCGCAATCTTCTAAATAATCAGATTCTATAGACTCACTCGCGATATATTTTTTAAGTCGCCTTATCTCTTTGTTCGTGCTCCGATTGAGTTCATTTAAGAGCGACTTGTTCTCTTGGGTGATCTGAATAGCTTGCTTTTTTAAATCACTATTCTCAAGCTCTATTTCCACAAATTTTGATTGTAGCTCGGAGTTATGTCTTGTTAAAGACTCCAGCGTTTTAAGTTTCTCCATTACGCCTATTTCTTTTATGAGGGCGCTGAGCTGGGCAGATGTATCTTCATGGTCGGGATTTATCTCAATGATGTCAGCCAAAATCTCGATGGCATCGAACTTTTTGTCTGCTTTGATCGCAGACATGGCCTGCTTATAGCCTTCAACAAGGCTTGCTTTTTGCCGTAGCGATTCCGCCTCTGGTAGTTCTGCTTGATGCTCTGGATATTGCCTGTGTAGATCTTCGAGATATTGAAGCGCCTCTTGATATAGACCTTGCTTTTCTAGCTCTAAGAGTTCTAATTTCTTCTGATTGAACTCTTCTGCTTCCATTTCTTTGCCCCCGCACATGCTCTAGTTGTGCATCATGTTGGCACAGCCGGAATTGGAGCGTCCATCACCGCATCTAAGAGCAGATCGGGTCCATACCGCACCACATCTGTACAAGGCAGTCCCGTCAATTCCGCCACCGCTTCAATCTCTGCCTTTGCCGCCGCCTCATCCAGCC
>JBHJIP010000069.1:0-18200 GCA_050043365.1 Leptolyngbyaceae cyanobacterium
GCGAAGTCCGTGCCTTTCTGTCCTTCTCAACCTAGTCTCCTCGCCTTCACTCCTCTACCCTCCCTCCCCCTTACTCCTTGTCCTTTGCCCGTATGTCCTCGCCGCCGTCCCTGCGCCCCTACCAAGTCGAGCTGATTAACGACCTCTATCGCAAGCTCAACGAAGGCCATACAAAAGTGGCCATTATTGCCGGGACCGGTGCAGGCAAAACCGTGATTAGTGGCCAGATCTGCGCCCATGCCGAGGCTGCTGGTAAGCGGCTGATGTTTTTGGTCCACCTGGATGTGCTAGTGGGGCAGACCTATGAAAAGATGCAGTCCTTTGGTCTCCATTGCGGCTTCATCAAAGCCGGATGGGAAGAAGACCGAGATGCCCCGATCCAAATTGCTAGCGTGCAAACCATGGCCCAGCGCAAATGGTGGCGCACCTGGCCCGCCGATGTGGTGTTTTATGACGAAGCCCACACCACCCTGTTTAGCCGCGTCGGTAAGTCGGTGCTAAACAAAACCCACCGCCATGCGGTTCATCTGGCCATGACCGCGACCCCTGAGCGGCGCGGCAAAGACCAATTGGGGGAACACCTCGATACCCTAGTGGCTTCCCCCGTGCCCAGCGACCTGCAGGCCATGGGCTTCTTGGCAGAGATGAAATATTTCAGCATGCCCCCGGATGGCGTAGCCGATCTGAAGGGGGTGAAGACGGTGCGGGGGGACTATGACGAAGCGGGATTGAAGAACGCCTGCGATCGCCCCGAACTGGTCACCAAAATTGTGCGGGAATGGAAGCGCCTCGTTCCCGGCAAGCGTACCATCGCCTTTTGTGTGGACATTGAGCACGCCCGCCACGTCACCGAAGCCTTTCGTCGCGCCAAGATCCCCGCTGACACGGTAGAGGGGAGCACCCCGATCAAAGACCGTAAACGCATGTATGCCGATCTGCGGGAGGAGCGCATCCTGGTGCTAACCTCCTGCAACGTGATTAGCATCGGCTTTGATGAGCCCAGTGTGGAAGTTGGGTTGATGCTGCGCCCCACCCAATCCAGCGCCCTCCACTTTCAGCAAATCGGCCGCGTCATGCGAATCTCACCCCAGACCGGCAAACGCTACGGCATCATCTTGGACCAGGCGGGTAACCTAGAGCGCCTCGGCTTTCCCGAAGATATCGAAGAATATCGATTGCCCATGCGTAAGGAGAGCGGCGGTGGTGGCGGCAAGCCCCCGCCCATGAAAGCCTGCCCCCAGTGCGGTCGCATGGTGCTGAGCTTCATTGTCAAATGCCCCGAATGTGCCCACAAATGGGTGTCGGAGCGCCCCATGAACCTAGAGGATATGGTGGCCATCTATTCCCGCGACCAGGCCCACCAAATCAAAGACATCCCCACCCTGATTGAAATCTTCCAGACCCACCGCCAGAAAGTATTTAAAAGTGGCTATGCGCCCACCCTGGCCGAGCACAACTTCTATGAGCATTGTGGTCGAGAGCCAAAGCCCAGTTGGTATTTGGGCTCGATTTTTGGTCGCCGCCCCACCTGGGAGCAGCAAGATGCCTTTTTTACCTACTTGCAACGCAGCGCTAAACGCATTGGCAAGCGCAGCGACTGGATTGTACGGGAGTTTGAAAAGGAGTTTGGTCCTGGTTCCTGGGCCAAAATGGCGCGAATGAATCCCCAGGGTATGAAGCACTAGGGCACCCTTAGGATCCCTTGATCATTCATCAAATGGCCGATATTCTCATGCTCATCTGATTTTCTGAATGTGAGCCGCTATACCTTCAGGTGGTTGCAGCTTGCTCCCGTCTCCGCAACAATGATGGATGGGATGCGAGCCTTTATCTATCGGGGTTGACCCTAGATAGGCGCTAAAATCTTCAACGGTTCATCCCAACCCCGAATTCCTGTGTCGGCGGTCTCCATTGACCCTGGCCGAGTTCATTGAGTTTTGTCCGTTGCACGTAAGCACTAAACGACCTAAGCACCATGCTCAAGCACGCTATTTCTCAGCTTCAAAATTGGTTCCCCGCCCCTGCGGTTCATGCCCACTGCGACGGCCCCTGTGGTGTATACGATCCCTCCTCTGCTCGGGTTGCCGCTGAGGCTGTGGGTGCCATGACCAAAAAGCTAACCGACCTGGAGCCCCCGGCTGCTGGCGACACCGCCGCTTTAATCAAGTACAACAACACCTTTTCCCGCTACGTGGCGATTAAAGAAGAGCAGGCTCAACTCACCAAGGATGAGCTGTTGATCCTCTGGACCGATTACTTCAAGCCCGTTCACCTGGAGTCCTACCCTGATCTGCACGATACCTTCTGGAAGGCTGCCAAGCTCTGCTCTGCTTGCAAGGTGGAAGTCAGCACCCAACATGCTCAAGAGCTGATGGCCGCAGTGGAAAAAATCCACGGTATCTTCTGGGCCACCAAGAGCCGCGACGTGGCGTGGTTTACTGCCAGCTAACGCTTTCTCCAAACGCTTCGTTTGGAGTGAGTAGGGGTGGTTGTAACTCAACAGCGAGGAACTTAACTCACCCCACGGGCATCCTCTAATCAGGGGCGCTGCCAATGAAATCAGATCAGCAGCCAGGGCCGCAAGCCCTGGCTTTATTGTGGGTGGTTGATGACGCAAGACAGAGTCCCAACCCTAAGCCATGCCACCTGGACCGATTTGGGTTTATGGCTGTTGCGGCGACGGCGACGGTTTCGGGTAGAGGGGCGATCGATGTTGCCCACATTGGAACCAGGGAAAGAAGTGCTGATTAACCCTTGGGCTTATAGTCACAAGCTCCCCCAAGTACAAGATTTAGTGGTAGCGGAACATCCTCAGCGACCGGGATTTCGACTGATCAAGCGGGTGATGGCAGTGGATGGAGACGGCTGTTGCGACTTGCGGGGCGACAACCCGGAGGAGAGTACCGATAGCCGACAGTTTGGATGGGTGAAGAAAGCCAGTATCCTAGGCCAAGCAATCTGTCATTTGCCATAAAGACCCAAAGCAACTGGGCTTTCGAGATCGTCGGAGGGCAGGCACAAGACCAGCCCCTACGCGTATCGTCTTTTCTGGAAATCGCCTTATCGTCTTTGGGTCATTGCCATGACTTTGTCTACTCTTCCAGCTGACTGGCAAGGTTAAGAAACGCTTCGGCGCGCTCAATCTGTGCCTGAGCTTCAAGTCGTTGCACAGTTGAAGCAGCATCGTAATCTGCCCTCGTACGAGCTTCTTGTGCCTGAATCAGATATCGATGGAATTCTCTTGAGACCTGGCCTGTCTTAGCAAAGTACTCACCAAATTTGCTGATCACGGCTGCATGTTTTGAGAATGAAAGGCTCTGACTGAGTAAAAACGCTTCCGCCACATAGAACATTGCATAGTAAGCGCGGGAAACAGCCACGTCATAGAGCTTGCTCTCTAGGAGTAGCTTGGCAGCACGCAAGCTATCCTCCGCTTTGATGATGAGTTGTTGTTGCTCAAGATTCACAAGGGAATCCCTTCCATAACAACATTACGGATTAGGGCAGATTCTTGGGCGCGATAGCGATCGCCAGAAACAAAGATATTGCAAATCACAACCGCATGCTCAAGACAGAGGTCCGCCACAAATTCTCCCGTTCGTTCAATCTCGGCCCAAGCATCGACCTCGCCTGAGAGCACCACCATCACGTCAATATCGGAATCGGATGTGGCTTCTTTACGGGCTTGGGAGCCAAACAGGATCAGGCGCTCTAATTGAGACCCATATAGTGTTGTCAAGTACTGTCGGAGACTATCCAGAATTTCAGGGAGATGGGGATGCTGCATGGTTTGCTCTGATTAGCGATGGTCGCCATGAGCGGGTTTGCTGCGAGTGTACAACAAAAGCTCAGAGTGATATTGGCGAGGTATTGGGGCAAGATCATCGGCAATTTTGGATCGCCAGTCTTTGGGCATTGGGTGTATTGGGTTGAATGGGGCAGTGACCCACTCACATCACTGCTGGTCTAACGCTGAGAACGCCCCCATATCCCCCATGCGTATTGCCTGCTATTAACCCCAAAGGGGAGCCGCATATTGCAACTCCCCTCTGAAATCCTATTGATGTAATTTTGCGGGCGCTTTTGTAACACCCACAAAACTCCGACTTAGGCGCTTGCGCCTGCCTTCGCTTTAGCAGCAGCAGCCTCGTCAGGATGAATATTCAGACGCGTTAGATTAATGCGACCGCGATTATCAACCTCACGTACTTTGACGATGACCTCGTCACCGACATTCACCTCATCTTCTACCTTGTTAACGCGATAATCCGCCAACTGGGAGATATGGATCATGCCATCTTGGCCAGGTAAAAACTCCACGAATGCCCCGATCGGAATGATCCGCACGACCTTACCGACGTAAACATCCCCAGCTTCGGGCCGATGGACGATCGCCTCAATCATGGCCTTAGCCTGCTCACCCTTCGCGGCCTCTAGGGAGGCAATGGTGATGGTGCCGTCATCAGAGATATCGACTTTGGCTCCGGTTTGCTCGGTGATGCCTTTGATCTTCTTGCCGCCCGGTCCAATCACCATGCCAATCATGTCCGGCTTGATCTTCAGGGTGATCAAGCGGGGGGCAAAGGGTGAGAGGGTGGTGCGGGGCGCGGCAATGGCCTTCAGCATCGAATCCAAAATATGGAGTCGGGCCGGTTTTGCTTGGTGAACTGCCTTGGCGATCACCTCCATGGGCAAGCCGGTGATTTTCATATCCATCTGCAGGGCGGTGATGCCGGTATCGGTGCCTGCCACTTTGAAGTCCATGTCGCCGAGGAAATCTTCGAGGCCCTGAATATCGGTTAGAACCCTGAACTCATCCCCTTCTTTGATCAGGCCCATCGCCGCGCCACTAACCGGTTTGGCGAGGGGGACGCCCGCATCCATCAGAGACAGGGTCGAGCCACAGACCGAACCCATGGAGGTCGATCCGTTGGAAGAGAGCACCTCAGAAACCACCCGAATCACATAAGGAAACTCTTCCATGGAGGGCAGCACCGGGACTAACGCCCGCTCCGCTAGGGCACCATGGCCCACTTCCCGACGGCCCGGAGAACGCATGGGGCGCGTCTCGCCGACAGAGTAAGGAGGGAAATTATAGTGGTGCAGATAACGCTTCTCATCATCGGGATGGAGGTCATCCATCATCTGCGCATCCCCGGCAGTACCGAGGGTCGCTACCGATAAGACTTGGGTTAACCCCCGCTGAAACAGACCCGTACCGTGGACACGTTTGGGGAGTAAACCGACCCGAGACTGTAATGGACGCACTTCATCCAGTTTGCGGCCATCGACACGGATGTTTTCTTCGACAATTTGCTGACGCATCAGCTTTTTGGTGACGGCCTTATAGGTTTTACCTAGGGCCTTGCCATCGGCTGCGACGGCCTGACGAATCGGATCCTCTTCGGGAAGCTCTTCAATCGCGGTGGCGACTTCGGCCTTGACTGCATCCAGCTTTTCATCCCGCTGGGGCTTGCTGAGGCTAAACTCTTTGAGCACGGCCTTAACGGAGTCAGTGGCGCGATCGCGCACAAAGGCTTCTAAGGTTGGGTCTGTTTCTGGCGGGGTGGCAATTACCCGCTCAATGCCCAGCTCTGCAATCAGTTCATTTTGGGCCTTGATCAGGTCTTGAACGACCTCATAACCAAATTCGATGGCCTCGACCACGTCTTGCTCAGGCAGTTGATTCGCCCCAGCCTCGACCATAATCACGCCGTCGGGGGAACCGGCAACGACTAGGTCTAAATCGCCGTCTTCGATTTCTTTATAGGTGGGGTTAATAATAAAATCATCACCGACCAAGCCAACCCGCACCGCTGCCATCGGTCCATTGAACGGGATCTCGGCCAGCAAAACAGCTAAGGATGCACCGGTTGCCGCCAGCACATCCGGGGGCACCTGATCATCCATCGAGAGGGTGGTGGCCACAATCTGAATGTCGTCCCGCAACCATTGGGGAAACAGAGGCCGCATCGGGCGATCGATCAGGCGGCTAGTCAGGGTTGCCCGCTCAGGGGGGCGACCTTCTCGACGCAAAAAACCACCAGGGATGCGTCCGGCGGCGTAAAGACGCTCTTCGTAATCAACTAATAGGGGTAAAAAATCGATGCCTTCACGGCCACTGGAGCGGGTGGCCGTCACCATTACAGCAGTATCTCCTGATTCCACCAGGAGTGAACCGCCAGCCTGGGGCGCAAATAAGCCCACCTTAAGTCGAATGTCCCGTCCATCAAAGGATATCGACTTATCAATCTCTTGCATTGACTGCTGTCCTTTTTCTGTTTTAGTCTTCTTTGATTTGTCGCATTTTATGGTAGCACTGTTGTTGCGAACTAAACGCTGACCTTGCTATGCTTGTTGGCTGGGTAAAAAGTACTTTTTGACTCGCTGCGCCACGGGCGAGTTAACCATTCTGGAACTGACTCCATCGCTTTTGCGTCTAGCTAGCGGGATGAGCTTCAGAGATTGTTTTAAATAGCACGTTCTCTATCCGGAGAATACGCAACGGTCTTTGTAGGACTCTGCAAGCGCGGTCAAGTGGCGCATTTGGCGTAGATTGCCCTCACATCTGAGTGGCTTCTGTGGCTGAGTAAACTCTGACCACATCCAAGTTTGGAGTTTAGCCTGTGGTAAAAACTCAAGTATTCAAGTTGGATGTGGTTTATCTTTTTTTGATGGGCACCCTTTCCTCAATTCTGCTTTCTTAAGGTTTATTGGACCAACAAATCATGAACATTACGAAACTTGCCTCAACCGGTCTTTTAGGTCTGAGTCTATCTGCAGCAAGCTTGCCTGCCCTGGCAGCCCCACAAATTTCGACGGGCGATCGCTGGTTAGAAGGCGTGAGCCAGAACCAATGCCTGCAGAGAGCCGATGCCTTTATTGCTGGCTTGGATATTCCTTCTGATGGCGGCGACATTGATCGCACCGGCTATTTCGATGATGGCACCTTCCGAATTCTCTGCTACGGGGCTGACAGCGACAGCATGGTGATCGTATTTTCGGCCCATGAAGATAGCTTGGATGTGGCGACTGGCTTCACCAGCTTTGCCTTAGATTCCATCAGTGGCAACTAGGGGGTCCAGCTTTTCCCTTATAACTGAAGTCAGCCGCTTTACTGAAGCCTCCCTTGTTCTAGGCCAGATAACAAGGGAGGCTTCATAGGTTTTGGGTAATTGAGTCGGAGCGCCGATCGTTGTCACATTGGATTTTGACCCTTCCAATCCCCCAGTAGAATGGAGGACTGTTGCAAGTTTTTGATCACATTTCTTCAGCCGCCATGACTGTCCGCGTTCGCATTGCCCCTAGCCCGACTGGGACCCTTCACATCGGTACAGCCCGCACCGCCGTATTCAACTGGCTGTTTGCCCGCAATCAAGGGGGGCAGTTTATCCTCCGAATTGAGGACACCGATGAAGCGCGATCTCGCCCTGAATTTACTGACAATATAATGACTGGGCTGCAGTGGCTGGGGCTGCAGTGGGATGAAGGGCCGTTCTTTCAATCAAAGCGATTGGATCTATACGAAAAAGCCATTCAAACCTTGCTAGATAAGGGGTTGGCCTACTACGCCTACGACACCCCAGAAGAACTGGATGCGATGCGGACTGCCCAAAAGGCCCAGAATTTGGCTCCCCGCTACGACAATCGCCACCGCACTCTCAACGCTGAGCAAAAAGCTGCCTACGCAGCCGAGGGGCGTACAGCGGTGATCCGCTTCAAGATTGACGATGACCGGGTCGTCAAATGGCGCGACCTGGTGCGGGGACCGATGACCTGGCAGGGCAGTGACCTGGGGGGCGATATGGTGATTGCCCGCGCGGCCTCGGGGGATAGTATCGGTCAGCCTCTCTATAACTTGGCGGTGGTGGTCGATGACCAAGATATGGCCATTACCCACGTGATTCGGGGTGAAGATCACATTGCCAACACCGCTAAGCAAATCCTGCTTTATGAGGCGCTGGGCGCGACCGTTCCTGACTTTGCCCACACGCCGCTAATTCTGAATACTTCGGGCCAAAAGCTGTCTAAGCGAGATGGGGTCACCTCAATTTCAGACTTTCAGGAGATGGGGTTCACCGCTGAAGCCCTAGTCAACTACATGACCCTCCTGGGTTGGTCCGCGCCCGATAGCCAAGAGGTCTTTACCCTGACGGAGGTAGCGTCTCAATTCAGCTTTGATCGGGTGAACAAGGCTGGGGCCAAATTTGACTGGGATAAGCTCGACTGGCTCAACAGTCAGTACCTCCATGGCATGGCTGCCTCTGATTTGTTAGAGCGCCTAATACCCTATTGGCAGTCAGCAGGCTACAGCTTTGATTTGGCGGGCGATCGCGACTGGCTCGAAGCTGTGGCCACATTGCTCGGCCCCAGCCTGACCCGACTCACAGACGGAGTAGAGCAAGGACGGTTTTTCTTTGCCCCAGAGATGCCCTACTCAGAAGCGGCAACGCAGCATCTCCAGCAGGACGGGGTTGCAGCAGTGCTAACAGCCGTGCAAACTGCCCTGAAAGAGGGCGACGCGCTGATTTCCCTAGATGCAGCCAAAGCTTTGGTCAAGCAGGTGGTTAAAGATCAAGGGGTGAAGAAAGGATTGGTGATGAAATCCCTGCGAGCAGCCCTGATGGGGGATATGAAAGGCCCCGATCTAATGGATTCTTGGTTGATCTTGCATCAGCGGCAGTTCGATCAAGGTCGTCTAAGTCAGGCAGTCGAGATCGGGCAAAGCTAATTTTCGGACTGCCGAACATCCTAGCTCAGGGCCTTCAACGGCCTGTGCTACGGTGGTTTTAGCGCATTGATATAGATACACCTGGGTCAGACTCAGCCCTGGAAATAAGGTATCTGTTTGCTTAAGGCTTGGAAATTACGTTAAATTTAGTTAACAATTCCTCATAAACCACATCCAGTTTGAAATTTTAGGTCTTTACTGCCGAGTGAACTAAGGATTTGGGTGTGGCCAGGGTTTAAGAATCTCGGCATGTTCTAGTTCGGTTTTGGACGTGAGGTCACACAGGCACTTTGACCTAGTCAATCCTGGCGACGCTTCGTTCCTCTTTCGTTCTATGCCAATTTTGCTTGACGTTTAAAGATGCTTTAGGGGCCACTCCGTTATGAAACTTTCTTGGCGAGTTGTCCTGCTATGGACCTTACCGATACTGGTTGTCGGTTTCTTTGTCTGGCAGGGTGCTTTCTCCACTAACGCCGCTGATGCGGGCCGTAATGCAGCCAACACCCGCATGACCTATGGTCGCTTCCTGAGCTATCTGGACGCAGGCCGTGTGACTGCGGTAGATCTCTACGATGGCGGACGGACGGCCATTATTGAAGCGGTTGACCCCCAAATCGATAATCGGATTCAGCGGTGGCGAGTTGATCTGCCGGGCAATACCCCTGAGTTGATTACGCGTCTGAAAGCCTCTAACGTCAGCCTCGATTCCCATCCCCCCCGCAGCGATGGGGCGATTTGGGGCCTTTTGGGCAACTTGCTCTTCCCCTTTCTATTAATTGGTGGGCTGTTCTTCCTGTTCCGTCGCTCTAGCAACGTCCCGGGTGGTCCAGGGCAAGCAATGAGCTTTGGTAAGTCTAAAGCCCGTTTCATGATGGAAGCTAACACCGGCGTCATGTTTGATGATGTTGCCGGTATTGAGGAAGCCAAGGAAGAGCTACAAGAGGTCGTGACCTTCCTGAAAAAACCGGAACAGTTCACCGCTGTCGGGGCTCGGATCCCGAAAGGGGCGCTCTTGGTAGGCCCTCCTGGAACCGGTAAAACCCTGTTGGCCAAGGCGATCGCTGGCGAGGCTGGCGTCCCCTTCTTCAGCATCTCCGGTTCTGAATTCGTTGAAATGTTTGTCGGCGTGGGTGCCTCCCGTGTCCGTGACCTGTTCAAAAAAGCCAAGGAAAACGCCCCATGCATCATCTTTATCGATGAGATTGATGCGGTCGGTCGCCAGCGCGGTGCCGGTATTGGTGGCGGTAACGATGAGCGGGAACAAACCCTCAACCAGTTGCTGACCGAAATGGACGGCTTTGAAGGCAACAGCGGCATCATTATCATTGCCGCCACCAACCGAGCTGATGTGCTTGACCAAGCCCTATTGCGCCCTGGCCGCTTTGACCGTCAGATCATGGTCGATCCCCCGGATGTCAAGGGTCGCCTTGAGGTGCTGAAAGTCCATGCTCGTAACAAGAAGCTGGCTGATGAGGTCTCTCTGGATGCGATCTCCCGTCGTACCCCTGGTTTCACCGGTGCTGATTTGGCCAACCTGCTAAATGAGGCGGCAATTCTCACCGCCCGTCGCCGTAAAGAGGGCATCACCATGACGGAGATCGACGATGCCGTTGACCGAGTGATTGCCGGTATGGAAGGCACGCCTCTGGTAGACAGCAAGAGCAAGCGCCTGATTGCTTATCACGAAGTCGGCCATGCGATCATCGGCACCCTGGTCAAAGCCCATGATCCGGTGCAAAAGGTGACCTTGATTCCCCGAGGCCAGGCCCAAGGCTTGACCTGGTTCACCCCCAGCGAAGAGCAGTTTTTGATTTCTAGGGCTCAGATTTTGGCCCGGATTACCGGTGCCCTAGGAGGGCGTGCTGCAGAAGACATCGTCTTCGGTGATGCGGAAGTGACCACCGGGGCTGGTAACGATCTACAGCAGGTCACCGGTATGGCCCGTCAGATGGTGACGCAGTTTGGCATGTCTGAGCTAGGTCCCCTCTCCCTTGAGGGGTCTCAAGGCGAGGTCTTCTTGGGTCGTGACTGGATCAATCGCTCTGAATATTCAGAGTCAATCGCCGCTCGCATTGATGGCCAAGTGCGCGAAATTGTGGAGCGCTGCTACGAAGAGGCCAAGCAACTCATGGTCGAAAACCGGGTGGTGATTGATCGATTGGTTGATTTGCTGATTGAGCGTGAAACCATCGATGGCGATGAGTTCCGTGAGATTGTGGCCGAGTACACCACCGTTCCCAGTAAGGAGCAAATGGTGCCTCAGCTTTAGAGCCAATCATTGATTGGATTTTGATTTCAGGGATTTCGGGCGCACAACCGTGCGCCCGTGCGATTATTAATATCGACAAAGGCTCGTCCCTGGGGGGCGGGCCTTTTTGGTGCCTGTTTTGCAGACGTTTGGGAGCATTCACATGACCCGTCCCCCCACGCTCTATGTGGCAATCACCAACCACGGCTTTGGCCATGCCACCCGCACCAGCGCCGTCGTGGCAGAAATCCAGAAACGGTGTCCCGCCATCAATATCATCTTGGCGACCACGGCGCCCCAGTGGTTACTCCAGACCTATTTACAACAACCGGTACAGTGGCGTCAGCGGACTTTTGATGTGGGGGTTTTGCAGTCTGATGGTCTCACCATGGACTACGATGCAACCCTAACGGCATTGAAAACAATTCAGGCTAACGCGGCTGAGACGATCGCCGCAGAAGCCGAATTTCTCAAGGCGGCCCAGGTGGATCTGGTGCTAGCCGATATTCCACCTTTAGCGGTTCCTATCGCCAAGGCTGCTGGCTTGCCCTGCTGGATGCTGAGTAACTTTGGCTGGGACTTTATTTACCGGGCTTGGGGAGGCAAATTCGGGGCGATCGCCGACTGGATCAGTGATTGCTTTCAGGGGTGCGATCGCCTGTTTCGCCTCCCCTTCCATGAACCGATGACGGCGTTTCCGCAGGTCACCGATGTCGGCCTGACGGGCGGCGATCCGGCCTATGACGTTGCCACTTTAACGGCGCAGTCCATCCATGCCCCCCGCGAACAGACGGTTTTATTGACCTTCGGGGGACTGGGCTTGTCGAAAATCCCCTACGAAACCCTGGATAAGTTTCCCGATTGGCAGTTCCTGAGCTTCGATGGCAATGCCCCAGAGCGACCCAACCTGCTCAAAATCAAGGACAAGCGCTATCGGCCCGTAGATGTGATGCCCCTCTGTGGGCGGGTTATCTCTAAACCGGGTTATGGCACCTTTGCAGAAGCCTGCCGATTAGGCATCCCCATTGCCACCCTCACCCGCGAAGGGTTTGCCGAGAGCCCCCTATTGCTGGAAGGATTACGCAACCACAATGCCCACCAAATCATTGAGCCAGAGGCCTTTTTGGCAGGGGATTGGGGCTTTTTGAAAGAGCGCCCCCAACCGCCTCTAACCGAACAGGTCTTGGATCGAGATGGAAATGGGGCGATCGCCCAAGCAGTGATCGATTATTTGACTTAATCGCAGGGGGTGACCCGAGCCGCCTGCAGCACAATCTGGTCGATCGCCCTGAGCATCACTGAGCCCGACTGACCGGGCTGGTTGATCAAAATGCTGAACACCAAGGTGCCGTAGTCGGGGTTTTCGAGATAGCCCGACAAGGCCCGCACCCCTCGCAAGGTGCCGGTCTTGGCCCGCACCCGCGCATGAACCGGGGTATCGCGAAAGCGATTGCGCAGGGTGCCACTGACGCCTCCAACGGGTAAAGAGCGGTAAAACAAGTCGCCTGCCTCCGCTTGCTCGGCCATGGCCTTGAGCAGGGTCACAAGGCCATCGGGAGTGGCACGATTGCGGCGAGAAAGCCCTGAACCATCGGCCTGCACGTAACTGTCAGGGGTGATACCAAGGGGCGTCAACACCCGCTCGACCGCAGACTGACCACCGATGCGACGCAGTAGATCATCGGCATAGCCGTTATGGCTATCGCGATTGACAATGGTGATGCGCTCCTCAATCGCCCCCAGGGCTTGGGGGTTGCGCTCTTGCACAATTTGCAGCGTCGCAGCGGTGGTAAAAAGCTTGGTATTCGAGGCGGGGATCAGCGCCGTATGCGCCCTCTGGTTGTAAAGTGCAGCGTCCTCATCTAAGGGCTCAATCACAATGCCCCACTGGGCGCTATTAAACTGGGGCTGACTGACAATATTAGCGATCGCCCCCTGCAAATCACTGGGGCAAAAACGACTGTCTAGACTACTAAGCTCAACAGACTCGGTCGATTCAGCTTGCGCCAGCAGCGGCGCTGCATCACCGGGTTGCTCAAGGGGTGAGTTGGCTGATGACAGGGCCGTCGCATGACCGCTTTGCCCTTGACTCAACACAACAACCAAGGCCGTTGCTGCCGTTTTGAGAACAGTGAGCCAAGATGCGTGGAGCTTATTGAGTTGGGTCATAGTGGGCTTTATCAATCATCAAGAGAGTGCATTAGACTCAATGCCAGTGTTAAAACCCTGACATTGAGGGCGATCCCCACCCTGGATACTCCCATGATTTCAGCCACAAAAATTGTGATCAGGACATCTAAATCATGAAACGCCTGCCAGCGGCAAGCGTTTCATGGGCAATATTTAGCCTTTTGCAGCCCCTACCCAGGGTTAGCGGCAACCACAACCGGTATGACCGCAACCCGAACTGCCTTCAGCATGGCCACTCGCACAGGCATCCCCGCAGTAGTATTGACCGTCTTTTTGAATGGCGCTGCTGATGTTCACAATGCATAGGCAAGATTCACAAGCGCATTTCATTTGAGTAACAGTAGGCATAACAGACACCTCAGTTCATAGAATTAGGACGAAAGCCTGAACAGCTCTCCATGAATAATGTTAACGCATGAGCATATATTCAGGTGTTGTGTGGATGACAGCAGAAGATATGGGAATCGCTGCCGAGGGGTGCTATGGCTGATTGGGAAGCAGAGGCCGCTCCTGCTGGGCAGCAGATCCTGAGTGTTGAAAAAGCCCAGCGCATGGCAGAGTTCTTCAGCGTGCTTGGAGACCCCAACCGCTGGCGGATTTTATCGGCCTTGGCCCTGGCTGAAATGCGGGTTCGAGATTTGGCCGCCGCAGTAGAGATGACTGAGTCAGCGGTGTCCCATCAGTTGCGAATCCTGCGAACCATGCGGCTGGTGGGCTATCACAAGCAGGGGCGCAACGTGCTGTACTCCCTGAAAGACCATCACATTTTTAATCTCTATCGGGACGTATCTGAGCATTTAGACGAGCCCGATGATGACTCAATGTCATCCTAAGAGGTCAGAGATCGCGGCCCTTTCAGCAGATCAGCAGCGGGCGACTGTAGAAGCCTATCTGTAAGAAGCCTCCGAGCATTGCAGAACCCTGGCCATTCAACACCCCTAACACCTATGGTTTTTGGGCATTCTCTCCGCCGCTTTGGGCGACAGACCCTGATTGGGCTATTGCTGGTTTTTGCGCTCAGCCTAACCTCCGCTGCCCAGGCCAACTCAGGTCCACCAGAGACTTTGACCTGGTTTGACTTTGAGGCCATGCCGGGGCCTATAGAGGCCGCTCAAATTCTGGCCTGCGATACAGAAGCCTGTGACTCAGCCTATGCGCAGTTTGATACGGGGACTTGCACGGTTTCGGGCTGTTTAGCGCCGCCTCAGGATTCCTTTAAAACCTTTACTTGTCGTGATCAGACCTGCTTGATTGTGGGGGGCCTGTATATTCCGACCGAGTCCGATCGCACTGCCTGGTTCCGCCTGCAGGTTCAGAGCCAAGGCCGCCTTTGGGCCAGCAACGTGCTTGAGGCCCCCATGGTTGAGGTCGGCAGTCGTGATCGGTTCCCAGTGCGCTGGGTGGATGATGCTTTAGAGATACAACCTGCTGAGTCAGCCTATGGAAATACGGCAGGGATGCTCTTTTGGCTGGGGCTCGCCCTAACAATCGCCCTTGAAGCGAGCGTTGTGGCCTTGATGCTCAGACGACAGGGGCTGTGGTCGCAACTCTGGCGGCGAACCTTTGTCAGCTTTGGGCTGATGCATCTGGTCACCTACCCAATGGTGTGGACCCTGACCAACGGGTTTCAGCCCTTCAGCTTTGTCGTCGATCGCGTCTTTGCCCAGATTTGGCTGGCGATCGCCCTAATCTACGGGGTGTTCTTCTACTTTCTGCGCCAGGGGCGATCGCGGCGATTACTTTTGGCTCCGGCGGTTATCTTCCCGCTCCTGTTTTTCCCCAGCCTAATTGTGCTGTTTCTCTTTAGCTATGGCCGGTCTACGCCCCTAACTACGGGGCTGTCTTACGGGATGGCGCTGGCGATTGCAGAGGTGGCGGTCACGGTCTATGAAGCAATCTTTTTAGCGATGCTGAGTCGAGGTAAACTCTCCCTCACCACCACGGGCTTACTGAGCCTGGTGATGAATGGCACCAGTTGGGCCGTGGGGTTCTGGCTGTTTCGATAGGTCGAAACGCATCCAGTTACAAGTGGCGAACGCATAAAGGGCGGGCTTGGTTTACCCTAGATCGCGTCTCTGTTAGCTGCTGCCCATGTATCCCCCCGTTGACCCGATTATTTTTGAAGTTGGCCCTATCGCCCTCAGGTGGTACGGGCTGCTGATGCTGACGGCGATCGTGGTGGCAGCTCAGATTGCCGGGCGGGCCGTGGCCCGTAAGGGGGAAGATCCGGAGAATCTCTGGGACATGCTCTTCTGGATTTTGATTCCAGGGTTTATTGGGGCGCGGCTCTATTACGTGTTTATCCAGTCGCCTCGGGGGGCGACTGGCTTGGGCTATTACCTGGAGAATCCCGGCCAGAGTTTGCAGGGCTGGGGCGGCGGCATCCTCATCTTTGGGGGCTTTATCTTTGGGGGTGGTGCCCTGTGGGTGTTTAGCCGCGTCCGCAAGTTGAATGCTTTGCTGTATTTGGATGCGATCGCCCTCGGTTTACCGTTGGCCCAGGCCATAGGCCGCTGGGGCAATTTCATCAATCAGGAGCTTTACGGTCCCCCGACATCGCTGCCTTGGGGGCTAAAAATCGATTCTCCCCACCGCCTCGCCCCCTACAACGATTTTGCGGCCTATCCCCCCAGCACCCGATTTCATCCCTTGTTTCTCTACGAGTCTCTCTTGAATTTTCTAGGGTTTGCGCTGATCTTTTGGCTGGCACGGCGGTTTGAGCAGCAGTTGAAGCCGGGGGATGTGTCGCTGATGTATTTGATTTGGTATCCGTTGGGGCGGTTTTTTATTGAGTTCCTACGGACGGATTCTTGGTTCTTTTTGGGGACGCCGTTTAATGTGGTGCATATTTTGTCGGCGATCGCGGTGATTGCTGGCGGGCTGGGTCTTTATTGGCGGCACCGGTCTCGCACGAGCGATTCGTTGTCGTCTTAGGTGGGGTGCAGTGTTGGGAATGAAGGGGTTTTTGCAGAATTCTGGGTTGCAATGTTGCGATGCGATCGCAGATTCTGTTAACTTAATTGAGCGCTTTGGCGCACATCCTTAGCCGGGATAGCTCAGCTGGTAGAGCAGAGGACTGAAAATCCTCGTGTCGGCGGTTCAAGCCCGCCTCCTGGCATCTCTAGGACCCCATGAGGGCATGATATCAGACTTGCAGACTGGCAACTGTAAGGTCGAATTTTTCACAAATGGATTCATCAAGATAGCCTTCAAAACATTCCTTTAAAGAGCGCATTTCTGCTGCTTTTTCAGGGTAAAAACAGTTCTCGTTTAGCTGGGCAGCATCATCTAGCCCTTCACAAATAAGCTTGATATCGTCTCTGGTTAATTCCATATTTGACCTCTGATAATTGGCTTGGCATAGCTGCGTAAGGTGGCAACTAAGCAACGGTTTTACGGGCTTTCGGGGACATGCCCCTAACGAGAGAATGCGGGTTTTAGGTGTGTGACAGTTGGCCTTTTCAGGCCGGTTTTAGTCCAGTAGCGATAGCTGCCCAAGTCGCTCCATCTTGAGCCGCTTCTTTTTAGCCATTTGAGACAGGTCATAGCGGCAATGACAGGGGGCACACAACGCCCGCAGGTTTGCGCGATCACAGTTTTCGGGGGTGTGGTCTAGATGGGCCACGGTAAGAACCCAACGGGTTGGATGTTCCAGGTACTCTGCGACGACAGGGCACTCAGATAACCGGTTGGTCTGAATGCGCTCGATAAAGTTGAAATGAGATTGTTCAGGACGGCGGCAGTCTTTGCCACACTGTTCGCACTTCCAATCAGCCTCATCCTTGACCTGGCGGGCGATTTGGTCCCAGTTGGCGGGATAGAGATCACGGTTCCAAGACATGGTTAAAACTCCGGTACGGTGATTTTTTGAGATCGCCCCGCGTAATTGCTCCAAATCACCCCAGGGGAGACGCGGGCCAGGTAGGACACATCAGCGACGCCCATCCCAGCTCTGAGGGCTAGGGTGATCCAGGTGTGGCGGCAATGGTACTGGGGCAGGTAAAAGGCCACGTCTCCCCTGGCGGCTAATCGTCTTACTGTGGGCTTCCAATGGCGGTCTTGAAAGTTGCTGTAATCCATCGGTGCCCCTTTGGGGCCGGTGAACACCCAACCCTCATCTCGAATCCGCAGACCGCGCAATAGTGCCTTTAGGCGCTCATTCACGGGGAATCGGGTCGCCTTATAGTTTTTGATCGCTTGGGGTTGGTCTACATCCATGGGCCAGGCTTCCTCAAATAGGATTTCTGAGAAGTCCCCGGCGATATGGTCACTCCAACGCAGTGCCCGCGCCTCTTCTGGCCTGCAGCCGGTCCAAAACAGAAACCGTACCCACGCCAAATAAGGGGATCCCCTCTCACGGAAGGTTTGGATAATGACATCGCGCTCCTCTGGGGTGAACGGGGTACAGCTCCTTTGGCCGGGTGGGGGCTTGCGGATATGGCGCTGTATTCCATCTAAGGGGTTGATATCTAGCATTTCGCTCTCCTTTGCCCATCGGCAACAGGCGTTCAGTTGTACAAGGGTCCTCCTAGCTGTGTCGGCTGAGTACTCACACATCAGCCAGTTACGAACGTCGATCGCGTTGGTGATGTGGTCAGCTTCATGCACCATGCGCTCGATGCGTCGGGCAATCTTGCGATAGTCCCGAACGGCGGTACTTCTGGCGATTTGACCGACCCGAAAGGCGGTGTAATCGGCCCAGAGTGCAGCCAATTCAACAGGGGTTATCGCCCGCTTGCTCATCGGCTTAGACGTTGAAACGGTCAGCCGGGGGCGTGACTAGCTCTTCAACTGGGACGCGCTGCTCTCGCACATCGCCTGGAACCCTTATCAGATGGGTCTTTTTGGCTTTGCGAATGACCTTGACCAGCACGTCTTTCTTCTCCCAGAACAGCCACTGTTGATCACTTTTATTGGGCGTGTTGAATTGTGTTGAATTGGGTGTTGAATCCGAAACGCCTTGCTGTGCTTGGGTTTCAGCGTTTAATTCATCAGTTTTATTTATTAGTTGGGGTGGGTTCTCAGGAGAAA
>JBHJIP010000070.1:0-18438 GCA_050043365.1 Leptolyngbyaceae cyanobacterium
GACCAGCCTCAGCCAGCTCTACAGACTAGGAGCCAATATAGCCTGGCCCAGCCAGCCGGGACGGCGAGTAGCGCTCCCAACCTATCCCTTCCAGCGACAGCGCTACTGGTTTGAGCCTCCGGCCCAGTTAACCCCCGTGCCTTCGATGCAGGCATCCTCCCCATCTACGCCTCAAGATTTTTACCATCTGACCTGGGAGCCCTTGCCTCTGTTGCCCCCATTACCACCGACCATAGATGGGCGTTGGCTGATTTTTCTGGATGATCTGGGGGTCGGCTAGGCGCTGGCTCAATTGTTGCAAAACCGTGGTGCAGCAGTCGTCACCGTCCGCTCCGGTGAGACCTCTGGGAAGAAAGAGACCGGAGCATTCCAGCTCAATCCGAGGGTGCGATCCGATAGCCAAAAGCTGTTTGGGCAGCTTCAGTCCTGGACCGATTGGCCGGCGGTGATTTATCTCTGGGGCATGGATGCAGGGTCGGGACTCGACTCGATTGAAAGCAGCACGGCTGGATTGCTGCATTGTCTACAGGGAATGGTGGCAGCATCCCTGTCAACCCGTTTGTGGGTTGTGACATCAGGCCAAGGTAAGCCACAAGGGAGTGCCGCCCCGACGCCAGCGCCCCTTGCCAGTGCCCTATGGGGACTCAGTAGCGCGATCTCCCTAGAACATCCAGACCTGTGGGGCGGGTGGGTGGCTCTAGATGGAACGGACGATGCCCTTGCTGGGCAACTGTTGGCGCAAATCAATGGCCAGGAACGGGAAGATCGGTTGGCGATCGCTCCAGATCGCCGCTGGGGCGCACGGCTCACCCCATGGATCGTTCCGAGCTATGTGCCCCAGCCCGTTACCATTCGTCCTGACAAAACCTATCTGATTACGGGGGGACTCGGGGCTTTAGGACTCGCCACAGCTCAATGGCTTGTGGATGAGGGGGCCAAAACCCTGGTGTTGATCAGCCGTCGGGGCGAAACCGAGAACAGCCAACAGGTGTTAACCGCTTTGCGGCAGCAGGGGACTACGGTCATTGTGGCAGCAGTGGATGTGGCCGATGGTGAAGCGGTTCGTCAAATCATAGAAACTATCCAAGCCGACCATCCGCCTCTGGCGGGGGTGATTCACGCAGCAGGGACATTAGCGGATGGTTTATTGGTGGGCCAATCTTGGGCGCAGTTCCAAAGGGTGATGGCCCCTAAGGTTCAAGGGGCATGGCATTTACACCAGGCAACTGCGGATCTGCCGTTAGACTTTTTTGTGCTGTTTTCCTCGGTGGCTTCCCTGTTGGGCTCGCCGGGGCAGGGTAACTATGCCGCAGCCAATGGCTTTCTAGATGGGCTAGCCCAATTGCGCCGCTCCCAGGGCTTACCGGCCCAATCCATTAACTGGGGACCCTGGCAGGGGGCAGGCTTGGCCAGCCAGCATCGGGATACGGTGCAGCGGCTGCAGTCCCAGGGAATTGACAGCTTCACGGTGACAGACGGGATTCAACACCTCAAAACCCTGATCACCCAAGGGCAGACCTGTCCTCCACAAGTCGCTGCGGTGCAGGTGCAATGGCAGCAATTGCTTCAACGCTTGCCGGAACCCCCGCCTTGGCTGCAGGCTTTGGCCCCAGCAGAGCAGGCGGCTCCCGAAAAGTCCCGGTGGCAGACGCTGATTCACTTATCTGCCCCTGAGCGACTTCATCAGGTGCAGGCTTACTTACATCAAGAGATTGTCACTATTTTGGGCCGAACCGATGCTATCCCAGTCGATCGCAACCTGCTGGATGTGGGGTTAGACTCCCTGATGGTGATGGATCTGCTGGGGCTATGTAAGCGGGATTTAGGGCTGACGTTGTACCCCCGTGAAGTGTTTGAGCACCCTACCCTGGCTGCTCTGAGTGACTATTTGGCCCAGGAACTGGTCCGTGCTCACCAGACCCCTGATCCAAGTACGGTTTCCGAAGAAACAGAGAACTGGCAAATCCCGATTTGGGGGCAGGTGCGTGACTTTGCCCCGCCAGAGCACAAGCTGCCTGGGCCGATTTTTCTGCTCAGCAGCCCCCGCTCCGGTTCTACCCTATTGCGGGTGATGTTGGCTGGACACCCGGATCTGTTTTGTCCACCGGAGCTGCATTTGCTGCCCTTTGCCACCTTGGCCGAACGGCAAGCGGCCCTGGCCGAGAACTACTTGGGGGAAGGGCTACAGCGGGCCGCGATGGACTTGCTTGATCTGGATGCCGAGGCCAGCGATCGCCATCTGAGTCAATGGCTAGATCAAGGTTGCGATATCCCCGCCATCTACGCTCAACTGCAACGGCTCAGCGGTGCCCGCCGCCTGGTGGATAAGTCCCCCACCTATGGCTTCAGCCGCTCTACGTTGGAGCGGGCAGAGGCTCTCTTTGACCAAGCCCATTACATTCACCTGGTGCGACATCCCCATGCGGTAATTGACTCCTTTGTCAGTAACCGTATGGATAAGCTCTTTCAGGTGCCCGATCAAGATCACTATCGCTTGGCAGAGCTGGAGAGGCAGCTCAGCACCCAAAATATTCGAGACTTTTTAACAGGGGTTGAGGGCGATCGCAGCCATACAATCCGCTACGAAGATTTAGTCCAAAATCCCCAGGCGGTGATGGCGGCGCTCTGCACCTTCCTCAATCTGCCCTTCCACCCAGCCCTGGTCGATCCTTACAGCCATGCTGAGCAGCGCATGACCGATGGGGTCACGGCCCAGTCGCTGCCCATTGATGACCCCAACTTCCACCGCCGCCGCGCCATTGACCCCAGTCTGGCAGACGCCTGGAAAACCATTCAATTGCCCCAACCCCTAAAAACCGAGAGCCAGCTCCTGGCTAAAATTTTGGACTACACGGTTCCCCCATCCCCCTCTATCGCCTCGATCAATCGTTGGATTACAACGGCCCCTCTCGCCACCATGGCCGAGCAAACGCTGACGGTGCGTGGATTAGACCTGTGCGTTTGTACCTGGGGGGAGTCGGATAGTCCCCCGGTGCTCTGCCTGCATGGGGTATTAGAGCAGGGGGCGATTTGGGATGATCTCGCACCAACCCTGGTGGCCCAAGGCTATCGAGTGATTGCCCCCGATCTGCGCGGCCACGGCAAATCTGCCCACCTCGGCCCTGAGGGCAACTATCAACTGCTCGATCACTTGGCGGATGTGGATGCCCTAGTTCAAGTTTTGGGGTTAGAAACAGTGGCGCTGGTGGGCCATTCCATGGGGGCGATGGTCGCCGCCACTTGGGCCAGCGCCCGTCCTGATAAGGTGACATCTCTGACCCTTGTCGAGCCGGTGGTGCCAGGAGCCGATGACGAGAGCCAAACCACTGAGCAACTAATTGCCCATTTAGACTACCTGGCAACCGCCCCCACCCATACGGTGTATGCTCAGCCAGCAGAAGCTCGCGATCGCCTCCACAAAGCCCTACCGTTTCTGAGTGAAGAACGGGCCGAAGCCCTCACCCAGCGGATTATTCAACCTGTACCAGGGGGCGTGCAATGGAGCTGGGATGCCCGTTTACAGGTGCGTACCCGGTTTGGGTTGAGTGGCGGCACCTTTACCCGCGATCGCTACGGCACGATTTTGAGTCAAGTGGCCGTGCCCACAACTCTGATATTTGGCGAAAGCAGTGAGTTTGTCCGATCAGAGGACCAAGCCTTTCAGCGCGATCTCCTCTCAGATAGCACGGTGCATCACATTCCCGGCGGGCACCAGCTCCCCCTAGAGTCTCCCCAGGCGCTAGTAGAGATCCTTTTGGGCGGAGTTTAGCCTGAGGCTGTATTCAGCGCTAGCCCGTCAATGATCTGCAGCAGCTCTCGCTCAAAGGCGACTTGGGCTCGGTTTGTACGCCCGCCGATATAGAGCTGCCCTTCTGACTCCAACGCCCACACCTGGGAATGGGATACATAACTCATCAGCACCCCAATCATGAGTAACCCGAATCCTAAGTAAACCAATGGAATGCCTGGGTCTGCCTTGATCTGCAGCCCCGTACTGCCAACTAAATCCACAATCGATAAGGTGATGCCATTCACCTCCGCAGACATGCCCTTGCGCACCGTCGATATGAGCTGACCATCCAGGCCGTAGACCAACAATGTGCCCTGTAAATCGGTCGCAACCAGGGAGACCCCCTCACTCATATCGGGCTTGGTCGGCACCCAGCCGCCCCAGATTCGCCCCTTGCCTTGGGTATCCAGTTGGGCCATGGGAACCTCTAGCACCGGGCTGTTGTTGAAGCGCACCCGCACCCCGGCAATGCCCCAGTCGGCCTGATACAGGGTGACGCCCCGATAGCGCAATGGCTTATTGACATGAATCGTGTCGCGCTTTAGTTCCTCTCCAGTGGGGTTCACCACCGACAGATCTGAATAGAACTGATCGATCGCCCCCTCGGCGGTGTAATCAATCCAAAATCGATTTACCTTGACCGCCCAGTCCTTAGGAATTTGAGCGGCTGCCCAAGGACCGGCATCAAAAATATTGCGGATCTGAAAGGTTTGTCCCCCAGGAATCATCTCTTGGGCAAAGAACCCCGTCAGGGATCCCCAGATTGCTCCGGCCAGAATCAGCAACATGCTGGCGTGGACCACGATCGGGCCAATGCGACCCGTAACCCCCTTCTGGGCATAGAGGGCCTGGTCACGGGTGAATATGCGGTAGCCCCGCTGGCCGAGGGTTGATTCCACCTCTGCTACGGAGCCTTGGTCTAAGGCACTGCTGAGGGCCAGCTTTGTAAACTGTCGGGGCTGGGTGTAAAAGTTCCACGGCCGAGAAAACCATCGCAAGGCCGTGATTTGGCGGGTAAAGGTGCAGGCGGTGAGGCTGGCGCCAAACAGAATCAAGATAGAGAGAAACCACCAAGTGCGGTAGACATGATCTAGCCCTAGGGTGAGTAGCACCTTCCAACTCAGGAAACCGAATAGAGCCGGGTCTTCGGGGTAGTTCGCCTGGTAAAAAGCCACGGATTCCCCTTGCTCAATCACGGTGCCGCTGGTGCTGAACAGGGCAATGAGTAGCAGCAGGGAGATCGCTAGCCTTAAATCAGCCAGCAAAGGCAGCAAGTCCCGCTTGAAGTAGCGCTGTATCCCTTTCCATAAATGGGTCATCATTAAACCAACTGGCCCGGTAAAAAGCGAATCAGCAAAGAAAAGACCCCAAACCCGACTAAGAGCACACCACTGGCGGGCGTAATCCATCCTGACCAGCGGCGCAACGCCAGCAGCCGCTTAATGGTGGCCGTGAAGCTGCCTGCCAAAACCAGCGGAAAGACATAGCCAACGGTGTAGGCCAATAGGAGTGCGGCCCCAAACCAGGGATCCTCATTGGCAGCAATCCAGCCCAATAGCGTCGCTAAAACCGGCGTGCTGCAGGGGGATGCCACGATGCCAAAGGTGAGGCCCAGCATATAGCTCTTTACAATCAGCGGCATGCCCTGGTTCAAGAACTCAACGTTGCCGACATTAGGGAGCGGTATGGGTAGCGCCTCCAAGAGGTTCAGCCCCATCAGAATGGCTAAAACACTGACCACAATCGGTAAACCCGCACCCACTTGGCCATAAATACGCCCCAGCGTTCCAGCCAGTAACCCTAAAATCGCTAGGGTAGTGGCGAGCCCTAAGGCAAAGCCAGTGGACTGAAATAGGGCTTGACGCGGATTATTGGTTTCATAGCCACCCATGTACCCCACCATGATCGGTAGCATTGACAACATGCAGGGGGTGAGGCTGGTCAAGAGCCCTGCCAAACAGACAATGGTTAGGGTTAAAGGTGAAATATGGGTCAATTGCTCAGCAACCAACTGATTGGCCTGCTGACTTAACTCATAAAGTCCCGTTTGTATGCCCTCGATCATGGTTTGAGATCGCTCTGTTCAATGTTTCTAATTGTATCGAGCTATCTCAGATTTCCAAGGCTTCATTAGCAGATCAATTCTTCTTTGGAGCCACGGCTAGGGTTGAAAAGTAGCCTAATCTAAACCGTTCTGGGCTGGGAGCGCTTACTGCTGAGGTTAATCACATCGGATTCACGGCTTTCCCGAGCCACTCTTACCAGTAGTGCCGCAATCACCAAACTCGAAATCATTGAACTGCCGCCATAGCTAAATAGGGGTAGGGGCAACCCTGTTGTGGGCATAACCCCTACAGCCACGGCAATGTTCAAAAATGCCTGCCCGACCAGCAAAACAATGGCTCCGATCGCCACCAGCCGATGCAAGGTTTTGGTGGCGCTCAGAGCAACCTGCATGCCTAAGGTGGCATATGCGCATAGAAAAACCAAGAGAACAACACTGCCAATGAATCCAAACTCCTCGGCATACACCGCAAAGATAAAGTCGGTGTACTGAATCGGCAAATAAAACAGCTTTTGCTGAGAAAAGCCAAATCCAGACCCCCAAAGTCCCCCAGAGGCGCTCGCCAACAAACTCTGAATCAACTGATATCCATTGCCCATCGGGTCTGCCCAAGGATCCAGAAAAGCCGTGATCCGCTCCCGTTGATAGGCATTCATGCTCAGACTGACGCCAGCCACGAATAGTCCCCCAAGGGCTGTCGATATGAGCGTGCGATAGGGCCAACCTGCTGCCAAAGCAATCACCCAGAGGGCCATGCCACAAATCGTGGCAGTACTTAAGTTGGGTTGCAGCAAAATTATCCCGATTACAAGCAGAAACAAACCCAGCCAGATACCGCGATCAGACCAAGGTAGCTTCAGCCAAAAACCAAACACGCGCGCCGCTTGCAAAATCAAGAGCGGCTTCATCAGCTCTGACGGCTGGATTAAAAAAGGACCAATGGCCAACCATCGAGTAGCGCCGTTGATGGTAATTCCTAACGCTGGCATCAGCGTTAATAACAGCAAACCCAACAACGCAAAAAAGGCTAACCCCGATAACCGCACCAGCCGTTCCAGCGGTTGATGCACAATCCAGTTAAAGGCCGATAGCCCCAGAAAAATCCAAAGGAGCTGAACCATTAAATATCGCCAGCCGAATCCCGTCTCAGCCAGTGCTGTAGAATAGGACGCTGAAAATAGGGTGACGAGCCCTAATCCTAGCCAAAGCACCGTCAACCACCTTAATAAACGGGCTTCCCGAGACCATTCAACTGTGCTGCCATCAATAATTGGCACCAAGCGTGTGAACAGGGTTGCACCAGATAAAAGGCTCATAGTTAAAGAACGGAACTTTAAAATAATGCTGCCGCCATTGCAGCACTGTCCGGCCAGTATATCGAATCCCTCCAAAATAGAAGGCACCCCGTTACTGGAGTGCCTGATTGGTCTGATGAGAAACAACTCCCACCTAGACCTGGCTTTGCATTTAGTAAAAGATCAGCTCACAAGCGATGCCTGATCAACATGAAAGCAGTAAAGCCCTAGACAACTTTGCTCAACCTAAGCCTGTATTCGCGCCAGGGGTACCCGTCGCCAGTTGAACCTTGACAATCTTGCCGCCCATTTTCTGGATACGCTGCTGCTCAGAAAACCAGTTTTCGTAGGGAACTAGCTTTGTGAAAAACGTATTTTGCAGCTCCCGCTGGGTACGAATGCGAGTTTGGCTAGGCACACAGGCCGTAATTTTAAACATCCGCATAATGTCTAGGATCTCCTGACTCAAAATTTCAAATCAACCAAAATCTAAATGGGCATCTTTAATTCATCAATAAAGGTCTGTCAAACAGAAGTTCCAAAACTGATGTTTCTACCCTATGAAGCCGGACTAAACAAGGGCTCCCACAGCGACCCATTTCTTAAACCAATGCTTTGGTGGTTGGTCCACAAAAACACTCGTCCCAGATATAAGTGCTGCGGGAGCACGTTCAAGCCATAACCAAAGTGATGGCTTAGCTCAAGCCAGAGCAAATGTAGTCGAAGTAGACACCCATTTCCTTGCCAGCATCAGGGCCAACGAGGCTAGCGGTCACTTCTTTCATTGCTTGGATAGCATTGACAGTTGCACCAGAAGGCACGCCCAAGGAATTGTAGGTTTCCTTCAGACCGTTGAGAACCCGCTCATCCAAAATGGAAGGGTTACCAGCCAACATGGCATAGGTCGAGTAGCGGAGATAGTAATCCAAGTCGCGGATGCAAGCAGCATAGCGACGGGTGGTGTACATGTTGCCGCCAGGACGGGTGATGTCGGAGTACAACAAGGACTTGGCAACAGCGTCCTTAACGATTTCGGCAGCGTTAGCGCTGATAGCGGTAGCTGCACGAACGCGTAGTTCACCGGTCTGGAAATAAGCCTTCAGCTTTTCCATGGAAGCACCATCAAGGTACTTGCCCTGAACGTCAGAGGAGTTAATGACAGCAGTAATTGCGTCTTGCATGGTTTGTTCCCTTAAATAACCTTCCTTAAATTGAAACTGTGTCGCGAAGCTGCAGCGTTACTGCATTGCCCCAACAACATAGTCAAAGTAGGCGGAAGCTTCAGCAGCATCTTCACCAGACAGCAAACCAGAAGCAACGCTCTTCATGCAGCGTACGGACTCAGCTACAGCAGGAATATTGGTGCCCAGAGAGTTGTACATTTCCTTGACGCCCACCAGACCAATTTCCTCGATAGGTGTGACATCCCCTGCGACCACACCATAGGTGATGAGCCGTAGGTAATAGTCCATGTCTCGCAGACAGGTTGCAGTCATTTCCTCACCGTATGCGTTTCCACCTGGGGAAACAACATCGGGACGCTTTTGAAAAAGCTGGTCGCCAGCTTGCTTCACAATGCGCTCACGGGACTCAGTCAGGATCTGAGCAATCCGTAAACGTTGCTCACCAGAAGACACAAAGCCCTTGATGCGATCCAGTTCGCCGGGGCTAAGGTAACGCGCCTCAGCATCAGCGTTCACGATAGATTTCGTGACAATGCTCATTGATGGATTCCTCCGAAAAATGTAACCAGGTTTATGAATAACTGGTATTCGCTAACCCCAATTAACCATTACAAATGATTATTGAGCGCAAGGGGCCTTGCCTTTTAAGACAATTGGTTATTAGACGAGAGCACACGAGAGCAACCACAGGTCTACTTCAACTTCTTTAATAAGTTGACATTATCCCTAATGGTTCTACGGGCTTACCCCTATAGCCTTCGGCATAGCCACCTTCCGGAATCATTGTCCGGCATTGTCCTAACCTTCCTAAGCAGGAAGAAACATTTTGTAATACTTCCCTCAGATTTGGACGTCCCAATAGATTTTGAAAGCCCTAGCGAATTTTTGATCGCCAGCAAAAAGCCTGAGGCCGCCTGAATTTTCAGGGGCTCAGGCCAGATACAGGAGGATTATTCCAGGCAATTAAATGGCCTGGAATAATCCTCCGTGACGTATTGATTTTGCTGTTTAGTCAACCAGCGTTCCTGACATTAAAGGCAACTTCGTAACATCAGTGGTGGTGTCGACGGGCTCGAAGCTGGGCACAACCACATCACTATTTTGCTTGGTGAGTTGCTTATACAAACGCTCCGTATTCGGGAAGTTTGCCGCTGGCAGGGTTGGGAAGCGCCGGTAGGGAACGGTGTCTTCACCAAAGCAGTCGCTGTATTCAGGGCTATTAACCAAGTCTCGGACAAAGGCCCTCAGACCTTGAGTGGCCAACATCTGATTGTATTTCTGAATCTCTGCCTGATTCAAAGGCGCACGACCCAAGAAATGCTTGGTGCCTAGTTCAATGACTTTTGTATTGGGGTAAGGCGCATAAAACTCCTTCAGATAGAGTTCTGAGTAGCCTAATGCCTCAATAAATTCCTTGAGGGTTATTTCCCCATTACCCAGCTTGCTTTCTAGGGCCGTAAATTGGGCGCTGACGACGTAGGGTGCAATATCCCGCTCAAAGATTTGGCGATAGGCCGCTTGAGCAACCACCTTTAAATTAGCCTTGTCAGCCAGAGACGTGAGCTTGAAGACTTTTGTCTGCTCTCGCTGACGGTTAACCCCTTGGGTGATTCGAACCTGGATATCAGGCTCAGCCCGCATATCACCAACGTCGCCCAGCTCTACAAATCGAGGTGTTACCTCAGAGGTCGTGGGTGCCATGCCGCGTTCGGCCAAGGTGCCCATGCGCATCCCCCTCAGGGATGTGCCAGCCGGGGTGAGATAACGTTCGTAAGGGACGGTATCTTCACCAAATGCTTGATCGTATTCAGGGCTATCGATAATTGCATCTACAAAGGCATAGAATCCCCTTTTGGCGCAAATATCAAAGTACTTATTCGTTTCTTGACGCCCGTAGGTTGCTCGACCCAATAGGCGACGGTGGATATACTCAACTGCTTTCATGACATAAAGTGGCGTCCAATATGTCTTACGGAAGGCTTCTGATTTAGCTAGGATGCGGATAAATTCCCTGAGCGTGATCTCGCCGTTCTCTAATTTGGTCTCAGCGACGCTTGAACGTTGACCGGAATAGGGTTCACGACCAAAGACTTGCCGATAAGCCGCATTAATGACGGCTTGGGTTGAGCTCTCAGAGAATCGAATACTGGCTTGGGTATTGCCCGTAGCAGGTATCTGATCAAGCTTGAAAACCTTTGGACCTAATGACCCTGGGGCAACCCCACGGGCTCCAGGGTTGCTGATTTGGCTGGTAATGCCTGGCCCACGGCGAATTAAAATGCGACGGGTGTCTTTGTTAAAGAACGCCGGACTGTTGCTTGGATTGCGAGTTTCTTTGGGGAAAATTGCCCCAAATTGAATCTCAAGCGGATCGTTGCCGGAGCCATAGGGGTGCTGATCGGGAAGAGGGCGATCATAGGCTGCAAACAACGTGATCAACTGAGGCACCTTGCGGAAGGGCGCACTGTAATTAAAGAGGTCGAACTGTGGACCCCAATTGCGGCACTCCTGGGCTTCTTGGCCGAAACCTCGTAGATAAGGAACCGTTTCTTCGCCGAAGTAATCGCTGTACTCGTTTGAATCAACCAGGGCATCTACTAGAGCTGCTAAGCCACCCTCCGAAACAGTTGAGAAGTATTTCTGTACCTCTTCACGAGAGCTGGGGGCTCTACCGAGAATATGGCGGAAGGCTAGCTCTAAAGCTCGGCTATTGATATAAGGCTCAAAGAAATTCTTGCGATATAGCGGGGACTTACAGAGACGGCGAATGAATTCCTTCATTGAAATTTCGCCGTTGGTGACCTTGGATTCCAGGTCAGACAGGCTAAGTGAGTAGGCTCGAGTGATATCCCGCTCAAAAACCTGCCTGTAAGCAGCTTTGACAACGGCTTTTTTCTCTAGGGCTGAAAGCCCCGGCTTCATGGCGTATTTGGGCCGACGCTCTGAGGCATTGAAGTAGATTTGGGGGAGCTGCAACCCTTGAAGATCAGCAGAAGGACGCTGCCGCAATTTATTTGAGGGGGTGGGTGCCTTAAACTCGCTCAGTGCTACATCAAAGTACTGAGTGACGATGTCTTGCGCTTCTTGGTCTGCTTTGAAGTAGCGAAGCGATGCCTGCCGCATGGTCTGAAGCGCAACAATTGTTGCTGCCGAGGAACAGGCATTCTCAATGATTTCTCTAAGGCCACGGATATTGACGGAGAGAATGTTAGGGTCTCCGGCAACGATCGCATAGGTGATGTAGCGCAGGAACCAACTCATATCCCGCAGCGACTTTTGCATATTGCTGGGGCCGTAACGGGAAACGTTAATAGGCCGAAAGCCTGGTGGAATGGGTCCAGAAGGCGCAGATACGCTGAAGAGGGAACCTAATCCTGAAAAAAGACTGCCGCTACTACCACTTTTGTCTTCCACATAGGTCGCCGTGCCGAGCTTTGCCGCCTCTTGCTCATTGAGAACAGTACCGGCCCGAGTCATCTCCATGGCTGACTCGTCTACTGGCGGGCGTTCTAAGTATGCCAAGGGAGAACCGCCGACAAAAATTCGGTTCGCAGCTTGAGAGACAATCAGCTCAGAGTAACGAGTGAGTGCCTCTGAAATCGCAATGCGCTTTGCCCCCGAGCTAAAAAAGCTAGAGAGCTCGCTTAACTCACCTCGATCGATATAGCGATCTTGCTGTTCGGCTTGGGAAATAGTTGCAACAGGTAGCGTTTGATAGAGCTGGGGCTGCACCACACTACTTCCACCGCTGGCTTTTAGACTCATGCTTTTCTCAACCGCTCCCTATCTTCATCACGTTGTGCAATAAAGTTTCACCAGTAATTCGCTTTCAGTAAAGACAACCGGCCCAATGACCTGAATGAATCTACGCTGCTGGTGAACTAACTCAAAAACACGCTCGCCTTCCTTACTCAGGAGACTACAGCTAAACCTCAGATTAAAACGATTCAGTCAATGAACAACGCTTTGTTAAAAACTGTGTAATTTAAATCCCTCTAATCCTGGCTTCACACCTTAAAAGAGCGTTGCGATCGCAGGAGAATATGAACTTATGTATCGATTCTGAGTCCTTAAAGGTCTAGGTTTGGACTTGTCGCTGTACTGCTCCCATGAGCGATTAAAGTAGATTCTCTGCGTATCTATTATCTATATATAGATGACTTCTTCTCAAGCTGTTAGTGCTGCCGTTGCCAAACTCTACAACACCTATCCCTTTCCGCCAGAGCCCTTATTAGACGAGCCACCACCCGGATATAACTGGCGATGGCATTGGACAGCGGCCTATGCCTTCTGCGCAGGTCGTAAGCCGACTACTCAATCGGTACGAGTTCTAGATGCGGGCTGTGGGACGGGAGTGGGTACAGAGTATATTGCGCACCTGAATCCTGAAGCTGACATTACTGCAATTGATCTTAGCGATCGCGCCATTGAGGTTGCCCGAGAACGATGCCAGCGGTCCGGTGCAAGTAACGCCACGTTCCAACCTTTGAGTATTTACGACGTTGATCAGCTCCCAGGCACCTTCGACTGGATTAACTGTGTGGGTGTGCTGCACCATATGCCTGACTCGATTCGGGGTTTACAGAAGCTGGCCAGTAAGTTGGCCCCTGGCGGTATCATTCATATCTTTGTATATGCAGCTCTGGGTCGTTGGGAAATTAGCCTGATGCAAGAGGCGATTGCTCTATTGCAGGGCGATCGCAAAGGCGACTATACCGATGGGGTTCAAGTTGGCCGCCAACTCTTTGCCCACTTACCCGAAGACAACCGCCTCCGTCTTCGGGAAGAAAAGCGCTGGGCTTGGGAAAACCAAAGAGACGCCAGCTTTGCTGATATGTACGTTCATCCCCAGGAAGTTGACTATACCGTTGACACCTTGTTTGAGCTAATTGATGCGAGTGGACTAGACTTTCTCAACTTTTCAAATTCGAACTATTGGGATCTAGAACGGTTAATTGGCCAAATTCCAGACTTGATGGAGCGTACGGCCACGCTCTCTCCTCGTCAGCGCTATCGCCTTATAGAAGTCTTAGACCCCGAAATCACCCATTACGAGTTTTTCCTGGCCAAACCACCTTTTTCCCCAGTGGATTGGTCTGATCAGGCGCTACGCCAAGCCTCCCCTGACCGCAACCCCTGTATGCATGGCTGGCCAAGTCGCTCTATTCTCGACTGCAACTATCAACCCCTGGAATTAACGGAGACAGAACATGCCTTCTTGGAATACTGCGAACAACAGTCAGAAGTAGTAACCGTCGCGGACTGTATAGCTGCAACGAACTTAGACCTAGACGGAGTCAAGTCTTTGCAACGCCGCCAACTGGTGATCCTTACCCCCGACGATTAACATCTCCGTTGTAAGTTGCTTCCAATCACACAACTTTGATGGTCAAATCAAACGTTAGAAGGCTAAACCGGGCTATTTCTGGATGATCCCTACCCTTTAAGGCGTTCTCAGAAAGCACGGCCAAAAGAATCTAGAACCTGACTGAAAAGCCAAATAATTAACGTTTGTTACCGTGATATGATTGACCTCGGCTTAAGCAATGGCTCCCATTGAGGACCATTCCTAGCAACTGATGTCGGTACTTATTCAGGCAGTTTGAGTGGAGACTATCTCTAATAAAGAGAGCCAAGATGTTGATACGCACTCAACATCGTCATCTCCTTCAGAAAGTCCGATGGACGGGTACTACCGATTTCAAGGTCAACTTTTATTAGTTGCTGCAGTGATATCGATAGTTGCTTGTTTAGGTATTTGGCTGAAGTTCTCCCTGATGACAGCTTTAAGCTATGGAGTCGGTTCTCTGGCCGGTCTTGCCT
Source organism: Leptolyngbyaceae cyanobacterium (assembly GCA_050043365.1). Taxonomy (GTDB): domain Bacteria; phylum Cyanobacteriota; class Cyanobacteriia; order Phormidesmidales; family Phormidesmidaceae; genus PCC-6406. The sequence continues at coordinate 14,158 of JBHJIP010000070.1, forward strand.
ACTTAAGGATGCTGTCTAGGAGCGTTGCTCAAATTGGTGTTGAGTCTAGAGATGCTTCGGGCGGACGCTTAGCTCTGGTAGCCTTAGTTTTTTTGGTTGCCTTAAAGCTAGAACAAATTGACTTTTTGCCTGTATTTTTCGGATTCTTGACCCACAAGCTTGCCCTTGTCGGTCACACCTACTGGAGCGCCTTTCTGAGCGATTGAACTTGCTTGTACTTTCGGTTTTGAAAGTTTAGCACTGTTTTTTTGGTTGCTTTTCACTCAAACCTTAAAACTAGATAGAGATGTTGAACTCGATTCCAGTGCTGCTATCGCCCATACTTGCCGAACTTGAAGTTGGGAAGCACCTGTATTGGGAATTGGGCGGTACAAGGCTTCATGGTCAAGTTTTCATTACGTCTTGGATAGTAATGGGAGCGATAATCGTCGTCTCTCTTTTGGCGACACGCAATGTTGAGCGTATTCCCTCTGGACTTCAGAACCTGATGGAATACGCCCTGGAGTTTATTCGTGACCTGGCTAAAAACCAGATCGGCGAAAAGGAGTATCGTCCTTGGGTGCCTTATATCGGCACCTTATTTCTGTTCATTTTTGTCTCCAACTGGGGCGGTGCTTTAGTTCCTTGGAAGCTGATACATCTGCCTGCAGGTGAGTTAGCCGCTCCGACCAATGACATTAATACGACAGTTGCATTGGCATTGCTAACTTCGTTGGCCTACTTTTATGCAGGTCTTCGGAAGCGTGGGATTGGTTACTTTGCGAAGTACATTGAACCTACGCCGGTAATGCTGCCGATCAATATTTTGGAAGATTTCACCAAGCCCTTATCCCTGAGTTTCCGTCTTTTTGGAAATATCTTGGCTGATGAGTTAGTGGTTGCGGTGCTGGTGTTACTGGTTCCTTTATTTGTCCCCTTGCCAGTTATGCTGCTGGGACTATTTACCAGTGCAATTCAGGCACTCGTGTTTGCAACCTTGTCTGCTGCTTACATTGCTGAGTCGATGGAAGGGCATGGTGCAGAAGAGCATGGATGATCTGTTGAGGATCGTCCAGTTGGAAAGTTGTTGGCTAATGGATATTGCTCCGTAGCTCAACTGAGGTTTAGAAGCTATCTCGGGGAAGCGCAATTCCCATTGATGAGTTTCACTAACATTCACAGTTTTTACTTGAGGTAAAAGACCCATGGATCCGATTGTTGCTAGTGCTTCTGTTGTAGCTGCTGCTTTGGCTGTAGGTTTGGCCGCTATTGGCCCTGGTATTGGTCAAGGTAATGCGTCTGGTCAAGCTGTTGCTGGTATTGCTCGTCAGCCCGAAGCTGAAGGCAAGATTCGCGGCACCTTGCTGCTGACCCTGGCTTTCATGGAATCTCTAACCATCTATGGTTTGGTGGTTTCTTTGGTGTTGCTGTTCGCTAACCCCTTTAGCTAGGCACTAGGACGATGGATGTTGAGGAGTCAGGTTTTGCCTGATTCCTTCAACGTCCGAGTTGATTTGATTCTCAAATTTTGTACGCACGCTGGTGCGTTGACCTAGGGCGGAGATGTGATGAGCTGGACTTTCTTATTGGCCGAAGAAGCCGGAGGCTTGTTTGACTTTGATGGCACGTTGCCATTGATGGCCATTCAGTTTGTGATTTTTGCGGCGGTCTTGAACGCGGTCTTTTACAAGCCGTTGGGCAAGGCTTTAGATGAACGCAGTGACTACATTCTAAAGACCAGTACCACTGCTAAAGAGCGACTCGCTCAAGCGGAGGCGCTGGCAACTCAGTACGAGCAGGAGCTTGCAGAAACGCGTCGTGAAGCCCAGCAAACCGTTGTGGCTGCACAGGAGGAGGCGCAGAAAATTTCAGCCCAACAAATGGCTGAAGCTCAGCAGGTGGCTCAATCTCAGAGAGAAGAAGCCCAGCGTGAGCTGGATGCTCAGAAGCAGTCTGCTTTGTCTGCTTTAGAACAGCAAGTCAGTTCTTTGAGTCAGAGTTTGCTGGACAAACTTTTAAGCACTGCTGCGTAAGTTCTAGAAGTGCATAGGTTGCATTCAATATTCCGTTTACTGATTCGAAGGAAGGTGTTATGGCAACGCTTTGGTTTCTGGCCACAGAGGAGGGTGGATTTGGCTTTCACTTTGATGTGCTAGAAGCAAATTTAATCAACCTCTCTATCGTTATTGGCATTCTGGTTTATTTCGGCAGTAAGTTTTTGGGCAGTACTCTGGAAGGCCGTCGAAGTAATATTGAAGATGCTATTAAGGATGCAGAGGGTCGGCAGAGCGAGGCCAAGGCAGCCTTGGCAGAGCAGCAGCAAAAGCTAGCTCTGGCTAAGACAGAAGCCGAAAGCATTTTGAAGCAGGCCCAAGATAATGCTGAGAAAGCACATCAGGCCATCCTTGATCAGGCGGCAGCAGACATTGAGCGGATGAAGGCATCGGCAGCTCAGGATCTCTCTTCTCAGCAAGACCGAGTTGTGCGTGAGCTGCGTCAAAGCGTGGTTGAAATGGCCTTGGCAGATGTTCAAGCACGTTTGCCTGAGCGGTTGAATGATGACATTCAAAACCGCCTGATTGATAAGAGCATCGCGATGTTGGGAGGGTAATTGTGAGTAGTAGCACGATCGCTTCGGAGATTGCTGAGCCCTATGCTCAGGCCTTGATGACATTGGCTAAAGCCCAATCGTTGACCGATCGTTTTGGCCAGGATGCCGCTGCTCTGCTTGAACTAATGTCTTCTGCAGACGATTTACAGCAGTTTTTGGCTAATCCATTAATGGGACCTGAGCCTAAGAAGGGCGTCTTGCAGCAGGTCGGCAGTGAATTTCATCCTCTGTTTGTCAACTTCTTGAAACTGTTGGTGGACAAGGGGCGAGTTATCTTTTTGGCCGCCGTCTTGGCAGCCTATCAGTCCTTGTTGAGGGAGTTGAATAACGCAGTTTTAGCGGAAGTCACTGCGGCAGTGGCGCTTTCTGACGACCAGCAAACATCTTTGCGTAATCAAGTCGTGGCCATGACGGGCGCAAATCAGGTTGATTTGTCCATCACAGTCGATGCCGAATTATTAGGTGGCGTGATTATTCAGGTGGGTTCTCAGATTGTTGACGCGAGTCTCAGGGGGCAACTCCGCCGTTTAGGGATGCAGTTGGCAGCAGCTTGACGTTGTCCTTTTCATCCGTTCTGAAAGTTTGATTTCGATTTTCTGTCGTCCATTGTAGGTTCATTAGAGCGATTCCCATGGTAAGCATCAGACCTGACGAAATTAGCAGCATCATTCGGCAGCAGATTGAGCAGTATGACCAGTCAGTCCAGGTGTCCAACGTGGGCACCGTTCTTCAAGTCGGGGACGGGATTGCCCGGATCTACGGCCTGGAGAAAGCGATGTCAGGCGAACTGCTGGAGTTTGAGGATGGCACCATTGGGATTGCCCTCAACCTCGAAGAAGATAATGTAGGTGCCGTATTGATGGGTGCGGGCCGCAAAATTCAAGAAGGTAGTTCTGTTACCGCCACTGGCAAGATTGCATCTATTCCGGTGGGTGATGCGATGTTGGGTCGCGTGGTCGATGCGTTGGCCCGTCCCGTAGATGGCAAAGGAGAAGTTGCCGCTAGTGAGACCCGTCTAATTGAGTCTCCGGCCCCTGGAATTATTCAGCGCAAGTCGGTTTACGAACCTATGCAAACAGGGATTACGGCAATTGACGCCATGATTCCGGTCGGTCGTGGTCAGCGCGAGTTGATTATTGGTGACCGCCAAACCGGTAAAACGGCGATCGCTATCGACACTATCCTCAACCAGAAGTCAGAGGACGTGGTTTGTGTCTATGTCGCCGGTGGCCAAAAGGCTTCTTCAGTCGCTCAAATCGTTAACGTCTTGGAAGAGCGCGGCGCCCTTGATTACACGATTGTGGTTGCCGCTAATGCTAACGATCCTGCTCCGCTGCAGTACTTAGCGCCTTATACCGGTGCGGCGTTAGCTGAGTACTTTATGTACAAAGGCAAGCACACCCTGGTGATTTACGATGACCTGTCTAAGCAAGCTCAGGCTTATCGCCAAATGTCCTTGCTCCTCCGTCGTCCGCCCGGTCGTGAAGCCTACCCTGGGGATGTGTTCTATCTCCACTCTCGCCTTCTGGAGCGCGCCGCTAAGCTCAGTCCTGAAATGGGTGAAGGCAGCATGACGGCTTTGCCGATCATCGAAACCCAAGCGGGTGACGGCTCGGCCTACACTCCCTCCAACGCTATTTCGATTACCGATGGTCAGATCTTCCTGTCTTCTGACTTATTCATCTCAGGTT
>JBHJIP010000071.1:0-3486 GCA_050043365.1 Leptolyngbyaceae cyanobacterium
ATGGTGCAGCGGAATGATTGATGCTGGGAAGAAACCGGGATTTAGTCCCTTGCACAGGAGGCGGTGACGAGGTTGGGGGGCTGTTGGGAGATGGGGAGTGTCTCTGGGGCAAGGGAAGTGTCTGTAGCGGGCCAGTGGGCAAGCGGTACGCGAATGCTATCTCCACCTAAGGGGGCGTCGGAGTTAGGGGCTAGGCCACCTTGACCAGTGAGGGTGAAAGTGCTGCGACTACGTTCTTGTGCTGTTGCCTGACCACCTGTTGAGCAGCTTTGCTCAAGGCTATTGTCCAGGAATTCGCTGGGGAGCTCTTGGGCTTCCAGATTATTGCGGACATTAATTTCAACCGTTCCATCTTCGCCAGTTACAGAACGTGCTGTAAAGTCGCTCTCTGGAGTTCTACCTTGTACCAGTGGAACAAAATTGATAGGGCCTTGGTTATAGAGATCCAAAAAATTAGCAAGCACAATCTGACCACCATCCCCTCGATCTGCAATCGCTACAACATCATTATTTTCCAGCAATGGGCCTGGGGAGATAATGAAACCTCCCTGCCCAGAAAAATCAAAGCGGATGTTGCCGCCATTGGCATTGTTACGGGCTTCTGCAGTAATTTCATTGTTGCAGCAACCCATGAAAATCAAATTCTGACCATTAAACAAAATATTGCCGCCATCAGCAAAAGAAGTAGTTGCTCGGATAGAGCTGCCGTTTGCAAGCGTAACTATGTCTGAATTGACCGCGATATCACCTGGCGAACCTGTGCCCGTACCATCAACTGTTAACTGACCACCATCTTCCAAGTCTAGACGGAACGCAGAGACAAATATTCCTTGAGCATCGCCACTACTAGAACTGTCAAAATACAAGCCAGTTCTGAGCCCACTTGACGATGTGCCCGATACTAGAGTCTGGTTTTCAGCTTGAACATCAATAATTCCGCCCTGACCCGTTCCAGAGGTACTAGCTGAGATTTGGCCCCCACTTGAAAGAAATATATTACGGCCATAAACCTCTAGATTTCCTGCATTCCCAGAATTTGAGGTGTCGTAGTAAATCCCACTGCCAGAGCTTCCGTCAGGATTGGTGCCGCTAATCAGAATATTCTCAGAGACCCTCAAGGCAAGCGTTCCTGCATTGCCAGATCCAGTTGTTCTTGCATCAATTCGAGCTCCGCCTGTTAGGGCTAAATTTCTAGTTTCAATGTCTATTTCTCCGGCATTATTCGTGCCAGTAGAGGAAGCAATAATGCTACTTGAGAAAAATCTGTCTATAGGAGAAATGAGTTGCGATGTTGCTGCCAACTCAATCAGGTCAGAGGCTCGAATTATAATTCTTCCACCCAGCCCAGGCCCTTGCGTGTCAGCAGAGATAATCCCACCATTTCTAACTCGAAGAATGGGTGTTGTCAGAAATAAATATCCAGCTGTACCTGCACCAGTTGTTTGAGTCGAAATGCCGCCAGGCCGAAAATTAGTGGTAGTCAGTCCTAACCCTGTCCCTGATATATCAATCTGCCTTGAAGCTTGAATATTGATATCTCCGCCTTGACTATTGGTTCTAGTTCTAGTTGTGATAACGCCACCATTGCTAATTATTAAGGTTCCAGTGCGAAGATTAAGATCGCCTGAATTTCCAACTTGAGGCACGGTAAATAGATTGGCAGATTGAGAGCTGATGCCACTATTATGTCCAGGCAATAATGTCGAACTACCTCTGATCTCTATTGAATCTGAGGCATATATATCAGTATTGCCTGCATTCCCCTCACCAAAAGTGTCGTTGTTGATATTGGCACCTTCTTCGATGATTAATTGACGAGTGCGTACATTAATATCTCCTGCTGAGCCTGTGACAGGTGTTCCAAAATTGAAGTTGACCTGGGAAATTAGCCCACCTGGTCTGACTGGTAAACCTGGTCCAAAAACTATAGCGCCGCTAAGCAATAGGGATTCGGTCGCCACTATATTAATGTCGCCACCATCGTTTGTACCGTAAGTACTGGTATCAACTTGAGAAGCTTCAGTCAGGGAAATGTGTCTGCCTTGCATTCTGACCTCTGTGCCATCTGCCAAGTTTGTAGACCCAACCAAGCTTCTATTTCTTAAAGTGATATCTTGAAATGCGTTGCTAAGACTATAATTCAACTGCCAACCCGATGAGCCGTAAGGCCTCAAAGAAACTGAGCTATCTGAACCTAGGCTGGCTAACTCTATAAGTCCTGCTGCTACCTCTAAATTGCTGTCATCAAGATCAATATCTCCACCGATTAAAGTCAGGGTATTTCCTGGTTGTATTTCCAATCTAGAGTCGGTGAGAGTGATTTCTCCAGGGTTGTCAGCAAACCTTAGACTGACGGGTAAGTTGACTGTCAGAGAGGATGGAGTCTGTGGATTTGTTGCGCTAAATTCTAATCCGCCTGGGAATAGAATGGTGGCAGCCGTCGTCGCGATAAAAGAACCATTGATATCGAGGGCTGCATTAGGGCCAAAAGCAATGCCGTTAGGGTTAAAGAGAAACAAATCGGTATTCCCCACAACGCCTAAAGTGCCATCAATAGAAGAATCATTGTTGCCTGTAACCCTACCGATGATGCGGTTGACAGCGCCTGGATTATCGAAGTAAACCCGTTGAGTACTGCCAACGTTGAAGTCAGTGAAGCTATGAAAGAGGTTGCCCCCTCGGATGGCTCCACCCTGGATTAGGTCGGCAGGTGAACCGCTCACAAGCCCAGGATTCACAATCGATGGTTCAGCGCCAAGGGTGGCATCGGGGGTAATCTGGGCAGCTATGGGTACTGCCCACAACAAGTGACTAAGACATATGCTCGATACTAAAACGTTGTCTCTGCTCAAAAAGCGAAAGCGCTTTTCATTAGATGAGCCAGAAATTTTGAATAGATACACCATTTCATCCTTCTCCTGGTAGACAAGCAGCCTTCACAGCAGCTCTTATCAGCAGCGCCATTTAAAGATTTAATACTTTCTCTCGTCCTCGCACAAAATTTATGAAGATGAAGCCCTGATAAAGAGAACAATGCAATCAAAACGGACTGATAGTAAGGGAGAACTGAAGGCCGCTATCCTGTAGATTCGATGTGCCGACTTGGGTTGTAGTGAGTGGTAGACCCCAGTCAAGTTGAGCGCTGATGCCCTCAGACTGCCAGCGCAGCCCCAGCCCGATCGCCGCCAAAGTCACCAGCACAGGCTGTAAGTCACCACTGCTCCAGACCCGACCCCCATCCACAAACGGAGCAATCTGCAACAGCCCACCCCCCAGCTCCGGTACCCGCAAAATCGGAAACCGTGCCTCTGCCGAGAAAAATAGGCCATTGTCTGCCGTTACCGCATCACGGCGATAGCCCCGCACCGTGCCCGCACCCCCCAAGGCAAACTGCCCCAGCGGTCCCACGGGTCGATCGCCCCCCTGGGCCGAACCCCAGAGTAGCCGCAGCGAATCCGGTGCAAACCGCAGCATGTACAGCCCCTG
>JBHJIP010000072.1:0-48302 GCA_050043365.1 Leptolyngbyaceae cyanobacterium
TGCCCAGTAAAAGTCCACCTAAGGCCTATGCTTCTCAACGAAAACGGCTTGCTTTAGAGCAGCGCATAGAGTTCAACAAGGTGATCAGATTCTCATGGTGAGACTGACTAAGATGCTGAAAAGTTTTCTGCACCACTAAGCCATAGTGAAGTACGCATACGAGGATCTGAGCGACAATCAGTTTGAGGGGCTGATAGTTTCACTTTGTCAAAATTTACTTGGAATCTCTGTTCAGGGCTTTGCTGAAGGTCCAGACGGAGGACGTGATGCAAAGTTTGTCGGAACAGCGGAGATGCATCCGAGCCGGTCAGCGCCTTGGACTGGAATCACAATCATCCAGGCAAAACATACCAATGGATTTAATAGAAGCTTTTCAGAGTCCGACTTTTTCAATAAGACTTCCAAAAACGCGGTAATTCAAAAAGAAATACCTCGAATTAAAAAACTGCGAAAAAATCAGCAGCTAGACAATTATATGTTGTTTGCCAATCGACGCTTGTCTGGGAACGCAGAAAGTATGATTCGTCAGCACATATCACAACAATGCTGTCTTCCTGAAGAGTCCATCTATTTGTGCGGTGTTGAACAGCTAGAGCTTTTTCTCAAAAGGTTCCCAGAAGTTCCGACTTATGTTGACCTTGATCCCATTGATTCTCCTTTAATCATAAGCCCAGACGACTTGGCAGAGATTGTTCAAGCATTGGGCCGCCACAGTGGCGACACAGTCAATTTGACAGACGATCCACCAACACCACGAACACCTTATGAACAGAAAAACGAAATCAATAACATGTCAAATGAGTATGCAAAGGCACAAAGAATTAGATACTTAAAAGAAACCAGAAATATAAAAGATTTTCTTGCTTCTCCTGAAAACGCAGAAATTCTACGCATGTATGAATCTGTCGTAGATGAGTTTCAATTAAAAATAATTGCCAAGAGGAAAAACTATCAAGCCTTTGATGAAGTAATAGAGTATCTTATTAATATGCTATTCAACAGAGATCCTATATTGCGTCAAACAGGGAACAAGCGCTTAACGCGTGCTGTAATATTCTATATGTATTGGAACTGTGACATTGGAGCCACTTAAATGTTAAGGCCAACCAAGCACTCACATCCGGATAAAACCACTATAAACGTGGCTTTTTTGCTATTGAAAAAATTGATGGTTTGCCGCGTCGATGACTTTCAAGCTCTTCTGCAATATTCCCGAAGGGAAGTCGCAGGGGGTGATTATTTGTTTTTGCCTGCACTGAATCTCTTGTATCTGTTAGGATTAGTTGAATATAGACCTAAAACCGATGCTATAGAGTATGTAGGTCCAAATGAAACTCTCCAGACTTTACTCTAATAAGCCTAATTTATTTGAACCAATTAACTTTACTCAAGAATTAAACGTGATTCTTGCTGAAATTCGCTTGCCTGAAAATCTAGATAAAGATACTCACAATCTTGGGAAAACTACTTTAGGAAGATTGATCGACTTCATGTTTCTCCTGAAGAGGGACAAAAACTTTTTCTTGTTCAAACATATAGAGTTATTTAAAAGCTTTACTTTTTTCTTGGAACTCCAAACGCTGGATGCTTCCTTCCTGACTATTAAACGATCCGTAAGCAATAACACTAAGATTAGTTTTAAGAGACATCCTGGGAGGCATGGAGACTTTGTTTCTAGCCCTGCGGCTGAATGGGATCACTTTCAGGTGCCAATTGATCGCGCAAGAAAAATACTTGACGGACTGCTTGATTTGCAAGCTCTAAAGCCTTGGAATTATCGAAAGGGCATAGGATTTCAACTGCGCTCTCAAGATGATTTTCGAGATGTTTTTAAGTTGACAAGATTTGCGGGATCGCACTCTGACTGGAAGCCTTTTGTAGCACATATCCTAGGCTTTGATGCAAACCTTATCGAATTGCATTACAGGAAAGAAGATGAATTAAAAAGCAAAGTAAGTGAAGAGGATATTTTAAAAAAAGAATTAGGCGATTCAGATCAAGATATTAGCCGAATAGAAGGCTTGCTTTTGTTGAAGCAAGATGAGGTTGATAAAAAACAAGAGGTTTTAGACGCTTTTGATTTTCGTGCTCCTGACATAGAACGAACAGAACAACTGGTTGACAATATTGATGAACAGATTTCGTCCTTGAATGCTAGGCGATACTCACTTAGACACAACAGAAAGAAAATACTTGAAGCGTTGAATGAAAACCAAATTTTGTTTAGGCCCAATGAAGCACAGCGCTTATTCGAAGAAGCTGGGATAATTTTTCAGGGTCAAATAGTTAGAGATTTTGAGCAATTGATTGCTTTTAATCAGTCTATTACTGATGAAAGATATCAATACTTGCAAGAAGAGTATTCTGATATTGAGTCTGAATTAAATAATATTAATCAGACTTTGGAAGCTTTAGGCAGGCAGCGTTCTGAAATGCTGTCTTTTCTTAGTGAAACTGATATATTCGAAAAATACAAAAAGGTTTCTGATGAAATAGTAATTCTCAAAGCTGACATTACGTCTTTAAACCGCAAAAGAGGATCTTTAAGTCGCTTGCAAGAGCTGAGAAATACAATACGTGGCTTACAGGAAGAGCGCACGCAATTGCACGCCAATATAGAATTTGATGTTGATCACAAAACCACAGACAAAACCAGTCTTTTCTCTTTAATCCGGTTGTCTTTTAATGAAATAGTCGAAGAAGTTATAGATCGCAAGGCTCTTCTTAGAGTGGCTGTCAACAATTCAGGTCATTTAGACTTTAAGGCGGAGATTCTTGATGAATCTGGCAACACCACAAGCGCCGATCTTGGCCATACTTATCGTAAGCTGCTTTGTGTAGCCTTCGACTTGGCTATATTGCGGGCTCATATTGACCAAAACTTTTCTCGCTTCGTTTATCATGATGGAGTCTTTGAGTCACTTGATGATCGCAAGAAAGAGAATCTTTTGACAATTTTGGAACGCTATACAAATATGGGAATCCAGTCAGTCATCACATCAATAGACTCAGATCTACCAATCAGAAATACTGGCCAAGGCAGAGTTTTCGATGACAGCCAAATTGTTCTTACGCTACACGACCAAGGCGACGAAGGCCGGTTATTTAAAATGAGGGCTTGGTAAGCTTGATTGGACTTTTAGAAGCGATTACCCCATTTAAAGTTTTATTTTTTGAGTAATCTGATGAACAATGAGAAGCCCATAGAATACCAACGCTTTGAGGACGCAGCGCGTCAAATCTTTTCTGTGCCCGTTCAGGCCGTCAGAGAGCAGATGCAAGCCAAGGATGAACCTGAGGACTCCAGCGACACACCGGAGCCCTCAGAAAGCGATTCTTAGTCGATATCGCCGATCAACTGCTTATATCGCTTGTCACTGATACCGCCTACAACGCCTAGGAAGCGCTCTGTGTTGTCAGACTTACGGTTGTTGTAGCGATAGGCTTGCTCATCCAAGTAACGATGCAGATGGAACGGCTCAACGCTGACGTACGTCCCTTTCAGGCAGCGCTTGAGCAAGGTCCAAATGCTACCGTCACTCTTTTGGATGATCCACGTCGCTAAAGGAAGCCCCGAGAACTTTTCAAACACCCTCTGAAGATAATCTCTGGAAGGTTTGACTATAGCTGGGTTTATGCCCGCTATTTTCGACCAGGTACAAACCCGGTTGAGAGGCGCTTGAGAACGCGATTGGCGATGTCACCGTAGCGCACCTCCCCGGTCAAAACCTGCCCAAGTCGCTCTGTGGCCGAGGGGCGCTTGATGCCGACGCGATAGCCTAGGCCCGGCACCCGGAAAAAGACGCTGGCAATGCGCCGAGCCCATTGCATGTCGGTGCCCCATTCCGACTGGATCGTGCGGCTGTAGGTCGCCAATGCACCGGCGTCGCCCCCCAAGGCACTGTGGATGGCGGCGGCGGCTTTAACCCCACTGAAAATGCCGGGGCGAATACCCTCAACGCTGAGTGGGTCAACCAGGGCCGCCGCTTCGCCGACTAATAAGGCTCGCTCACAGTGCAAGGGTTGGTTGCCATCCCAAAGCTGGAGCGGGTGCATCTGGACTGTGCCACCTCCCAGCCCTAACCCCGCCGCATAGGCTTCGAGTCCGGGCTGTAAATCTCTTGCATTGTTGCCCACAAACAGGGCTGCCCCGAGTACATAGCCCTGCTGCTGGGGCACGCTCCAGAGACAGGTATTTTTTACTAAGCCAAATTCAAAGTTGAGGGCGCTGTCTTCGCCCACGGGCTGGTCAGTGATGATCTTTAAACTTGCCCCTGGGCGGGTCTTGTGGGGATTGAAGCCGAGCCAAGTAGCGGTGGGGCCATTGGCACCATCAGCCGCCACCAAATATTGGCCCTCAAAGGTGGCATTGGGGGTGGTGACCTGCCAGCGATCGCCCTCCAAATTCACCCCAGTTACGGGCGTCTCGGTTTTAACCACAGCCCCTTGGGCTTGGGCTTGTTCGACTAAGAAGGCGTCAAATACGTCCCGTTTTAGTACCCAGAGGGGGTCTGGGGTTTGTAGCTCAGAGCAAATCTCGTCCCCCAGCTTCCCTGAGAAGCGGTTCTTGCGAAGGGCGCGTGCGATGTCGGGCTTCACGTCAAAGTCAAACCCTTGGGCAATGGCTGGGGCCTCCGCTCCACTGCAGACTTTGTCACGGCCAAGAGGATCTTTTTCTAGTAGCAGCACGGTGCGGCCTTGCTTTGCCAGGTGATAGGCCACCGTGCTGCCTGCGGGGCCTGCCCCAACAATGATGCAATCGTACATAAACGGAAGATGTGCTCCGGATTCCCATATGTATTATCCACTACCGTTAGGGCGCGTCATTGATTACGGGTGAATGTCTTGCTGGAAGAGTATTGCCGCGCCCGCGCCTGTAGAACTCACTCATTCATGGTCTTGTAAGTAGCTACTGCGGAGGGCGAGATCCGGTTCAAATAGCGGAAAATCCAGTATTTAAACACCGTGTCGAGAATCACTGGGAAGGTGGCAATGAACAGAAAGATAAAGTTGCGATCGGCGGCAAAGCCCAGATGACGGGACAGGCCCTCAAGCAACACCTCCCAACCGTGGGGGGAGTGGAACCCCACAAACATATCGGTAAACAGAATGATGATGAACGCCTTGGCGCTGTCGCTGAGGCCGTAGACGATTTCATCCATGAAGCCTTTGAGGGCGGCCACCTCGCGGCGGCGTAGCACCAGTAAAAAGCCAAAAGCGACTGCTGCCACAATGTCTGAAAAGACATTTTTGATCGCATCGGCGCTGCGACGCTGGTAGTTTTCTTCGATTTCTGTCGCTTTGGTGCGCACAGTCTGCTCAATGGTCTGTTCTGACATCGGTGCTGCGGTGCCAATCAGCACCTCAAACCGCAGCCGTTCCTCAAATTGCTGCAGCTCGTGGAGGGCCTCTTCCTCCATTTCCACGTTCAGAAAAACCTCCGCCTGGGTTTGATCTCGGTAATAGTCCACCACGGGACCAAACAAAAAGTTTTTGCAGACCTGCTGGGTGAATAGCGGAATAATCACCAGCAGCAACAAGAATTTAACTGCTGTAGTGGTTGTTCCCCGCGAAGCGCGAAAGTTTTGCACTACCTGCGTTTCGGCTTCTGGGTCTAGGTCTTGGCGAACGCGATCGAAGGTCCGCAAAATGGATCGGGGCAAAATGTTGGCGCGATCGGAGAGGGCCGCTGCCCGAGGTCCGTCGGTTTTTGCAGCACTGCGATCGCGTTGTCCTTTGCCATTGCCTTTTACAGTCATCTTGGCATCGGCCAAGGGCATAGCTGCACCGGGTTCTTTAATCACAACCACAGTGGGTGACGTATCTCGGTTGCGGTAGCGGCTGAGCACATCATCCACAAATCGAAGCTTGCGAAAAAAAAGTGCCGGTTTGTCGATCAAATCAAGGGAAAACGCATCAGCCCGAGCTGGGTTAACCTGAATTTCGATCATCTTAGGATCCGACACCCGCAGCATGGCGCTGCTGGCCCGAAACTCCGTCATCCGCACTGTGATCAAGTTGAGATATTTCTGCAGCTCCCCTTGGAAATAAGCTTGGGCGCTCTGGCCGTAGTTGCCGTATTGGGGCGAAATCGGATTGCCATCGAAGTGCTCATCTTCGATCGCCACAATCATACGTGCGGCCTCATAGGCTTGGTCGAGTGCCCGTTCGGGAGTTTTGCGCAACCACTGCTGCGCTTGCCGAATCAAACCGGGGATGACCATCGGAACTCACCTACGTTGCAACCACCTATAACCGAACTGTAATCCAAATTTCAAGAGAAACCGTTGTAATCACGACCTGTTGGTATCAAGTCAGCCCCCGTAGGCCTTACTTTCCTGCAGAGGCTATGGGTCAAATCAAGAACAAACCCCAGCGTTGCTCGAAACAGCAACGCTGGGGACAAGACAGTTATTCTGAAGTTCTATGGAAGCTTGCTAGGGCGAGGTTAAGCGATGCCTAATAGGTCTTGCTCTTTTTGGGAAACATCCTGGGTTGTGGAACGGTTGCCAAATACAGGTATCACCATGCAGCAGGCTCCCCAAGTCCCCTGTACAGGAACGTTTAAGCATTGACAGCTGCCGCCCTGCCGGCCCAGTCCTTGATAATGCTGACAAAATTGACACTGCATCTAATTACCTGTGAGCAACAACGCGAAGCCCAAAATCCAATACTCGGACTTATGTCTTCAGTATTGGAGATACATCTGTAAAGTTACAAAATCCTGCCGATAGTGATATTAAAGTTGACCAATAGCATGAAGAAGCATTTCTGATAGCAACGCTTTGTGTTGGCTAAACCTCAGCCTCAGACGCAACTCCCAGGGGATAGCTGGGTAGGCTAGAAGCTGTGGATAATTAAAATTAGACCTTCTGAACAGTCTTGGATTCAGACGTGGCCCCAGCATTACACCCGAGTCAATCAGCCTCGCACCTAGTTGACTGCATCGGCCAGACGTTCATTCTGGCCTATAAAGAGGACACCACCGTTCTGGAGAAGACTCTAAAGCAGGCCGGTTGCCGCTGCGAGGTGCTTAGACAGGTGCATCAACCGGGCCAAGAGGACTATTCCCGCAGTTTTCTGTGTCTGCTCAACCATCGCCAAGCTTGGGAGCGGGCTTTAACTTCAGCGCGACCCACTCTGATTGTCGAAGCCGATTTTGTGCCTGTTCGCAACTTGGGTCAGTTGCCCCCGTCTTTTGACCCCAGCGATCCGGACTTAGGGATTGCATGGCTCTATACCTGTGCGCCCCAGGTCTATCGCGTCACCCAGGCGGGCTATGCCGTAGGCTACTCCACAGCCATGGTGGCCTATGTGATCACGGCTCGCAGTGCCCAAATTTTGATCGATTTAGCCGATGAGGTCGCTAAAGAGCCAGGGCCTAGAGCCTACAGTCCCTGGGATTCTGGTATTGATTATTACTTGCAAGATCGCGGCTTTACCGACTACGTTCCTTTCCGCAACTATGGAGAACATGGCGGGGTACCCAACCCCGAACATAGCCAAAACCGCCTCAGTGTCACCCACCGTGCTGATGTACTCTATGGTCCTCTCAGCTTTCAACCCCCCTATGCTCAGCCCGCAGCGAGTACGAGCCCCAAATGGGACTATCTCAAGGGTCGGCTTTATGGTCGCATCAAAGGACTAGGCCGCTTCTTACTCGGTAAATATTTGAGAATTCCAGTGCTGATCAGCGCAGAACGCCCCCTTCCCGTTGCTTGGTTTGCCTTACGCCGTCAGCTCACGTTTTGGCTGTAGGGACTTTTAGGGACTTTATTGAATCCAAGGGATGGGTTGATCCACCGATGGCGGTAAAGATCGCCAATGGTATCGACTAACGATCGCCCGCAGCTAAAAGAATCGAAAGCTCCGTATCATCAAGCTTGACACGGCCTCGCAAGGTCGCCCGCAACAGGCGATCAATGGAGTAACGTTCGTCCTCTGTGAGGCTGTCTTCATGAAGCAGATTGGCCAGTAGACCATAGCGATCTGCTAAGGTCAGGCGACCATAATCACTCACTTGGGCAAAGAGTTCTGACAGCGCAAACTTCAGCGGACATAGCTCTAGCATGATCCAGATACTCCTTACCACTTCATCTCTACTTCATAACTATCTTCGTCCCGCCATTATTAGCCTGTGACAGCTTTTCTTGGGCCAGGTGATATCGGTCACATGCATAGCCAATGCCACAAATTTGACAACTAAAAACGCCCTCCTGAAATCCAGGAGGGCGTTGCATGAGCTAGGCCGGTCGCCTGATCAAACGCAGTTAAGCTCTAGTCCAGATAGCCCATCAGAACCGCTGCTGGGGGATCAACAACATCATTGGGCGCAATTGGGCGTTGATTAGGCAAGAAATCTAAGTCAGAAATCGGCAGCGTATTCACTGCCACGGGCCGATGCCCCGGCAGCAAGTCAGTCGAGAAAACCTGCAAAGTGTCTGCCATAATCGGGCGGCTACCGGCAGAGTTTAGCGTACCCACCACTTGAAACTCACTCAAAGCAATCGGGCGATGGTTCGGAAGGCTATCAATGGGGACGATGCGCGTGTGATCATCCAGCACAAATACATCCCCTTTCTCTTGCTCAGCCTTCACGATTTGGCTCTTGCTCTGGCGACGGCTAGTTTTACGGGCCGTGGTGCCATTACTAGAAGTGCCGGTTGCTTTGGCATCCGCTTGTTCGTTGGCGTTATTAGTACTGGTCATAGATCAACCTCTCTCGGTTCAGCGCTTATCCTGTCGCCCGTCTGCACAGCCCCGAATCCTAACAACTCGCTGGCGTCCTTCAGATCAACGGACAATCCTTAAATAAATATTATAGGTAAAAGTTTCACCGATTTGGTTTATGAAAGGTTATGTGGCCCATAACAATTTGATACTTTTGCCCAATTCTTTTATCCCTGAGACTCTTGCGCCGAGCTTTGACCCAGAGCGATCGCCCCGGCACCAGCGGCTTTGGGAGAATGCGCTACACTGGAAAAAGATTCACGCGGGGCTGTAACGGTTTCGACGTTTTGACGAAAGTCATTCTGTGATTCAGGCCGAGAGGGAGTCTACTCTCGTTAATCCAGGCTCAAAAACAACGTAACTGCGAACAACATCGTTCCTTTTGCTCGTAAAGCTGCACCTGTTGCTGCTTAATTAGAAAACCTCTAGCGAGCGTCTATGGTTTGACTCCGTTAAGGACTATAGACAAAACCCCAACGGATGCTTCAGCGGGCTCCCTCGACAGGCCCCCTGACTAAGACTTTGTCGAGGCATCCTACCGTTAGGGATTAAGTAACGGTTCCCGCCTCAAGGATTAGAGAGGCTACGCCTGTGAATGAGTGGAATGTTAATACTCAAAGCGGACACGGGTTCGACTCCCGTCAGCTCCATTCATAAACTTTTTTGTGCTTTATTGAATATTTTTCTAGGTGTTCTTCCTGGATAGCAATTCGTGATTTTCGTTTGCCTATACTTGGGGGGAGCGTTGAGCGTGGCTGGTTGTTTTCGGACCGCTGAGCGTTTCGCGAATAGTCTTGCTGGATTGATGAATTGTGAACGTTCCTCAATATAAAAATAATGGTTTCCCCCTTTGGAAATACCTGACACAGCCTGTTTTTAGCCCTTACTATGTCACTCGCTTAACCCCTTGGAAATTCTGGCGAGGGTATCGGATTCAATATCTGGAACGCTGTCTAGAGAAGGAATGCCAGCCTGGGGAGTACTTTAATTCTTAAATTAAAGTTTGTTTTTTGTTGAGAGCAAAATTTTAAAAGTAAGCCCGCGCTTGATTTCAAATACGAGCGCGGGCTTACTGATTTTCTAAAGCAAATATAAAGACAGGTTGACACAATCAAACTGAGGGTTGGGCCTGCACTTGCCTCCTTGTTTCGGTCATCATTTCTTGATATTTCATCATTACTTTATAAAACGGCGGATCGCAGCATCTTGCCCAATGCCATTAATCCTGAAATTGCTGCTCATAGAAGTAGGCGTAGCGATCGCCCTTGGCCAGCAGCTCAGCATGGGTGCCGGCTTCGACAATTTCACCCCGGTCTAACACGATGATGCGGTCGGCACTGCGAACGGTGGCGAGGCGGTGGGCAATGATGAAGGCGGTGCGATCGCCCATCAAGCGCTCAAGGGCTTCCTGCACCAGCTTTTCTGACTCCGAATCGAGGGCTGAGGTAGCTTCATCCAGAATTAGAATGCGGGGATCCAGCAAAACCGCCCGAGCAATGGCAATGCGCTGGCGCTGCCCTCCCGAGAGATTCACCCCCCGCTCGCCCACCCAAGCGTGATACCCCTGGGAGAATTGGCTAATGAAGTCATGGGCGTTGGCCACCTTAGCCGCCGCTTTTACCGCCTCTAAGTCAAAGTTCTTTTGGCCAAAGGCAATGTTCTCAGCGATAGTGCCCGAAAACAGCACCGTTTCCTGGGGCACAATCCCGATTTGCCGCCGCAGACTCTTGAGGGTCACCGTGGTCAGATCAACGCCATCAACAAAGATTTGACCGCCCTGGGGATCATAAAACCGAGGCAATAGATTCACTAAGGTGGTCTTACCCGCTCCAGAGGAGCCCACCAGGGCAATCTTTTCGCCGGGCATGGCCATTAAACTCAGATTTTTCAGAATTGGCTCCCCTGGCTGATAGCTAAAGGAGACGTCTCGGTATTCCACCTTGCCGGTGACGGCGGGTAAGGCGGTGGCATTAGCCTGCTCACGAACTGCGGGCCGAATTGCAAACAGCTCGAAGATGCGATCAACCGAAGCTTCTGCCTCCTTAAAGAGGTTGTAGTTTTCAGTGGTGTGGGTAACCGGGTCAATCAGCAAGAGTGCTGCGGCCATATAGCTGCCAAAGGCTTCTCCGGTCAGGTTATCTATGGCAATTTGCCAACTGCCCACCAAAAAGATGCACAGCACGATCAGCGCATAAAGAAACCCCACCACCGGATATTGCACCGCCAATAACCAGGCGGCTTTATAGCGGGCGCTACGGTTGCGCTCAGATTCTTCGGTGAAGCGGTCAATGGCGTAGTCCTCGGCGGCAAAGGCCCGCACTAAGCGAATGCCGCTAAACACCTCGGTCAGTTGGGAGGAGAGATCAGAGATGCGATCTTGACTGCGGTGGGAGTATTTCAGCATTTGCTCCCCAAACCAGCCCACTAAGAAGGCGAGAGCGGGCACCAAAATGAAGGTGGCAATGGTGAGCTGCCAGTTGAGCCACAGCATGTAGACCAAAATCACCAGCACCTGCAACATGCTGGGGACAAAGTCTTGGAAGAGCTTTTTGATTACCTCGCCGATGCGATCGACATCTTCGGTAAGGCGATAGACTAAATCTCCCGTCTGGGATCTTTCGAAATAGGCAAGGCTAAGGCGTTGCAAATGGCTATAGATGTGAATGCGCAATCGAAAGGCGGCTTCTAGAGCGGCCTTCGACATCAGGGAATCTTGCCCATATTGCGCCGTTTTATGGATGACGAATCCCAACATGGTGATTGCACCGACCTGCGCTAACGCTCTCACCTGCCCCTGCACCAGAAAGGTAAACATGCGCCCCGCCAGCCAGGCCAATATGGGCCAAAAGGCCGTAAAAACGAGGGTGCAAAGTAGGGCATAGACGATGGTGCGCCACTGCTGTTTGATGTAGGGCTGGAGGTTGAGATAATTAGAGCGCCGTGCCAAGGATTCGCCTCATGGGTCTGACTGTCCTACGCTATCAGCTTTAGGGTGGGGGTTGGATTTCTCTGGCAATCCGGGGAAGTGGGTCGGTGTAAACGTTTTTGGAGGGGTGGACCGCCATGCCAGTGGTTGTTGTCGCCACGGGAAATCCTGGCAAGCTTACGGAAATGAATGGCTACCTGGCGGACTTAGGCTGGGATCTGAGGCTCAAGCCGCAGCATATCGATGTGGAGGAGACTGGCAGCACGTTTTTAGAGAATGCTCGTCTCAAGGCCAGCACGGTTGCTAAGGCCATGGGCCAATGGGCGATCGCGGATGACTCTGGGTTGGCGGTCGATGCCTTGAACGGAGCGCCAGGGCTCTACTCGGCCCGCTATGGCAACAGCGATGGCGATCGCATCAATCGCCTGCTGCGGGAACTGGGTGAGACCTTTGAGCGAGGGGCTCAGTTTATTTGCGCGATCGCCCTAGCCCGCCCCGACGGCACCATTGCCCTAGAAACCGAGGGTGAATGTCCGGGGGAAATTGCGCGGGCTCCGCGCGGCGACGGTGGGTTTGGCTATGACCCGATCTTTTATGTGCCTGCGGCGGGCAAAACCTTTGCAGAGTTATCCCACGAGGAAAAGGATCGCATTAGCCATCGGGGCATCGCTTTCTCTCAGCTATTGCCCCAACTGCGATCGCTGAAGCTTTAGGCGTGAGTGACATTCAAAGGGGATTGCCCTACCAAATTAAAGACCTAGGATGGTAAGGACAGCTTCGTTCGACCCGCCCTCATGGTTACCCTCCAACTGCGTCAACTCGATGTACCGACAGGTCAACGACTCCTGCTCCATGATGTGAGCTGGCCTGAGTTTGAGGCCATTTTGCAGGAGTTGGGGGAGCACCGTTGTTCCCGCGTTGCATACAACAATGGCTTACTCGAAATCATGGTGCCGCTACCCGAGCACGAGGACGACAAGGAAATTATTGGCGACCTTTTAAAAGCCTTTCTGGAAGAGCTGGATATCGAATTTCGCACCCTCGGCTCAACCACCTTTAAGAATCAAGCCATGGCAAAGGGCATTGAGCCGGATCAATGCTTTTACCTGAAAAACGAACCCGCCATTCGCGGCAAAAAGCGATTGGATTTGACCGTCGACCCGCCCCCCGATTTGGCGATGGAGGTAGATATTACGGCTCGGACTCATCCTGAGACCTATGCCGGGCTGGGGGTGCCGGAATTGTGGCGACGGAGCGATCAAACCATTCAAATTTATCAACTCCAAGGTGGGCAATACATTGAGGTGGAAGAGAGCCCGCAATTTCCCGGCTGGCCCCTAAAAACTGAGATCCCAAAGTATGTGGAGCAGAGCCGGGTTAGGGGCCGTAACTCAGCAATGCGATCTTTCCGTCAATGGGTGAGGGAAAGGCTCAACTCTGCTTGACCAGCGCCTAGCGTCACCTCTCCTGTAGCGGTTACCAGTCCGATTAGGGCCAGACTGCGACCCACATTGCTTTTGCCCTCCACATTGCTTTTGCCCTGAGAGTCAGAACCTTTTGAAATGTCTGCAGCAAATGGCCACAACGGTATCAGTGGGGGCTAGTGGCTGATAGGGTGGTGAGTGGCTGAACAATGGATGCCGGAAACTTTAAAGCAAAGGCCGCTTTCGAGCGCCCCCAAATGGGCCGAGTAATTGCTTCTTTAATAATCAAATCGATCAGAGACAGGTAATGGTAGCGGTACAAACCTTAGAGACCCCCACAGTATTTCCCCTGGCCGCCGTTGTAGATCAAGCGCCGATCAAACTGGCGCTCCTTTTAGCGGCAGTGGATCCAGGTTTGGGCGGCGTGGTGATTGCCGGACGACGGGGCACGGCCAAATCGGTGATGGCGCGGGCCTTACACCAACTGTTGCCGCCCATTGAGGTGATCAGTAGCTCTTGCTGCAATGCCGACCCCAGTGAGCCACAAAACTGGGACGATGAGACCCGACAGCGCTTTCAGGTCCAAGCCGATGCGGCTGAACTGCCCACTCAGGTCGTTCCTGCACCCTTTGTTCAAATTCCCCTAGGCGTCACTGAAGATCGGCTACTCGGGGCCGTAGATGTGGCGAAATCGATTCAGGCGGGGGATACGGTGTTTATGCCCGGTCTCTTGGCGACGGCGAACCGAGGGGTGCTCTATATCGATGAAATCAACCTGCTCGACGACCAGATCAGTAACCTCCTCTTGGGGACGCTGACCGAGCGGCGTAACCAAATTGAGCGAGAAGGCATTAGCTTTCAGCATCCCTGCGAACCCTTACTGGTGGCCACCTACAACCCTGATGAAGGGCCACTGCGAGATCACCTGTTAGATCGAATTGCGATCGCCCTCTCTGCCGATCAAACCCTCACCTTAGAAGGGCGGGTGGAAGTCGTCGAACAGTCCACGGCGTTTGCCAACGATCCCGAGGCCTTTCTGGCCCGCTACGCCGACGAGATCGAAGATCTGAGGACCCAAATTATCCTGGCGCGGGAATGGCTAAAAGAGGTGAAAATCACCCGTGAGCAGGTGCAATACCTCGTCACTGAAGCCCTGCGCGGGGGCGTCCAGGGACATCGTGCCGAGCTGTTTGCGGTGCGGGTGGCCAAGGCCCATGCAGCCCTGGATGGGCGGGCTACGGTCACCGCCGAAGATCTTCGGGCTGCCGTGGAGCTGGTGATCTTGCCGAGAGCGATCGCCCTGCCCCCGCCTGAGGATGAGCAACCGCCGCCACCACCGCCGCCCCCCTCCAACGAGGATTCAGAGGAGAACAACGCTGACGACCAGGACGAGGACGATACCGACGACTCAGAAGACGAGGACCCCGATCAAACCGAAGAACCGCCCCCCAGTCTGCCTGAGGAGTTTGTGTTTGACCCCGAAGGGGTTGTACTTGATCCCTCGCTGCTGCTGTTTGCCCAAGCCATGACCCGCCAGGGTAAATCCGGTAGCCAAAGCACCGTGATCTCAGAAGATCGGGGCCGTTACATCAAGCCGATGCTGCCCCAGGGGCCGGTGAGGCGCATTGCCGTCGATGCCACTTTGCGGGCTGCGGCCCCCTACCAAAAAGCGCGTCGCGCCCGCCAACCCCATCGCCGGGTGGTGGTTGAGCAAACCGACATCCGCGCTAAAAAACTGGCCCGCAAGGCCGGATCTCTGATTGTGTTTGTCGTAGACGCATCGGGCTCTATGGCCCTGAACCGGATGCAGTCGGCCAAGGGTGCTGTGATGCAATTGTTGACCGAGGCCTATCAAAATCGTGATCAGGTTGCCTTAATCCCGTTTCGGGGGGAACAGGCCGAGGTGTTGCTACCCCCCACCCGTTCCATTGCCATGGCCCGTAAACGGCTAGAGCGGATGCCCTGCGGAGGCGGATCCCCTTTGGCCCATGGCCTCACCCAAGCGGTGCGGGTGGGCACCAATGCCCAGCAGTCGGGGGATATTGGCAATGTGGTGATGGTGGCGATCACCGATGGCCGTGGGAACATTCCCTTGGCTAGATCCCTCGGAGAGACTATCGATAATGAGCAAAAACCTGACATCAAGCAAGAGTTGCTGGATATTGCCAGCCGAATTCGGGCGACGGGGTTTCAGCTCTTGGTGATTGATACGGAGCGCAAGTTTGTCTCCACCGGGTTTGGGCGGGAACTTGCTAAAACGGCTGGGGGAAGATACTACCAGCTCCCTAAAGCCACCGACCAGGCGATCGCTGCCATGGCCCGTGGGGCGATCGCCGATATGAAAGGCGGGTCGGTATAAAAGCGGGTTACACCCCGCTGCCCGAACCGGTAGATCACCGATAGCCTATTTCTAGGGAGCCCCCTTACAATCAGGTGTTCTCGTTAATTGTGCACCTTACCCTGATGCCACCCTTCCATGGAGCTTACCCCTACCCCCACTGAACCCCATCGGGTGCTGGCCGCGATTGTGATGACTGATGCCGTCAGTTTTAGCGCCCGCATGTCAGAGGATGAGGAAGGTACCCTTAAGCTAATTCAGCGAGATCTGCAGCTGATGGGTGAGCTCTGTGAACAGGCAGGGGGACAAGTCCTCAAGTCCACAGGGGATGGGCTACTCCTGTCTTTTTCGAGCGCGGTGCAAGCGGTGACTTGTAGCCAGTCGATTCAAACCCAATTGGCAGAACTGGCAGAGGGAAAATTACCCCAAGACGCCCTCCAACATCGGATTGGCATCCACCTCGGGGATATGCTGTTTAGCCACTCCGATGTGCTGGGTAACGGCGTGAATATCGCTGCCCGCCTGCAGACCCAAGCCATTCCAGGGGGAATCTGTATTTCTCAAACCGTCTATGACGTGGTGAAAGCCCGCCTTGACCTCAATGCTCAATTTCTCGGGCCGCTCCACCTTAAGAATATTCGTGAACCCGTACCGGCCTATCAAATTCCACCGGTAAATGGCGCTGCCGAAGCCGTTGTATCCCAGGCCGATCCCCTTGCGATCGCCGTTCAAACTTTGCAGCAAGATTCCGATTTGCGTCGGGTTAAGAAGCTCTTGTTTGGCACCCGTCAGAACGTTTGGGAAAATGACGCCACCGTATTAGCCCAGTTTGAGCTAACAGAGCTCCTAGAAACGCTGGTGCAGCTTTACCCCACCCTAGATGCCCTAGAAACGGCATTCAATAGCATTGTGGCTCGCCTCAATCGCCAAACCAGTTACCTGGCGGTCGCTAGCCGTATTTTAATGGCGGTTAAACCCGTTTACACCCAACGTCGGGCTCAGCCGCCAACAGAGCAAACCATGCTGGCGGCACCGGCAGAGGCCACAGCCATCACCGATGGAGAATCGATTTATCAGAAAATAGCGCTCCAGCTTACGGCCTCTCCTCAGGCCCTGCGCATTCGCAAGTTACTCCACAGCATGGTTCACAACCGCTGGGAAAATGACCCCGCCATATTGACCCAGCAATCCATGGATAGTCTGGTGGCCAGCACCTATCAGATGGCCCCCACTGCTAAGGCGCTCAGTTACCACTTAGATCGCATTGTTAAGCGCCTCAGCCGCCAAGAGCATTATGTTCCTATTGCCGAAACCATTGTGGGTGTGTTCCAGCAGCTCTATGGCTTGGATGAAGGCACAATTTTGGCCAAGGTTGAAGATAAAACTAGCTTGAAAGGGGACACAGAACCCCTAGGCGATCCGGGAGATTCCTACGGCAGTACCCAAACGTGTTGGGAAACGCTTTCCCCAGAAGAGAGTACAAGGGCCATGACCCTGCCGCCGGGAGAGCAATCCCCTAAGTTAAGGGTAGAGTCCCCCCAGTTAACCGCCCGCGATCGCACTGATTTATTTGCCCTGCGCTTAGAGATTATGCGTTACGCCAACCCCCTAAGAGCAAAGATTTTGCTGCTGTCTACGATTCGCAGCCCCTTCACCTTTACGCCCCAAGACTGGCGCTTACTCAAAGCCAAAACCTTAGACAACTTGCTGCAAGAGACCTTTCAGTACTGCCCTAACTTTACGGATTTAGAAGGCAAACTTGTGGTCATTGCCAGTTGCCTGGATAACCATCATGAAAACGCTAAGACCGCCGAGGCCATTTTGAAAGCCATGAGGCCCTATTACTCAATCTGAGCCTCTTTAAAGAGCAAGGACGTGAAGGGTTGTAATCTTTTGAAAGTGGGGATTCTGAATGTAGGACGGTCATCACCCATGGCTTGGGCCAGACTATACAGACTGATACGGCTCATTGCCCAGCCCGTTTCTGATCGTTTATTGTAGGGTTGGCTCCTGATTCGGCTAACGCTGCCATTACTAGCCCTTAGCCCGAACTACGATACACTGCCGTCAGCCTCTGTCCTGTCATCGACTTCCATGGATCCGCAGGAACTCTTAGATCGTTATGCTGCCGGCGAAATCCATTTTCAGGGCACCGTTTTAATGGGGGCAGATTTGTCCAACCAAGATTTAATTGGCGTCAATCTTCGCAAGGCAGATCTAGAACAGGCAAATCTCACTCTCACCTATCTGAATCGCGTCAACCTGCAGCGGGCGAATCTTAGCCGGGCTCAGTTGCGAGGCAGCAATCTCAACCAAGCAAACTTATCCAAAGCCAATCTGGCCGATGCCAATCTCCATGGGGCTAGCCTACAGGGGACGGACTTGCGCAGTGCCCAAATCACCCTGGCTAACTTGATGGATGCCAATTTAATGGATGCCGATCTCCGCAATGCTGACTTGAGCGGAGCCAACCTCACGGGGGCCTGTTTAAAAGGGGCTAACCTCCGCCAAGAAAAGCGACAGTATGCCGCGAATCTGCGGGGCGCAAATCTGCAGCAAGCCGATCTAGAGGGGGCCAACTTGCGGGGAGCCGATCTAGCCTTTGTGAATCTCAGCTACGCTAACCTGACGGCAGCGACCCTCCGAGGCGCAAATCTCCACGGTGCCAACCTGATGGGGGCTCGGCTTATTGATGTAAATATTGCCGACGCGATTTTGTCGGGGGCTAACCTGCAGCAGGCCAATCTAACGGGTGCCAGCGCCAATCGCACTGATTTCTTGGGGGCTAATCTCACCCAGGCTCAGTTAGTGGGGGTGCGTCTGACAGATGCCAAGCTTAGCCAAGCCACGCTGACTGAAGCGAATCTGTCCCAGGCTCAGATCAATCGCAGCGATTTGAGTCGCTCTGATTTAACCCGAGCCAATTTACAGCAGGCCAGCCTCGTGGAAGCCTATTTAGGGCGCACCAACCTTGAAGGGGCCAATCTAACAGAAGCCATTTTGACCCGAGCTGAGCTCAGCAGCGCCAATCTCCTCAATGCGATCCTGACCCGGACAACCATGCCAGACAACAGCCGGCATCCATAAGACATAGGTAAGCCCTAAACTGCAGGCCCTAGAATATTTAATCTTGAGCATAAGAAAAAACAATTCATTAAAAATTGCAAACCCAAAACAGAGTAAAAGCTTCTTGTTTGTTGCAAATTATTAATCATCTATTTGGCCACCTTGAGGGGATGTTTTTTTCTGATACAACGACCATAGGTCAGGTAACCAAGCGGATTGTGAAAGTTGCTTGTTCTATAAGAGATGTGGCCTTTTGTAAAGGGCGAATCTTCGTTTGGCCTCTCTTTTAGTTTCTCCACATTGCGGCACCCGCATCGTTTGAATAAGGAGCAGTCACTGCATGTTCACCCACGTTAAGCCCACTGTTCGCCACGTTGCCCCTGCGGATCTAAGCGGGCGATCGCTGGTCAAAGTGGTCTATGTGGTCCTGGAGCCCCAATATCAGAGCTCCCTGTCAGCCGCCGTTCAGGCCATCAACGCCAATAGCCCTGATGTCGCCATTGAAATCAGCGGCTACCTAATTGAAGAGTTGCGCAGCGAAGAGAACTACGTCGCCTTTGAGCGAGATGTCTCCCAAGCCAATATTTTTATTGCCTCGCTGATCTTTATTGAAGAGTTGGCTGAGAAGGTGGTGGCTGCGGTTGCCCCCCACCGCGATCGCTTAGACGCAGCCGTGGTCTTTCCCTCCATGCCCCAGGTGATGCGCCTTAATAAGCTGGGCAGCTTCTCCATGGCGCAGTTGGGTCAGTCCAAGAGCGTCATCGGCGAGTTCATGAAGAAGCGCCGCAAGAAGCAGGGCAGCGGCTTCGAAGACGCCATGCTGAAGCTGCTGCGCACCCTGCCCAAGGTGCTGAAGTATTTGCCCGTCGAAAAGGCCCAGGATGCCCGCAGCTTTATGCTCAGCTTCCAGTATTGGCTGGGGGGCTCCGCCGAAAACCTGGAAAACTTCCTGCTGATGCTGGCCGATCGCTACGTGCTTAACCCTGAGGGCGATTCCGACAAAACGCTTTCCAGCCTGCAATACGCCGATCCCGTCACCTTCCCCGATGTGGGCATTTGGCACCCCATGGCCCCCGAGATGTTTGAGGACATCAAGGAATACCTGAACTGGTACAACTCCCGGCGAGATACCCCCGCCGAACTCAAGACAGACTCTGCCCCCTGCATTGGTTTGGTGCTGCAGCGCACCCACCTGGTGACTGGGGATGAAGCTCACTACGTGGCCATGGTGCAGGAGCTGGAGTATTTGGGCGCGCGGGTGATCCCGGTGTTCTCCGGCGGTTTGGACTTCTCTAAGCCGGTAGATCAGTTCTTCTTTGATCCCCTCAATAAAGGAAACGCCATCGTGGACGGGGTGGTCTCTTTGACCGGCTTTGCCCTGGTGGGGGGACCGGCCCGCCAAGACCATCCCAAGGCGATTGAAACCCTCAAAAAACTCAACCGCCCCTACATGGTGGCGTTGCCACTCGTCTTCCAAACCACAGAGGAATGGGAAGGCAGCGACTTGGGTTTGCACCCGATCCAAGTGGCGCTGCAGATGGCGATCCCCGAACTGGACGGGGCGATCGAACCCATCGTCCTCTCTGGCCGCGATGGCATGACCGGTCGCTCGATCTCCCTGCAGGATCGCATCAGCGTCATCGCCGAGCGGGCCATCAAATGGGGCAACCTGCGCCGCAAACCCAAGTTGGACAAGAAGCTGGCGATCACCGTATTCAGCTTCCCCCCCGATAAGGGCAACGTCGGTACCGCCGCTTATTTAGATGTATTCGGCTCCATCTACAAGGTGATGGAAGCCATGCATCAAGATGGCTACACCGTGCAGGATCTGCCGGAGTCCCCCGAAGCCTTGATGCTGGAGGTGATTCACGATGCCCAGGCCCAGTACAACAGCCCAGAGCTGAACATTGCCTACCGCATGTCGGTGCCGGAGTACGAAAACCTCACCCCCTACTCGGTGCGCCTCGAAGAGAACTGGGGTCCCCCTCCCGGCCATCTCAACACCGATGGGCAAAACCTGCTGGTCTACGGCAAGGCATTCGGCAATGTCTTCATTGGGGTGCAGCCCACCTTTGGTTACGAAGGCGACCCGATGCGGCTGCTGTTCTCCCGCTCTGCTAGCCCCCACCATGGCTTTGCCGCCTTCTATACCTATCTGGAGAAAGTCTGGGGCGCGGATGCGGTGCTGCACTTTGGCACCCACGGTTCTCTGGAATTTATGCCTGGGAAACAAATGGGCATGTCTGGGGAATGCTACCCCGACAATTTGATCGGCACGATCCCCAATCTCTATTACTACGCTGCCAATAACCCCTCCGAAGCCACTATTGCCAAGCGCCGCAGCTATGCCGAAACCATCAGCTACCTCACCCCTCCGGCAGAAAATGCGGGGCTGTACAAAGGGCTGAAGGAGCTGAGCGAGCTGATTGGCTCTTACCAGTCTCAAAAGGACAATGCCCGCGCCGTCCAAATTGTGAATGCAATTGTGGAAACGGCCCGCCTCTGTAATTTGGATCGGGATGTGGCCCTGCCCGAAGTGGATGGCAGTGAGCTATCCGCCGAGGAGCGGGACAATCTGGTGGGCAAGATTTACATCAAGCTGATGGAGATCGAATCTCGCCTATTACCCTGCGGCCAGCATGTGGTGGGTAAGCCCCCCTCAGCAGAGGAGGCGATCGCCACCCTAGTCAACATCGCCGGTCTAGATCGCGAAGAAGAAGGTATTCAAAGCCTACAGCGCACCATTGCTGAGAGCATTAATCGCGACATCGACGAGATTTATGGGAATAGCGATCGCGGTGTCCTAGACGATGTCCAGCTGCTTTATGACATCAACCAAGCGGTGCGAGATGCGGTAGCAGCCCTAGTTCATGAGCAGATCGACGCCGAAGGGCGGGTATCGATGGTGTCCCGGCTCAACTTCCTCAACATTGGCCGCAAAGCCCCTTGGATTAACGCCCTCCAAGAAGCGGGGTATCCCAATGTGGATGCCGATGTGATCAAGCCCCTAATGGAGTTTTTAGAGTTTTGCCTTGAGCAGGTCTGCGCCGATAACGAACTGGGCGGGCTGCTGCAGGCGTTAGACGGGAAATATATCTTGCCGGGTCCGGGCGGTGACCCGATCCGCAACCCGGACGTGTTGCCCACCGGCAAAAACATCCACGCCCTCGATCCCCAATCCATACCCACCCTGGCGGCGGTGCAGTCGGCCAAGATTGTGGTGGATCGCCTGCTGGAACGCCAGCGTCAGGACAACGGCGGAGCCTATCCGGAAACCATCGCCACGGTGCTTTGGGGCACTGACAATATCAAAACCTACGGCGAGTCCTTGGCCCAAATGCTCTGGTTTGTAGGGGCCAAGCCGGTGCCCGATGCCTTGGGTCGGGTCAATAAGCTAGAGCTACTTCCCTTAGAGGAGCTCGGTCGCCCCAGGGTCGATATCGTCGTCAACTGCTCTGGCGTCTTTCGAGATCTGTTTATCAACCAAATGGCGCTCTTGGATAAGGCCGTGAAGATGGCGGCTGAAGCCGACGAGCCCCTAGAGATGAACTTCGTGCGCAAGCATGCCCTAGAGCAGGCGGAAGAAATGGGGGTTGATTTGCGTACCGCCGCCACCCGCATCTTCTCCAATGCCTCCGGCTCCTATGCCTCCAACGTCAATCTGGCGGTGGAAAACAGCAGTTGGGAAGAGGAATCGGAACTCCAGGAAATGTACCTAAAGCGCAAGGCCTTTGCCTTTAACTCGGATAATCCGGGGGTGATGGATGACTCTCGCCAAATCTTTGAGTCGGCGTTGAAGAAGGCCGAGGTCACCTTCCAGAATCTGGATTCTTCGGAGATTTCCCTCACGGATGTCTCCCACTATTTCGACTCTGACCCCACCAAGGTGGTGGCGAGTCTGCGGGGGGATGGCAAGCAGCCCGCCGCCTATGTGGCGGATACCACCACGGCCAATGCCCAGGTGCGGACCCTCTCGGAAACGGTGCGGCTCGATGCCCGCACCAAGATGCTCAACCCCAAATGGTACGAGGGCATGCTCTCCCACGGTTACGAGGGGGTGCGGGAGCTCTCGAAGCGGCTGGTGAACACCATGGGCTGGTCGGCTACAGCGGGCGCGGTAGATAACTGGGTCTATGAAGACACCAACGCCACGTTCATCAAGGATCCAGAGATGTGTAAGCGTCTGATGGATCTGAACCCCAATTCGTTCCGCCGCATGGGTTCGACCTTGCTGGAGGTGAATGGTCGGGGGTACTGGGAAACCAGTGATGAAAACCTGGAGCGGCTGCAGGAACTGTATCAGGAAGTGGAAGACCGCATTGAAGGGGTCGAGTAACCCCTTTTAGGGGACAGGTTCCTAGGAAGAGTCTGCAAAACAGGCCAGCTTTTGCCAAGGAACCTGTCCCCTGCTCGTTTCCCGTTTCTCGAACAGGAAGAGTGGGATGCCAAGGCAGGGTAGACAGCTCGCTGTAGGGTGTTATTACCACCTCTACAATCGGGGTCACAACCGTCAAGCCATTTTCTTTGAACCGGAGAATTATGGACACTTTCTGCGGCTGTTTCGCCAGTTTGTGGCGGCGCGGACGGTGCAGGTAACGGCTTACTGCCTAATGCCAAATCATTACCATTTTCTGATTTTTCTGCGGGAGGCAGATTTATCAAAGGCGATGCAACGGTTTGTGTTGGCTTACACGAATGGAATGAATCGCCGCTATGGACGCTGTGGAACCCTGTTTCAGGGGCGGTTTCAGACAAAGTGGGTGGATCGGGATGAGTATCTGCTGCACTTGACACGCTACATTCATCTGAATCCAGTTAAAGCGGGATTGGTAAAGCGTCCAGAGGACTGGGCGTTTTCAAGCTATCAGGATTATCTGGGATTGCGTAGAGGGACGTTGCCGGAGACAGCAACGGTACTGGCCCAGGTGGGGGATACCGCAGCTTATCGCCAGTTTGTGACGGTGGATGCTGAACCGCAGATCTCGATTCAGCACCTGCTTTGGGATTGAATTTTGAAGAAACAGGGAAAAGGGGACAGGTTCCTGGTGTTTAGGGTTCTACCGCAGCGGCAACTTTTAGGAACCTGTCCCCTGGCTTGGAAAGGTTTTCGAAATCTTCTAGAGCTTGTGAGGTGTATTGAACCCGATAACCCATAAGTCATCTAACCCCGAACGAGCTGCAACTTCTTCGGCACTATGGAGGGTCAGAGGGCCGCACTTGGGAACCTGTTGGCGAGTGCAGGAAGGGGACAGGTTCCTGGTGTTTGTCTGGTTCTACGCAACGCTACCGTCTGGGAACCTGTCCCCTATTTGGCCTGCTGATTGGATAAAATTTGTCTGGGAACAGATTCTATTTATCGTTGTAATTACCCTCCTCCCATTACATTTCACACAATC
This sequence comes from Leptolyngbyaceae cyanobacterium, assembly GCA_050043365.1. Classification (GTDB taxonomy): domain Bacteria; phylum Cyanobacteriota; class Cyanobacteriia; order Phormidesmidales; family Phormidesmidaceae; genus PCC-6406. The sequence continues at coordinate 23,881 of JBHJIP010000072.1, forward strand.
CGTCTTTATGCAAGCTTTTGAAGAACATAATATGATTTAGTCAGGACAGATACTTTAATTTTACTAACTATGAGTTGGATAGATATTGCGAAAAATACTCAGCCTTTAGCGACAATAATTATTGCTTGTGTAGCTCTTTTCAACGTTTTTACAATAAGAGAGTTTCAAAAACAAAATCATCGCCCCATTCTCTCAATCTTCATCCGAACAAAGAAATCCACAAATACGCATGATGAGGTTGAATTAGTTGTCAAAAATAGCGGCAATCTTCCTGCCACAGAAATAAGGTTAGTGGCTGATGAACAGCAGGTTCTGCATTGTGTCCATGAAAGTGCCAAAGACAAGAATCCATATTTGGATGACATACTTTATATCTTGGGCGGGAAATCGCTCAACCCTCTTATCGTGAATGGGGAAGAAGACATGGTGGAGTTTTATCGCTCTACAGGCTCTTGGGCTTTGAGCGAGAAGGATATTTGGAAACGCAAATCCTCATTTCCAGTCAAGATTTGCTATAAAGACCTGAACAAATACAAATATCACTCTAGACAAACTTTAGTGATTGACTAAACATTGAATAGTAGGATTTCAAGCATTATCGTGAACCTTTGTCTGCTGCAATCGCGCTGCATTAAAGTCCGCCCTCAGCTCAGGAGTCTGCTCCTGCCGCACATAGCTGACCGGATAGTCATGAACTAACTGGTAGCGATCCTCCGGCTCCTCAAACACCAGCCCCGACCCCACCAAAATCGATGGCACTAAATCCAACTGTCGCCCTTCAAAGGGCATTGCCAGCAGCAACAGCTTGTACTCCAAATCTTCCTGCGTGTGGAAGGAGTGATAGAGGCATGGATTTAGGACCGTGGAGTTAGTAGGTGTCGTCTCCCTAAATGCGATTGATCCAACGTCTTTCAACTAACGGCTCAGGGATTGGAAGACCGCTTGAATCTCTGGGAAGCTGATTTGTCGATCTCCCAAGGTATCCGCCCGTTTCAGCATGACCTCGATCTGTTCCTCGGTGATGTTGGGGGCGATCGCCTGCATATAAACCCGCAACTCTGTCAGGCTAATAAAGCCTGACCCATCCGCATTAATTTGGGCAAACATCTGACGTAGTTGCTCAGCGTCACTAGGGTCCAGTAGCTCGATGTGATCGGCCATCACCTGCCACAGGTGGATAGGCTCCGTATGGTGCAGGGCATCGGCTTCATCTTCGGCGGTGATGCCATATTCCTCCCGCAGGGTTTGCACCAGGGCCTGATCCGTCTGGGACAGATAGCCCAACAGGGTCTCGATATCTTCTCTGGAGGCCTTGGCGGAAAACGCCTGCATCAGTTCCGCTACATGGGCTTGGTCGGGGTGCTCACTCCAGGTCTTCAGAATGGTTTCCAGCAGGGTTTCGCGGCGCAGGGTATTTTCACGGCTGCGGCGTTTCGTCGGGTCAAACAGCTCGGGATCGGTCTGCCACAGCGCCGTCAAAATGGCCTCATGGTCTGGGTCAGAGATGTTCAGCTCCTGACGCATCTGTTGGAAGCTGGCCAGACTATTGGCAGGCTCCACATAGCCCTCGTCGATCGCCTCCTTCAACATTTCTCGATAGGCTTCTAGCCGCTTGTCCTGGGAGAAGTCCGGCAGGACCTTGGCCAAGATACAAACCTCCCTGGCCTGTTTGTTCGGCGATAGCGCCGCCCACGCCCTGGGGTACGCCCCCTTTGGGTTGAGCGATCAGGCTGGTTTAGCCCTTGCCCTCCATCAAGCCCAGCAGAGTCATGGCAAGTGAGCGCTGCTCCAATCGGGACTGATATGGCTAACGCCGGCCCCCAATGAAAACATGCCTTGAGATTGAGCGCGTGTATCCCATGTCTTTGCTAATTGCGCCTCAATCCAACGCATATCGAAATCATTGAATCTTGCCGATTTCCCGCCCGATTGCCTCAATGTCGGCGTAGTTGCCGTTCTCGGTTTCAATAAACTGCTCAGCGCTAAACAGCTCCAAAATTTCCTGGTGCTCGGGCACTGACGGATCTAGCGCCAAGAAGGCCGCCTGCACCTTTTTAAAAAAGTCCTCGCCGTAGCGATCGCTCACCTGGGGATTGATCACCCAGTGGTAGTCGTAATAGGCCGGGGTTCGCCAGATCACTTGGACCCGCTCTAAATCAACGGATCCGTCTTCGACTCGGCTTAGCCACACCTGCTCGTTCAGCGCCCCCACTTCGTAGGTGCCCGCTTCCACCAGCTTGATCGTGGCATCGTGATTGCCCGAGAAACCTGGCTCACCCTGAAAGTCTTCCAGGGTGACGCCCCCCTGCTGCAAGAAATGTTGGGGCATCAACCGCCCGGAGGTGGAGGCTTCGCTGCCAAAGGTAAGGGAATGGCCCTTCAAGGCTTCTAGCCCTTCCACAGAGGTGATTTCTTCTAAGCCACTGTTGGTGTTAGCAATAAACACGCTGTGGAACTGGGCGTCGATGTCCCGCTGGGCGATCGCCTCGGCCCCTGGCACCTGCAGTCGGGCCTGCACTCCGGTTAAACCACCAAACCAAACCAGATCTAGATCTCCCACCTTAAAGGCAATCACCGCTGCGGTGTAGTCGGTGACCGGCTGGAAGTTGACTGGCACCTCCAGGGTTTCTGAGAGGTAATCGGCCAGGGCTTGGTAGCGGCGCTGCACCTTCTCTGGATCCTGATCGGGGATAGCCCCCACCTGTAGCGGCAGAGTTTCGGGGCTGTCCGTAGCGGTGGGGCTCCCGCAGGCTGGCAAAACCAATCCAAAGCAAATCACCCCTGCCAAGAACCGTCGTTTGATACGCAACAAGATACTTTTTCCTTAAAACTCAATTCAGGCGCAGTGCGTCAAACCTTGAAAACGCTTGTCCTGAGTCATGGATTCTACACCGAGACGAATAGCGATGTTTAGAGGGCGTCATCCATTATGGAGGCAAGCCTTACGGGGCAAGTTGACCGCGCTTCTATAATGTTTTCAGGGTGTGAAACCTTTGTGCCACAAGGATTCTAAGTGCAATGGATGGCAACCCCTAAAAATGCAACACTGAAATTATCATCGCCTTGGATCACCCTATGCCGCCTTTTTTGCCCCCTTGGTATCTCAATAACGGCCTCCTGATGACCGTCTTTATTGCTCGGGTGGCTGACCATCTCTGGCAGCGATATACCCCTGAACCCGAGCCCCCCTACCAGAGCCACATCTTTCAGGGGGCGGGCGGCGTCCCCATCCATGGCATTGTGGCGGTGCCCCAAAATGCCAAAGGGACGATTGTGGGCACTTACGGCATTGTGGGTGATTTAGATAATCAGTGGTTTCTGCGGGTACTGGGCCGCAAAGCCTATGCCCAAGGGTATGCCGTGGTGCTATTTGACTGGCGCGCCCATGGCAAAACCGTGGAGCTATCTCCCACCCTCACTTCCGACGGCATTTACGAGGGCCAAGATTTTGTTCACATTGCTGCCCAATCAAAAGCTCTGGGATGTCCGGCCCCGTTTTGGTTTACCGGTTATTCCCTAGGCGGGCAGTTGGCCCTTTGGGGAATTCATTACGGTCAGCGGGCCGAAACCCTCGACACCTCCCCAGCGATTACGTCCGCAGAAATCAGCGGCGGGGCGGTGATTTGCCCCAGCTTGGATTCGGAGAAATCGCTGCGATATTTGATCAACCATCCCCTTGGGCGCTATTTAGAGCAGGCGATCGCCGCCAAGTTACAAGACTTGGCCGAGTCTATCCATCAAGCCCATCCTCAAGCGCTGGATCCAGCGGCGATCGCCCGCGCCCACAGCATTTGGACCTTCGACGAAGAATTAGTAATTGGCCCGCTAGGGTTTGACTCAGTGCCCGCCTACTATGCCGCCAGTAGCCCTTTGCCCCTGTTGCCCCAACTGCAGAAACCCACCCTGATGCTCTATGCCCAGGATGATCCGCTGTTTGCACCAGAGCTAGTGACCGCCGTGGAACGGGCCTGCGCCGATAACGATGCCATTGACCTGCATCTCACCCCCCGAGGGGGACATGTGGGCTACTTCAGCGGGCGGCGCGGTCAGGCGATGGCCGGAGACAGCGACCCCTGGTGGGCCTGGAATCGGGTGCTGGATTGGGTCGAAGCGCAACCCCATCCCTCCCAAACCCAAGCCGAGGCCTCTTTGGCAACGCCATAAGGGCTTGCCGTCAGGATGGCCTAAGGAGCTAGGGCTTAAAGCCCTCTAGAAATATAAGAATTGGGGGCCTATCCGTTAAGGCAGAACGCTACACAAGACCTGTATGGAAAGGGTTCTAGCCTGACGTTTCCAGGGGGAAACCCCCTAAATCGGTCCCTAGGGAAATAGATTGTTGCCAGCCTCGACTCTGTCGTCTTACCGTGCGCATTCACGACCCAACCCGCATCTCCCTTTCGGGGGGTTTGGGGGCCAGCCCCCAATTCCGACATCCATCTTGGCGGACGGAAGGGGGCCTGACTATCTCCGTGCAAGCGGTCTATTGGCTCAGAAAACCTCTGTTTCATGAAGCTGAGATAAAGCAAACCTTAATCTCGGCCCACTTCCATGAAGTTTGGGTGAAATCTGCGTGTTTTTACCTGGACTTAACCTGGGCTTCGCAATCGATTAACGCTACATCAGTATTTTTTGGGGTGCTGCGTAACTTTGGTCACGCCTACGAGATCGGCATGGGTTGTGCTCAGGCCAACGGAGCGATCTCTAACGTGAGCTGCTGTCCCCTTTAGTCTTTCCAAATTCATGAACACCCGTCTTCTTGCCACCCTAGTCGTATCTTCTACGGTGCTGCTGGGTGCGGCCCCAGCCGAAGCCATAAGTCTTAAGCCGCTTGGCACTTACGAATCCGGTATTTTCGATGAAGGGGCCGCTGAGATTGCGACCTTTGCCCCTGGAGCCAATCGCCTCTTTGTCACCAATGCTGATGCCAACACCATTGATGTGCTGGATCTGAGCGATCCCACCGCGATCAGCAAATTGTTCGAAATTGATTTGTCCCCCTATGGCGACGGCATCAACAGCGTCGCTTACAACAGCGCGGGCTACATTGCGGCGGCGGTTGAGTCGGATCCGGCTCAGGATCCGGGCAGCGTTGTGTTCTTTGACCTAGACGGAATCTTCCAAAATGCTCTGAAAGTCGGTGCTCTGCCCGACATGGTCACCTTTACCCCCGATGGCAACAAGCTGCTGGTAGCCAATGAAGGGGAGCCCGAAGGCTATGAACCGGGTGATGTGGATCCAGAAGGTTCTGTCAGCATCATTGATGTATCGGGCGGCGTTGCTGGCCTCACCAATGCCGATGTCGAAACCGCCACCTTCAATGCTTTCGACAGTCAGAAGCAGGATTTGATTGATGCCGGCGTACGCATCTTTGGCCCTGGTGCCACGGTTTCCCAAGATCTAGAGCCGGAATATATTGCAGTGTCTGAAGATGGCAAAACCGCCTACGTCAGTTTGCAAGAGAACAATGCTCTGGGTCTCTTGAATCTGGAAACTGGGGAATTTGAAGAGATTGTGCCCCTGGGCTTCAAGGACCACAGCCTCCCTGGCAATGGCTTAGACGCTAGCGATCGCGACGATGCCATCAACATCGAAAACTACCCGGTCTTCGGGATGTACCAGCCTGACGCGATCGCCACCTACAGCGTCGATGGCAAGACCTACGTGGTCACCGCCAACGAAGGAGATGCCCGCGAATACGACGGCCTCGAAGAAGAGGAGCGAATTAAAGATCTGGATCTCGACCCCGACGCCTTCCCCAATGCCGATGCCCTCCAGGAAGACGAAGCCCTGGGGCGTCTAGACATCACCACCACCCTGGGAGACACCGATGGGGATGGGGATTTTGACGAACTCTATGCCTACGGAGCCCGTTCTTTTTCCATCTGGGATGAAGACGGCAATCTGGTGTGGGACAGCGGTGATGACTTTGAGCAAAAGCTAGCCGAGCTACTGCCCGATGATTTCAATTCCACCAACGACGAGAATGACTCCTTCGACAGCCGCAGCGATGCCAAGGGGCCTGAGCCTGAGGGCGTCACCATTGGGGCGATCGGCGGCAAGGTGTTTGCCTTTATCGGCCTAGAGCGCGTCGGCGGCATCATGGTCTACGACGTTACGGATCCGACCAACCCCACCTTCGCCAGTTACACCAACAACCGTGACTTTAATGGTGATGCTGAAGCGGGTACTGCCGGGGATTTGGGGCCTGAGGGTTTGATCTTCATCAGCCGGGAAGACAGCCCGAACGGCCAGAACCTAGTGGTGGCCACCAACGAAGTCAGCGGTACCACTACAGTTTACCAAGCGGTTCCTGAACCCGGTACCGTTGCCGGTCTGATGGTGATGGGCGCGATGGGTGCCATGGGTTTGAAGCGTCGCCAACCTCGGAGTTAGGGCCTAAGGACATTTCTTGAAAAGAAAATACCTAACTGTGGCGTGAATCGGGAAATCGGTTTGTTCAGGGGTGATGGGCGGAGGGTAGGCACAAGACCTACCCCTACCACAGGTAAATTCTTATCTAGCAATCTCCGAAGCAGTCTGGCGCTAGCGCGGTAGGGGGTCCTATCGCGCTACGTTTTTAGGGGTTTCAGGACTTTGGTCTAGAGCGACCCAGAGTGCCTCCAAACAAGCATCCTCAGAGCGTCCAGCCGTATCAATCACGATGCGTTCCCTAGGCCAAGGGTGATAGTCGCGGTTGATCCCTTGTATGTTGAGAGAGTAGTGCCAGATCGTATCCCCTAGGCATGTGAATTACTCATAATCCGTGGAGAAGCAAGGGTCGGCACTACGATTCATCCCCTGAGCACTTCTCCCAATTCCAGGAGAAGGGGAGGCCGATTTTGAGTCCCTCGCCCTTTGGGTGAGGGATTTAGGGTGGGGGGAACTCCCGTTTTCAAGTCAGAGCCGATATTCGGGTTGAGATGGCAAGCCAACTGAGGGCCATATAGGTTGAAATCCACTTGCCTAGCAAGGCTTTTACCCGTGATTGATGACGTGCCCTAGAAAGCGCGGTTGGAAAGTTGGTTTAGCGGTATGGTGGATCCCGATGTTTGTCGGATTCTGGCTCCATGGCGCGTTCCAACGCCCTTCGCTACTACGTGTTGACGCGGCTAATGTTGGCCCCCTTGATGGTGTGGACCATCACCACCCTGGTCTTTTTGTTGTTGCGGGCCACCCCTGGGGATCCGGTCGATGCCCTTTTAGGGCCGCGAGCACCGGAAGCAGCTAAAGATGCTTTGCGGGGGCAACGCGGGCTCGATGCACCGCTGATCATTCAATATGGGCGCTACCTGGGGCAACTCCTGTCCTTTGACTTAGGCACCTCCTTGGCCAGCCAGGGGCAAACGGTGTGGGCCATTATTGGCAATCATTTCCCCGCCACGGTGGAGCTGACGATCTGCGGCATGATTGTGGCCGCTGCTGTGGGGCTGACGGTGGGGGCGATCGCTGCCTCTCGGCCCAACTCCCCTTTAGATGCGGGGGGACGCTTGTTTGGCATTGTCACCTACGCCATCCCCATGTATTGGTTTGGGATGTTGCTGCAGCTCTTGTTTGCGGTGCAGTTGCGCTGGTTTCCAATCGGCACCCGCTTCCCCCTATCCGCAACGCCACCGGCAGGGCCAACCGGCCTGTATTTGCTAGATAGTTTGTTAACCGGGCGACTGGATCTATTTGGCACCACCCTTTATCACCTGGCCTTGCCCAGCTTGACCCTAGGAGTGTTAATTAGTGGGGTATTTGAGCGAATTGTACGGGTGAATTTGAAGCAAACCCTGCGGGCGGACTATGTGGAAGCGGCACGGGCCAGGGGCATCCCTGAGGTGCGGATTGTGTTAGCCCATGCCCTTAAAAATGCTTTGATTCCGGTGGTGACGGTGTTGGGCCTCACCTTTGCCTCGTTATTGGGAGGGGCGGTACTGACGGAGGTGACCTTCTCATGGCCAGGGCTGGCCAACCGACTCTATGAGGCGATCGCCCAGAGAGACTACCCAGTGGTGCAGGGTCTGATGGTGTTTTTTGGCATTATCGTTGCCACCATCAGCATCGGCATCGATATCTTGAATGCCTATATTGACCCGCGCATTCGCTATTAGGGCGCGTCATCAATACCGGGTGAAAGCCTTGCTGGGAAAGTTGACCACGCCCTTTTATAATTCAATAGGGGCTGTAACCGTTGCGCCACAAGGGTTCTAATTTTAATTAATGACAGCCCCTAACAATGCTCAGCCTTGATTTACTGGACGGACAATGAATTGGAGAAATGAGTAGGTTTCCTCGCCAGGTAAGCGAAAGGTCTGCCCCTGGTAATCAATAACGTAGGACCCAGCAATTTCTCCACAGGCCGTACAGGTTAAAGTTTGGGTCTTGAGCGCTTCAAGACTCAACTGCCGAATCTCCTCAGCCAACCAAGACTCGTAACCCGGTACAACCTTGAGGTCAAATTTCAACAAATCCATCGTATAACGGTCCAACCTCGCAGCCGTAAATACCCCCCTGGTATAGCGCAGAATTGAGCTATTCAGTTTCAAACAAATTTACGTCTCTCTTAGTGAACCTCATTGATTAAGGAATGTTGCGTTCTGTCTGAGCCCTTGTATGGGCCGCAAGCCGTTCCGTATTCTCTAGGGAAACCCTGCCTGTTCGAATACCACCCAGTCTGAATCTCTAATGTACAAGCCTTTTCTAGACCATTTAGAAACATCCCTTTTTCAGAATTTTGATTTGCAAGCTTGCCCCATCCCAGAAGGGTTGGCCTATCAGGTTAGCGATCGCGGCAGAAACCCAGCCATCATTCAGAGCTGGCATTACCGCTGTGCTGAGCTACGCAAGATTCGCTACACCTACATTGACGCAGGCGCTAGCGCTCAAATCTTGAATAGCGTCATCTATCCTGACCATCGCTACGATCTGCCCCTATTAGGGATCGACTTTTTATCCTTTGGAAAAGTCAAGAACCTGATCGTGATGGATTTTCAGCCTTTATTTCAGGATGAAGCCTATCTGAAAAAATACATTCATCCCCTGCAAGCGCTCCACCAAAAGTATCCTGACCTGGCGCAGAACTTGGAAATGAAGTTTTACGATGCCAATCAATACTTTTCAAAGTGTTTGCTCTTTGCCAAAACCGATCCAGAAACCGTCCGCACTCGCGTATTTGAGGCCTTTCAGGACTATCTAGATTTGTATTGGCAGCTACTGGCTCAGGCTGCTCCCCTGAGCGATCCTAAAGACATCCGCGTCATTGCCAAGGCCCAGAAAGACTACGACCAGTACAGCGCAGATCGCGATCCAGCCACGGGGCTTTTCAGCAGCTATTTCGGTCACGACTGGTCCGAGCGATTTTTATATGGCTTCCTGTTTGATCAAGCGGCTCCGTTGGCATCCGCTGTCCCTAGCATTTAAGCGGGCTCACAATGACCTTATATCAACCCTTTTTAGAGCACGCGATCGCCCAACTCGAAAGCTCCCTAGCACTTCAGCCCTACCCGATTCCCGAAGGATTTGAAACCAAAGAAGCCGTTACGGGCAAAGGCAAACGGCAGGCCACCGTTTTAACCAACAGCTACGGGGTCCAGTCTCCCAAGCTTCGGCAAATTCGTGCCGCCCATGTGCAGGGAGGCGAAGCCCTACAGGTTCTGAACTTTGTGATCTTTCCGCGATTGGAGTATGACCTGCCTTTCTTTGGGGCCGATCTGGTCACCTTGCCAGGGGGGCATTTAATTGCCCTCGATATGCAGCCCTTATTTAGGGATGATGATGCTTATCAGGCGAAATATACTCAGCCGATCTTGCCCATCTTTCAGGCCCATCGGCAGCATTTACCCTGGGGCGGTGATTTTCCAGAGGAAGCCAGCCAATTTTTCTCCCCGGCATTTCTGTGGACCCGACTACAGGATGATGCCATTGTGCAAACTCAGGTTTTAGCGGCCATTAAGGATTAACTCGAAGCCTAAATCAGCTATGAGGCCCAGGCTGAACCCATCACCGATTCAGCCCAGCTCGCAGACATTAAGGCAGCGCAATTGCGGTACCTCCGCTATCGAGCCGAGAAAGACCCAGCTCGGGGAATGTTTACCCGCTTTTATGGTCCTGAATGGACTGAGGAGTATATTCACGGGTTCCTATTTGATCTAGAACGACAGCTAGATTCAGGTTGAAAAGGTCTAAAGGATCGCCACCCTAATCGGAATTTCAGGGCCCATTCGTTAAAACCCAGGGTTTTTATTATGACTTCGTTACAAACCTTGATTCCCTTCCATACTGTACGAAAATAATCAAGGTGTGCAGAGCTTCAGTAGGTGTTCAGCTAGGTTCTAAAAGCCAGCAGGTACGCCTTTTGCGCTCTTTTATTGGGTTAGATCTGTCAAGTAAATCGACATTAAGATTTGCGTTTTTGATAGGTTAAGCCATGGGGCGATGAATGCCGGTAAATGCCCGGTTGGGTGATGCCAGTGCATTCAGAAGCTCACCATACACAAACCTAGAACAGTAGGAGACTGAAGTTTATGTTCGACGCATTTGCAAAGGTCGTCTCTCAAGCGGATGCACGCGGTGCATACATCGACGGCGCTCAGATTGATGCCCTCGCTGCTATGGTTGCTGACAGCAACAAGCGCTTAGATACGGTCAACCGCATTACCAGCAATGCTTCCAGCATCGTTGCTGATGCTGCTCGCAGCCTGTTTGCTGAGCAGCCCCAGTTGATTGCTCCTGGTGGCAACGCTTACACCAGCCGTCGTATGGCTGCTTGCTTGCGCGATATGGAAATCATCCTGCGCTACATCACCTATGCCACATTCACTGGCGATGCTAGCATCCTCAACGATCGCTGCCTCAACGGCCTCCGTGAGACCTACTTGGCTCTGGGCACTCCCGGTGCTTCCGTAGCTGCTGGTGTTGAGAAAATGAAGGCTTCTGCTATTGCCATCGCTAACGATAGCGCTGGCATTACTGCTGGTGATTGCAGCAGCCTCATGGCTGAGCTGGGTAGCTACTTCGACTTGGCTGCAGGTGCAGTTGCTTAAAACAAGCAACCGTCGTGGGACCCAGATCGATCTAATCGATGGCCTTTTGATGGCCTTAAGGCGGTCCTTCATTATTCATTTCAACTGATCACCCAGAGAGCAAAATAAAAGATGAAAACGCCTCTTACCGAAGCAGTTGCTGCTGCTGATTCCCAAGGTCGCTTCCTAAGCGCAACTGAAATGCAGTCTGCATTTGGTCGCTTTAACCGCGCTGCTGCTAGCCTTGAAGCTGCTAAGACCCTGTCTTCTAAAGCTTCTAGCTTGGCTGATGGTGCTGCTTCTGCGGTTTACAGCAAGTTCCCTTACACCACCCAAATGGCTGGCCCTGCTTACGCTTCTACCGCTGAAGGTAAAGCCAAGTGCAGCCGTGACATTGGTTACTACATCCGCATGGTCACCTACTGCCTCGTTGTTGGCGGTACTGGCCCCATGGATGATTACCTGATCAGCGGCTTGGCTGAAATCAACCGCACCTTCGAACTGTCCCCCAGTTGGTATATCGAAGCGCTGAAGTATGTCAAAGCAAATCATGGCATCAGCGGTGACCCTGCTGTTGAAGCCAATGGTTACATTGACTACGCTATCAATGCTCTGAGCTAGTTCTCGATGGATTGACCGATTAGCCCGGAGCTGAATGCAGGTGCTGGTGATTGGATTAGTTTCTGCCTTCCGCTTCGGGCTTTGTCATGGCTATTTATTTTTAGGTTTCATTGGTGTCTCAGACTGCTCCACCGTCCGATATTGCCAACCCCAGTGGTGAGCAACTGACCCTGCCCCAGGCAATCATCAATTTGCAGGGGGCCGATCTGGGGCTACGAGTCTATGCGGCTTGGTGGCTGGGGCGGTTTCGAGTGCAGTCTACTGAGGCTTGCGACCTATTGATTGCAGCCCTGCAAGATCAGGCTGATCGCACCCCTGCTGGGGGGTATCCGCTGCGTCGCAATGCGGCGCGGGCGTTGGGTAAGTTGGCTTATCAAAAGGCTGTTGCCCCCTTAGTGGAGGCGCTGAGCTGTACAGATTTTTACGTGCGAGAGGCTGCGGCCCAAGCCTTAGAGAAATTGGGCAATATAACGGCAGTGTCAGCCCTGTTGGCCTTGCTGAAGAATGAATTGCCTGGCACTTTGCCGGCACCAGAGCCCCCTCAGTTGGTGCAGCCCTTCGATGCCATTATTGAGGCGCTGGGTACGTTGGGGGCCACCGAGGCGAAGGCAGAGATTATCCCGTTTTTAGACCATGACATTCCACGTATTCAGTATGCGGCGGCCCGAGCCCTCTACCAACTGACCGACCCCAGTGAAGCCGGTCAATACGGAGATCGCCTGATCGCCGCCCTAGAAGGGGATGATTTGCAACTGCGGCGGGCGGCTTTGTCCGATATCGGGGCGATCGGTTACTTTGCCGCTGCCAAACCCATTGCCGAAACCTTGGCTGAAAACAGCCTCAAAATCATTGCCCTGAAGGGACTGTTAGAAGTGCAGCTCAATCAGTCACCGTTGCCTCAGCTCTCGCCAGAGGTGAACCAGATTATGACGTTGATTGATGGGCTGCTGTAGAAATGGCCCTGTATGAATGACTAAAGCCATGACGGATACCGTAAGCGCATTGATTGAAGCGGTCAATCGAGCTGACTCAGCGACGGGACTCCTAGATGCTGTGGAGGCCTTAGCGGCGGTGCCGTCGGTTGAGGTGATCGATACTTTGATCGAAGTTTTGGGCTACAACAATCCGGGGGCTGCTGTGGCTGCTGTAGATGGCCTAGTGGCCATTGGCGAGCCCGCCGTTTTGGCCCTGCTAGAGCAGTTTTGCGGACACAACTATACGGCCCGATCCTGGGCAATTCGGGCTTTAGCCGGGATTGGTGACCCCAGGGGGTTGCCAATCTTGTTAACTGCGGGCATGACTGACTTTTCCTTTAGCGTCCGGCGGTCAGCCACGAAAGGACTGGGCACAGTCCAATGGCAGCAGTTTTTACCAGACCTATTACCATTGGCTCAGCAAAAGGCGTTAGAAGCCTTGATTACCATTGCCCGCCAGGATGAAGAGTGGGTGGTGCGCTACGCAGCGATTGTGGGTTTACAGGCGATCGCCCCAGCCTTGCAAACCGATGAGCACTGGACCGTATTAAGGGCAGGATTAGAGCATGTTCAACAGCAGGAGGCGGACCAGGCGGTGCTGGCACGGGCTTATATGGCTCTGGATACGGTCAAGGGATTGCTTCAAAATAAAGCTGTATTCGAACCAACCGATGGGTCCGCTCCCCTTGAAATTGATTGGAACACCCTACGGCAAGATTTAGGGCGCGTCATCAATTCCGGGTAAAAGCCTTCCTGGGCAAGTTGCCCACGCTTCCATAATATTGCTAGGGGTTGTAACCGCTGTCCCATAAGAATCCTAATCCAGCGTCTCTTCGACTGCTTTGCGTCGTTGCTTTTTAAGACAACCTTGGAATTGGCCCGTGTGGTGATGAAAACGCCCTAAAATCAGACCGATTAGCTGCCAGAACACTGCCATGAAGATCTTGGTTGTAGAGGATGATCCCAGGGTCTTGGAGAGTTTGCAGCATTTGTTGTCGAGCTACCACTACGCCGTTGACACCGCTTCAGATGGAGAGGCGGGATGGCAAATGGCCGATTCTTTTGGCTATGACTTGATCGTGCTGGATGTGCGTTTGCCCAAGCTAGATGGGGTGAAGCTGTGTCGGCAATTGCGAGAGCAGGGCAGCAAAATCCCAATCTTGCTGTTGACAGGCCAAGATGGCGGCCACCAAAAAGCGCTGTCACTCAATGCTGGGGCAGATGATTATGTGGTTAAACCCTTTGATGCAGAAAAGTTGATTGCTCGTATACAAGCGCTATTGCGGCGGGGAGACCTAACAACTCAGCCGGTCTTGTCATGGGGCCATCTCAGCGTTGATCCCAGTGCCCATCGGGTTACCTATGGCACCCAACTTTTAGCCGTTACCCCCAAGGAATTTGCCATTCTAGAATTGTTTTTGCGCAATCCCCAGGTGGTGTTCAAGGCCAGAGCCATGCTGGCTCAGGTATGGGAGTCGGCAGAATCACCAGGGGAAGAGGCCGTTAGGGTCCATATTAAAGAGCTGCGCAGAAAGCTACAGCGGGCTGGGGCACCTAAGAACTTGATTCAGACGGTGTATCGGAGAGGCTATCACCTGAACCCTATGTATTCTGCGGCCTTGGCCCAGCAGCCCGAGGAGCAATTGACAACGCCCCAAATTGCTGAATTAAAAGCGGCTAATACCCGATTGCGGGAGACCCTAGATCAACTCCATACGACCCAGGCAGAACTGAGGCAGAAAAACCAGGCTCTGGAGCAGGCCCATCAAGCGCTTCAGCAGGAACGACAGCAACTCCAGCAGGCTCAGATGCAATTAGAGACGCGGGTCGCATCAAGAACAGCGGCTTTGGCTGAGGTTAATGAACAATGCCAACTGAGGGAGAGTCAATGGCAAGCGCTGTTTGATCAAGCCCTAGATGCCATTGTGATTGCTGACGATGATGGCCGCTATGTGGATGCAAATCCAACAGCCTGTGACCTATTTGGGGCGACCCAGGTACAACTTAGCCAAAGCCGCTTGTTTGATTTTGGGGTTTCGAGCCAAGACTTTGCTTTGGTTTGGGAGCGCCTGCTACAGCAAGGTCGACTCTCCGCAGAAATGGTTGTTTCTCGAACCGATCAGACCCTGCGGGAGGCAGAGTTCACGGCGATCGCTCACTTTGTGCCCGGTCGTCATCTCCTGATTTTTCGGGATATTAGCGAACGCAAACGCCAGGAAACAAAGCGTCGCCAAGCAGAAGCTGACCTTAAGCAACGGGAGGCTCGCTTACAGCGGCTAACGGCCAATGTGATGGCGGTGCTTTATCAGTATGTTCTTCACCCTGACGGCACCGATGGGTTTACCTACATCAGTCCCCGATGTCGGGAGATTTATGAACTAGAGCCGGAAGTGCTGTTGCAAGATTTTTCCTTAGTTTGGGAGATGACCCACCCCGAGGATGTGGAGCGGGTACGACAGATTAATTTGGATTCGGCCCAAAAGCTGATGCCGTTTGATATGGAGTTTCGTTTGCTGCCACCATCGGGCGGGGTGAGGTGGGTACGGGCGGTCTCCCAGCCAGAACGACAACCCAACGGCGATGTCATTTGGGACGGATTGGTCCTCGACATCAGTGGACAGAAGCAGCTTGAAGTCGAGCGGCAACAGGCAGAAGTTGCGTCATTGCAGAGCCAAGAAGTCTTTCGCCTATTTGCCGAAAATAGCGATGCGGCTATTTGGATTAATCAAAGGGCTCCGCTCAAGAATTTATACGTCAATCCCGCCTGTGAGACGGTTTGGGGACGGTCACCTCAGGAACTGAATCAGCAACCTGATGCTTGGCTCAATAGCATCCATCCAGAGGACCAAGGGCGTATTCAAGCCGTTCTTGAAGAACAGCTTCAGGGCAAGTTTACGACATTGGAATATCGGATTGTGCGGCCCGATGGTGACGTGCGCTGGCTTCGCGATCGCAGTTTTGGCATTCGAAATACATCCGGTCAAATGGATCGTTTTGGTGGAATTGCAGAGGACATTACCGCGCAAAAACAATTGGAATTTGAACGTCAACAGGTAGAATCCACGATCCAAAAACGTGAGGAACACCTCAGCCTAGCCCTTGAACTTGGCGGTGTGGGCAGTTGGGACTGGCAGATCCAGGCTGACACAGTGACTTGGAATGAGACCCATTACCGATTGTTTGGCTATCAACCGGGAGAGGTGGCATCTAGCCATGAACTCTGGCGTCGCCATATTCACCCAGAGGATATCGATCAGGCTGAGCAAGCCCTGCTGCAGGCCATGGAGAAGCATACCGATTTTGAGGTGGCATATCGTCTGGTTTTGCCGGATGGCGGTCAACGCTGGGTAGTAAGCCGAGGCCGAGGGCTGTATGACGAAACGGGACAACCGACGCGCATGGTAGGGGTGATATTCGATGTCACTGATTACAAACAACTTGAACTAACCTTGCAGCGCCGTGAAGCCCATCAAAGGGCCTTGATCGATGCGATTCCTGATTTGATCGAGCGAATTGATCGAGATGGGGTTTACTTAGAATTTATTGCGCCTCCTAACTTTGCGGTAATTAGCAACGCCGCTGAGATTATCGGCAGCACCGTCTCAGAGCAGCTCCCTCCTGGAGCTGCTCAGCAACGCATGGGTCATATTCGACAAGCGCTGCAAACTCAGTCCATTCAGATCTATGAGCAAGATCTCTCAGTGGAGGGTAAATCCCAAATTGAAGAGGTTCGGGTCGTTCCCTATAACGAGAATGAGGTCCTGTTGCTGATTCGCGACATCACCGATCGCAAAAGACTTGAACGTGCTAATCAAGTGGCGCAACGGCAACTTAGCGATGTTCTTGATACAGCCATTGCCGGGATTATTCGCCTACGTTTTTATCCCGACACCTCAATTCAATACGACTACATCTCGCCCCATTGTGAACGCAACTTTGGTTATACCGTTGCCGAGCTGATGCCGGGTGCCGAGCTGTGGCGATCGCGCATTCACCCTGAAGATTGGGACGCGGTCATCTTGCCCACGTTTCAATCGGTGTTAAATCAGCGCGGCACTTCAACCCATGTGATGGAATATCGCTTCTATCGCAAAGATGGAGCAATCTGCTGGATTCTGGCCCAGTACTTTGTGGAATGGAAAGAAGCAGATCATTATTGGTACGCCACGGTGGTGGACACCGATATCACCGCGCGCAAGCAAGCCGAAAATCAATTGCAGCAACTCACCCAGCGATTGGCCCTGGCAACACAGTCGGCCCGAATCGGAGTTTGGGAGTTGGATCTGGTAAATGATCACCTCGTCTGTGATGAGTGCATGCATGACATGTATGGCCTACGCTCAGGGGAACTCAACGGCACCCTAGATGTCTGGCGCTGCAGGGTGCATCCGGATGATTGGCCTGCCCTAGAGTTACAAGTACAGGCGGCCATCGCTGGAGACTGTGACTACAACACTGAGTTCAGGATTGTGCAGCCGAGTGGGGCGGTACGCCATATTGAAGCCCATGGCTTGGTGCTACGAGATCCCCAGGGCACCGCGCTACGTAGCATTGGGGTGAACTGGGATATCACCGATCGCAAGCAGGCGGAACAAAAAATTCAAGAGCAGGCCGCCCTCCTGGATATTGCCTCCGACGCCATTATTGTGAGCAATCTGGACCAACAGATTGTGTACTGGAATCAACGGGCTGAACGCTTGTATGGCTGGTCGCCAGAGGAAGCGATTGGGCAGCCAGCCGATCTGCTTTTGCGCCATGACACAACTCAGACAGCGATTATTATGGCGCAGCTCCAAGCACAAGGGGAGTGGCAAGGGGAGCTAGGCAATTTCACCAAGTCAGGTGAGTTAGTGACCGTGGCTGGACGCTGGACCCTGGCTCAACATGATGCTCAATCGGCTCCCTTTATTTTGTCGGTGAATACAGATATCACCGAACAAAAGCGTTTGGAAGCCAAGATTTCTCAAGCGAAGCGACTCGATGGCCTGGGGCGATTAGCCAGCGGCATTGCCCACGATCTGAACAATGTTTTTACGCCCATTCTGACCATGGCCCAGCTCTTGAGTATGCTCAAACCTGACCTAAAAGCGGAACCAGCCCAGGCGCAACTGCACCTGATTACCGAGAGTGCTAAACAAGGGGCCAGCATGGTGCGGCAGATTCTAACCTTTGCTCGGGGGAGTAATGAAGAACAAACGGTAGTGGACTTGGCTCCGTTGCTAACAGACATCGCCACCGTGGCCCAGCAAAGCTTCCCAAGCACCATTGAAATTGTCCAGGATTGGCCCCTATCGAGCGACCCTTTAAAGCCGGTGCTTGCGAATCCACCCAAGCTCCATCAGATGTTTATGAACCTCTGTACGAATGCCCGTGATGCCATGACTGAAGGGGGGGTACTGACGCTAAGTGCAGACACTGTCTTTGTCGATGGGGACTTGGCCAGCCGCCACTTAGATGCCCAGGTGGGTGACTATGTTGTAGTCACCGTGAGCGATACGGGTACGGGGATTTCACAAGCGGTTCGCGATCGCATTTTTGATCCCTTTTTCACCACAAAGCCCATCGGCCAAGGCACCGGCTTAGGGTTGGCGATCACTTTAGGCATCGTCAATAACTACGGGGGCTTTTTGCAGGTGTTTAGCGAAGCGGGCCAAGGCACCGAGGTACAGGTATATCTGCCAGCGACTGAAGCCACCCCCACAACCCGCCGTCTCCTAGAGGGGAAATTTAACGGTAACGGCGAACTGGTCTTAGTGGTGGACGATGATGTGGTCGTCCAGCGCAGCACCCAAGCTTTGCTCGAAAGCCACCACTACACGGCCCTAATTGCCAATGATGGGGTTGAGGCAGCGGCCCTGTATCGACAACATCAGGATGATATTTGCCTGGTGGTCTTAGACGTGATGATGCCAAATCGGGGCGGCATTCCTCTGGTGCAAGACTTAAAAGCGCTGAATCCGTCGGCTAAGGTCATTGACATCAGTGGCTTAGACACCAACCGTGAGCCGATTTTAGCGGCAGGAGCCAACGTCTTTTTGACCACGCCCTATCCCCTCGAAGATCTTTTGGGCGCTGTCCACGACCTGATGGGGGCTGAATAGAGAAAGCTTTATCCAAGTTATGAATGGTGATCAGGGCTTAACCCCTGAAGCAATCAAGCGCGTCGTCGCCACCATAGGGGGGCTAAAGATAGCAGCGCTAAACAGCCCAAGGCCCAGGTCAGATGCCAAAGTCCTTTGCCTTCGATCGCCTCTAGACTGGCCAGACCGACCCAGGTGTAGGCCACTGTACCCGGGGCAATACCGATTAAGGTGCCGAGGGCATAGGCGCTTAAGGGCACTGAGGTCAGCCCAAACAAAAAGTTGACCAGATTAAACGGCGACAGCGGCGCGAATCGAACTGCCAGCACACAGTTAAGGGAGTGGGTATCCATGAGCTGATCGAGGCGATTTAGGTATTTATGGCGACCAAATCGACGGCGAAACCAGTCTTGGAGTAAATATCGGGCGACGGCAAAGGCGGCGATCGCCCCCACCGTGGCCCCAATCAAAGACCAGAGTGACCCCCACCAGAGGCCAAACAGCCCTCCACCAATCAAGACCAATACGGTACCCGGCACCCCAAACACCGTTGCCAGAATGTGGATAGCCAAAAAGACAGGCACCTTCCAAGGGCCGAGGCGATCGAAGGTGGCAATCAGTGCCGGTGGATCAAACAGCAGCGGCACATAGCGCCATCCCCAGGCGAAACAAACACCCGCCCCAACCAGCAGCCAAAAAGAGGGCTTGCGGTAAATTGCGGGGGAAATAGATTGATCAGGCATTTTCTCAAGACTGGGCCGTCTCCTCGCTGCCAATGCTTGGGACCGATTCCTGCAGGGCTTTGCGAGCCACGCGAGTTACATAGACGGTAACCGCCACGGTCGCAATAAAGGCAATGATCCGAATCGCCCAGGTGATGGCAGGGTTGCTAGGGGTATCACCGGCCCCGAGGGTGGCGAGGTTTCCAGCCAAAGAGCCCAGATACACATACATGATCGTGCCTGGGATAATCCCCGTAGTGCCAACCACGTAATCCTTCAGAGAAACCTTGGTCAAACCGAGGGCGTAGTTGAGCAGATTAAAGGGAAAGGCGGGAGAAAGACGAATTAAGAAGATGATCTTGCCCCCCTCGCGGGCGATCGCCTCGTCAATCGACTTGAACTTCGGGTTGCCCGCAATCTTTTGACCCACCCAATCCCGAGCCACGTAACGACCGACCAAAAAGGCAGCCGTAGCTCCGAGCATCGCGCCAATAAAGACATAGAGAGAGCCCTGCACCACACCAAAGACGACCCCCGCCCCTAGGGTGATGATCGATGCAGGTACAAACGCCACGGCCACCACCACGTACAAGACGATGAAAGCGATGGGGGCGATCGGCCCCAAGCTATCGATCCAGGCCAGGGTATTGACCAATTGTCCTTGAAGCTGGGCAAAAAAGCCCTGGTTCGCTTCCGTTGCCGCTTCTTGCGCCCACACCGGTAACGTCGGTAACAGCCATAGGGCCGTAATCGCAAGTAAACCCAACCTAAGCCAGCGCCAGGTGCGCCGGGTCAATATCTGAGGAAATTGGCGAGGAGAAAAAATCATAGATTTGAGTGGATAAGAAATAAACCGTGAGTCATGCATGGGGCGGGTCTAACCCCGTCTAACCCCTCAAACATTTCAGAGCCAGCGCACCAGAGCCGGTTCTAAGTGAGCGCACCGCCGCAACTAGAACCACTACCCGCTGTACAGCCATAGCAGTAAGGCCGCGTTTGAACCTGATCGATCACATCCAGACTACCCGCCGCAATCAGGGTAGAGACGGTGACCGGCGTCCCATCTGGCAACTGCGCCGGGACTTCGGCCATTTGGTTAAAGTCACAGTCATAGATTTGACCCAGGTAATCAATCGACAGTTGATTGCGGCACATCAGCCCTGCCACGGTCTCTGGGTTATGGTTGGCGGCCAAGAATTGGGTGTAAGGCAACAGCAGGCCCCGGTGCTCAAGCTGAAATCGGGTGCGGCCGATTGGCAGGTTAGTAATCGTGAACAGATGGTTGAAGTGGATGCCAAACTGTTCTAATAAGTAGTGCTTGTAATCCTGTTCTAAGCCTTGTTGATCAGGGGTGAGCCGAAACTGATTCGTATTGGGAATGGGTGGGTTGTAGACCAAATCCAAGATTAGCTTTGGATCCTGTCCATAGCCCCGTTCATTAAGTAGTTGAATGGCGCAAATTGAGTCCTCATAGACCCCTTTGCCGCGCATTTTGTCAACGTTATCTTGCAAATAGCATGGGAGTGAGGCCACCACAGAAACCTGATGGCGAGCAAAATAGTCAGGCAGATCCTCAAATCCAGACTCAAAGAAAATCGTCAGATTTGAGCGCACAATCACGGTTTTACCTTTAGCCCTAGCCGCTTCGACCAAGGGCCGAAAACCGTAGTTCATTTCCGGTGCCCCCCCGGTCAGATCAATCGTCTGAATCTGGGAAAACCCCTCAATTAGCTGCAACAACTGCCCTAAAATCCGATGGGACAACTCTTCAGTGCGATGGGGGCCGGCCGCAACGTGGCAATGGCTACAGGACAAATTGCACCGTCGCCCTAAATTGATTTGCAGCGTCGTGATCGGGGTTTTGGTTAGGGGGCTCCCTAAAGCATCATCAAAGGCCCGCACGAAAGGGGCAACGGGTTTAGGACGGGATAAAACCATAGGTTTGTTAGCGAGTCCGTTCTCGATCTAGGGGTCAAAAGGGCAATTAAGCACATGGGCTTGGATAATAAGCCGTTTTTGCCTAACAAAGTGCGTTTTTGGCAACAGCCTTTCCAGGCGGGTTGTCCGCCACACCATTTGATTGAAGGGGCCTCACCTGAAATTCCCCTGAGAAGGTCCCCGCTTCCCCATAAGTTTGGGAATCAGGGATTTCTCAGGAACCCTTGCTAGCGTTTGCAAAGAGCGCCTTCACCCTCGTTTATGTTCAGTCCCCAGCGTCTACTGTCAAAACTCCCCTGGCGACTATCAGACTTTCGCTCGATTCGCTTTCGTCTCACCGCTAGCGTTGTGCTGGCCTCGGTGTTGGGGATTAGTGGTGTCTCGGGCTGGATGATTTGGCGTATGCAAAACATGCTGATGGAAGGGCATCGCCAAACGATTTGGACGTTAGCCGATCGCTTTTCCCAGGACGTGGAGCTGTACGAAGAGGTGATGTCCAGTGACGAGGCCCTGCAGAAGGTGATTGATCATCGCTCTCTGGGGGATATGGCGATCTGGGTGCGGTCCCCTGAGGGGGAGACCCTAGGGCAATCCGAAATTTTGACCATGGGTTCTTGGCAAGCGGATGGGGTGTCTGTTGAGTTGCAGAAACTTCCGCCCGGTAAGCGCCTGGAAATTATCACTTGGGGAGATCGCCACATCCTGGTCTGTGTTCAGCCTCTTGAGGTAAACGGCACGTTGATCGGAGACGTGTTTATCGCGATCGATGTGACCCAAGATCGTCAAAGCTTTATGGTGCTGACCCGTGATTTTGCGGCGGGCAGTGCCGGGGTGGTGGTTTTGGTGGCGATTGTCTTAACGCTGTATGTGCGGCGATCGCTGCAACCGATTCAAGACATCAGCCAGCGACTGGCCACCGTCAGTGGCGAGAGCTTAGAAGAAACCCGCCTGCAGCTTGATCAAGCCCCTACTGAGGTCAAAGAGCTGGCCCAAACCCTTGATAACACCCTGGTCCGTTTGAACGGGGTCTGGGAGCAGCAAAGGCGTTTACTGACCGATGTCTCCCACGAGCTGCGTACCCCTTTGACCTTGGTGCAGGGCTATTTGCAAAGCACCCTGCGTCGCTGCAGCACCCTCACCGAAATCCAGCGAGACGGCCTGGAAACTGCTGCATCAGAGGCAGATCGTACCATTCGTATTTTGCAGGATCTGATGGTCTTGGCTCGGGCGGGGAATGGTCATCTCCATCTCAACCTAGAGCGAATCGATCTCAAGGGACTCGTGTTGGAAGCTGTGGCAATGGCCGATGCGGCTAGGGACGACGACGCGGCGGCTGGGGAACGAATCGAAGCACAAATTGAGACTGCTCCCCTATTTGTGCGGGCAGATGCCAATGCCCTGCGCCAATCTCTGGTAAATCTAATTGATAACGCCCTGAACTATTCGCCCTCCCATGAAACCGTAATTGTGCGGCTAACCCAAGCGGGAGAATCAGCGGTTATTGAAGTTCAAGATCAGGGTCGAGGCATTCCCTTGGCCGATCAGGTGGACATCTTCCAGCCCTTTTACCGGGTGGATGCCGATCGCTCTCGGGCGACCGGGGGAACTGGGTTAGGGCTCTCAATTGTTAAAACACTTGTAGAAGCGATGCAGGGTCGTATTCAGGTGCGTTCTAAGTTAGGACAAGGTAGTACCTTCACCGTTCAGCTACCGCTGTAGGCGTTCAGAGGAGTTCATTCGATGGCCCCCAAGATTTTGTTGGTGGAAGATGAGGAAAAGTTGGCCAAGTTCATCGAAATGGAACTGGGCTATGAGGGCTACACGGTAACCGTCGCCAATGACGGCCTCTCTGGACTCATGGCCGCACGGGACTCAGAACCCGATTTGATTCTGCTGGACTGGATGCTGCCGGGACTCACGGGCGTCGAGGTTTGCCGCCGCCTGCGCAGTACAGGTGCCCAGGTGCCGGTGATTTTGCTGACGGCCAAAGACGATGTGGGCGATCGCGTAGCGGGACTGGATGCCGGAGCTGACGACTATGTGGTTAAGCCCTTTAGCATTGAGGAGCTACTGGCGCGGGTACGGGCGCAGCTACGGCGCAACCAACCCCAAGAGGTAGACGCCCTCCAGTTTCAAGATCTGTCTCTAAACCGTAAGACTCGCGAAGTAATCCGCAACAATCGCAGCACTGAGTTGACGGCCAAAGAATTTGACCTACTGGATTACCTAATTGCCCATCCCCGTCAGGTCTTAACCCGCGATCGCATCCTTGAAGAGGTGTGGGGCTATGACTTTATGGGCGATTCCAACATCATTGAGGTCTACATTCGCTACCTTCGCCTCAAGCTGGAAGCGGAGGGCGAGAAGCGACTCATTCAAACGGTACGGGGCGTTGGCTACGTGTTGAGAGATTGAAGTGCCTAGCAGCAGACAGCTTGCATTTCAGCACTGTTCTGGCTGGCAGGGGAGCCAGAGGGGCAGGGGGCCAGAAACTGGAATGGCGATGGGTGGCAGTTTCTATGGAAAAGGCTCAGGGTGAGATTCGTGCTCAATCTCAAACACATGGCCGTAGAGATTAGAGAGGATTTGCTTTCCTTCCTGGGTGAGCTTGAGATAAGCGATCGCGTCCTTAATGTAGGGATAAACCGTCTTCCAATAGAAGCGGGGGTAGTTGAGCCGTAAATCTTCAGGGTTGCGATACCCCAACTGTTGATTAACGCCGGTTTCTTCAAACTCGTAAAACAAGGCCGGGATTTTGTGGAGATAGCGGGGATCAGAGAGTTGACCAATCAGGTCTGCGGCCCGCACCAATCCTGGAAAATTGATGGTGTCCTGGTGATCGGTGTCTAGGGGGACCGGAAAGCGGGTGAGCTCGATATTGTTCTTGATGGTTTCCGCCCTGAGCAGGTCGTGCCCCCCAAATCGTTCGTGCACAAATAACTTGCCGCGATCCACGTGATACGGCGTCAGGCCAGCATCGGTATGCCCTTCTGGCAGTTGGGCAGTTTCATCCCCAACGCCTGTCGCGTAGGTCCTCAGGGATACGACATCCTGACGGCATACCCCCCTGACGTAGCCAATGTC
>JBHJIP010000073.1:0-23314 GCA_050043365.1 Leptolyngbyaceae cyanobacterium
GGAGGAGCAATTTGCCTTTGTGCAGAGCTGTGGCAACAGCTTCTTGCCCGCCTATCTACCCATTGCGGAACGCCATCAAGATCGGGACTATGGCGATCGCGAGCGCAACTTCCAGCTCTATCGGCGCGGGCGCTATGTGGAATTCAACCTGGTTTATGACCGGGGCACAATATTCGGGCTGCAGACCAATGGCCGTACCGAATCGATCTTGATGTCACTGCCCCCCTTGGCTCGTTGGGAATATGGCTATCAACCTGAGCCCAACAGCCCTGAGGCGGAGCTGTACAACTATCTCAAACCCCAGGACTGGTTAGGGGAGGCCTCCTAAACGCCTTTATTTGCTGTTGCTGATGGATCTCCTAGCTGATCATCCCCGCCACACACGGGGATTTTTTTGTTTTAAAGCTGGTGGACGCGACGGGTTCTTTTAAACATTGCGATAATCCAGAACTTTAGATAGTCTGCCACCCTGTTACCTTCGCTAAAATTCCGCCATTGGCTCCAAAAATCTCCAGATGTGGGCCATTCGATATCAGGGTAACGATCGTTCCTTAAACCTGAAATGAGGTAACCCCATGGGATTTAGACATTCCCTGGCAATTGCGTCCACCCTAGTCTGGCTGCTGCCAACGGTGAGTCTCTCACCCGCTTTAGCTGCAAGGGCAAGGCTGCAGCCATTGGGGTTGCCCTTACGCGCAATTTCCCAAACCTCAAATATCCTGCTAGCCCAAGATGCAGCCCGGGCTCGATTTCGACAGTTGCAACCTCAGCTAGAAACAGAGGTCGCCCAGCTACACCCCGATATCGTGGCCACCCGCGTCTTTGGCTCTACCTCCCCCGACTACGGCGACTATGTGACTTGGGGCATCAGCGTCACCCTCCGAGATGGGCTAAGCATTGATGAACAGGCGGATATTGCCCGTCAAGTCGCCGCTCACATGGTGGACTTTAGACTCACCCAGGAGGGCTCATTGTTTCCCCAGGTGCCGAATCTAGAGGCGGTTGGCGGCCTGATTGCCCTGTTTGAGCTGTCCAACGGCGGGTCTGCCGATGTCCCCCGCGCCGCGTTTAGCATTCTCAGTTACGACCTCGCTGTGGCAGAGGTTTTTATTGATATCCGCCGCGATGGGGATAACCAGCGCACCCTGATTGGTCGGGTGGAGCAAACCCAGTTCACTGCCATTGGGGCCGATAGTCCCGACCCCAGCGCCCAGGCCGAGCAATTACAGGCCCAGGGAGAAGCCCAGTATCAGGCGGGGGACCTGGCAGCAGCGCGCCTGTCCCTAGAGGAGGCTCGCGATCGCTTCCAAGCGCTAGGAAATCTGGACCAGGAAATGACCGTGCTGGATCGCTTGGTGGCAATTTACGACCAAACGGGAGTCGCCGCCGATACGGCCCTGACCCGCCAAGGGGAAATCGCCTTGGCCCTACGTGATCCGCTTTCTATGCGGCGAATCGGCTTCGATCTACACTGCCGTCGCCAGTGGGATGAGGCTCTGGCCCTGTACCGCCCCGCCCGAGAGCAATATCGCCGCAATGCCCAGGATCAAGTTTCGCTCCAAGAGACGGAGCTGCTGCTCCAGGAGCTGTGGACCGTGGCCGGCATGGCCCAGGTTTTGATTGGGGCTGAACGCTTTGCGGAAGCAGAAACCGTACTGAGAGAAGGCATCCTCGACTTAGAAGCGGTCTTTGAGGCCCCTCTGGCGGGGGCGGATGATGATGCCGAGTTAGACCGCCAGATTAGCCGCTTTGCGGATTTCTTTAACAGCCCCCTTAGCAGCAATAACCTCTATCTAATGCTGCAGCAGGTGCTGTTGGCCCAGGGCAAAACCGATCAGGCCCTGGTTGCGATTGAACAAGGCCGCACCAAAGCCCTAGAAGAATTGTGGGCGGTGAAGCAGCCCGGTTATCGGCTGACGACGCTGAGTTTGGATGAGATTCGGGCCGTGGCTCAACGAAGACAGGCCACCCTCGTTACCTACAGTTTTGACCTGTTTGTGGATCCCTGCGGCTGGGATGAGGATACGGAACCGGATCTGCTGATCTGGGTGGTGTCTCCGGAGGGAGACATCCAATTTAAACGGGAGACCGTGCCCTTCGACCGCTTGCCAGGAAATCACGAGGATTTGCAAGATTTGGTGGCCGGTATCCGCAGTCAGTTGGGGGCCAGGGGGATCACCGTTCTGGCCGCGAACCCAGAAAGCCTGACGCCCCCACAACCGGCATCTGCAGCCCTAAATCCCTATCTGCGATCGCTCCACGACCTGCTGATCGAGCCCATCGCCGACAGCCTTAGCACGGACCCGACTGATCCAGTCATCTTTGTGCCCGACTATGTGCTCTTTTTAGTGCCCTTTGCCGCCCTCCAGGCCGACGATGGCAGCTACCTAATTGACCATCACACCCCGATCACCGCCCCCTCCATCCAGGCGCTGCAGCTCACGGAGCAATCACGGCAGCAATCTCGCCCAGCCCGCAGTAACCCGCTGATTGTCGGCAACCCCACCTACAGCCCGGTCGAACTCCACTTAGGTGAGCAAATTATCCTGCCCCAACTGCCGGGGGCCGAACAGGAGGCACTGGATATTGCCGAACAGTTGGGGGTCACGCCCTTGATTGGGGCTGAGGCCACCAAAACAGCCATCCTTGAGCGCATCTCCGACGCCGGTTTGATTCACTTTGCCACCCACGGCTTACTGGAAACAGGGCTATTAACCGATATCCCTGGGGCGCTCGCTGTGGCCCAAGTGGATGGCGGCTTTACGAATCCGATTCCTTTGGCGGGGACCAACAGCACCATCCGCTTTTCAGATAATGGACTGATCACCACAAAAGACCTGCTCACCTTCCGGTTACAGGCAGAACTGGTTGTGCTCAGCGCCTGCAATACGGGGGGTGGTGACCTGTCGGGGGATGGGGTGACGGGGCTATCCCGCGCCTTTATCGCCGCTGGAGTGCCCAGCCTAATCGTGTCCCTCTGGTCCGTGCCCGATGCCCCCACCGGTGAGCTGATGGCAGTCTTCTACGAAGAATGGTTGCGCCACGGGGACAAAGCCCAGGCCCTACGCCAAGCCATGTTAGCGATCCGTGCTCGCTACCCCAACCCAATTAACTGGGCGGCATTCACCCTGATTGGCGAATCAGAGTAGGAGAGTCCCCACAGTTCCTTAGGACATGACGCCCGTCTCGACTCAGCACGCTAAAGCGGCAGTATTCGGGTCAGGGCTGCTGCGTCTGCCATTGACGAAAGATCTCCGTTTCCGCCAGCACCGGATTCAAATCCACCCAGCGCCCCCGCTCGTCTCGATATTCGTAAAGGAATAAGCTTCGCAACAGCCGGTTATAGTCGCTCTCCCCCTGCAGAGAGCGGGTGTTCACGGCTTGAAACAACATTCGCCACTCCGCTTGGTCAATCAACCCCAACATGTCATTGCGCTCATCCCGAATCACCCGCTCCAACGTGGCCCGCTGTAAGGGCGGATCTTGCTTGCGCAAACAGCCGTAGAGGTAGCGCATCAGGTTGCGCATGTGACCGCCGCTAATGGTGCAAAGGCGATCTAGCGTCGCCAAATCGCCAAACACCTGATCCAGGACTTGCAGTCGCGCCTCCGGGGCATGCTCTGGAAAAGCCCTTGCTAAGACCATTTGGCGCAACTGATTCAGACTGGCGGCGTTGAGATCCCCTTCAAAGTTGTGAACCGGCACCATGGTCAGTACCGAAGGACTCACCCCAAACCGATTGGTGAGTATCGGTAAATCATCGGAAAACACCAGGGATAAAGGAATGGTGTACAGCACATGGCAGGCCAAGCGCTTCAGCTGATCGCCCCGATCTACAAATAGGTATTCCGGCTGGAGGCGATCTCCCGGTTTTGGTGCATGGGCGACCCGATCTAAGTTATCCACAATCGCCACCAGCCCGGCCTTGCCCCCCGCCTTCAGCTTTTGGATGGCAGGCTCCAACAGTTCCTGATTGATGGCATCAATGATGCTCTTGGTGCGGGGCTCTAGGTATTGATGGAGCTGTCCCCGGAGCTCAGCGCTGTCTTTAGATTGGGCCGTGAGGGTGGCAAACCCCGCCGAGAGGCTCAGCTCCGAGATCTCGATCGGCATTTGCAGTGTGTCGCTAATGCTTTGAAAGAGCCGCTGAAAATAGCTGGGGCGCATCGTCAGCCCCACCGTTTCTAAACTGGTGGCGATCTGGCGGGCAATCACCATCAGAATGTCGGTAACCTCTACGTCAGACATTTCTAAATCGCGATCGGACTCGAAATAGACGACGTGGTAGCCCGCAGCTTCTAGGGTGGTTTTGAGGCGCAGCAGCTCGGTGGATTTGCCCGAGCCAATGTGGCCGGTCAGCAGTTGGGTGGTGGGCTCATCGGGGGAGAGGCGAATGATGGTGCGGGCCAGCTCTTCGACAATATCGCCCCCCCGCACCGTCGAGAAGTCGATGTAGTAGCGGGGATCTTGAATGGGCCGACTGGGGTTGGCAGCTCGGTAAAACGCAGCAATATCCAGAGCCATGGTGATCTGTCCTGACGGCACGCCTTTTATAGCATGGGCTTTTGATCTTAAGGTTCTCTTTACCCTTATTTTTTTCCCCACAGGGTTTTCCACTGTTTAGCCGATGTTTTCCACAGGGTGAGCACCGAATTTCAACCTACCCCCAAAAACCTGTGGAAATCCAGAATCCACAAGGTTAAGACAGATTGGTTAACCCTAATCTCAACTTGAGAAAGCGGTGACCCCATAGAACCCCTATTCCTTCGTTAGGGCCTGTGACCTGCTAGCCCAATTGATCGACTTTGGCAAGATTGAGTCTTCTGGACACCTAAGGCACAATGATGCGACCCGCACAGCCGCCACCCATTCATGACTTACGGATAAGCCCTGCAACCTTTGCAGGGCGGGCCAAGTCGGAATATTGGTGGGGCAGGTTTTGCATGGGTATTTGTCAGTCTTTGCCCTTTTTAAAGTAGGTATATCCATGGCACTCGCCTCTGAGCCCAGCGTCAGTCTCAACGTTGAAATTCCCGAAGCGCTTTATGAATCCCTTCAGGCTTATTTGGAAAGTCACGACTCATGGAGTTCCCACCGCCTATTTTGTGCCTCCCTGTCGCTATTTTTAATGCAGAACGGCACCCAAAATCGCCGCATCAACCGGCTCTATTTAGATGCGCTGTTTGACTACGCTGTCGCGTAATTTGGGCAGTAGCCCCCAGTCCTCTCAGCGGAGTCGTTGGCTTTGCCTCTTCGCAAAAGATAGGGGACTAGGGTATTAACCCCATAGCCGCCGTCGTTCTGGACCTTTGAGCAGCTTGTGGGTCTCTCTCAGCAAATCGGGTATGGGCAGTTGACTGGGGCAGCGAGGGAGACAGTCACCGCAGTCGGTGCAGCGATCGCCCCGACGCCCCGGAAACCAATGCCCCGCCCGCTCAAACATGCCGTAGCGGTATTGGCCAAACTCAGTCATGTCGTAGGCCACTGCCAGATTGCGCAGCCGCAGCACTTCTGGAATATTGATTTCTTCGGGGCAGGGCAAGCAGGCATAGCACTGGTGGCACTGGCTGTCTCCGAGGGCAACATCGGCTTGAGCCCCTAGGCGCTCCAGGGCAGCCTGCTCAGCAGCGGTTAAGGGACCGGTTTGATCGGCAACTTGTAAGGGGTACGCCAACTCGGCAGGGGTGGCTGGCCCCAGGCTCAAGGTCGTAATGGCCGGATCTCGCAACAGCCAACGGTAGCTGAGGTGTAAGGGCTCAAAGGGGTCGCAGAGCGATCGCAGCGTTTCTGAGGGTTGGTAAAGCTGGCCCCCTTTATCCCCAGGAGAAATAATAAAGACCCCCATATCCTCAGCTTGGGCTAACTCCACCGCTGGGCGGTGGCGCTGAAAAAATAGGTAGTAGTGCAGATTGACGAACTCGAAAAGCCCTGTGGCGATCGCCCCCTCAATCACCTCCAGAGACCCGTGGGTTGAGAAACCCACATGGCGGATTTGGCCTGCTTCCTGAGCCGCCTTCACCGCCGCCATACAGCCCTGGGGAGCGGTGACCCAACTCAGATGCTCAACGGTGTTGATGCCGTGGATGGCCAAGCAGTCGATGTGGTTGACCTGCAGTCGCCCTAGGGATTCTGTAATCTGCTGGGCCATGGTGGCCGCATCCGGGGTGGGGGAAATTTTAGTGGTGATGGTGAGCTGATCGCGCTGGGTAGAGGGCAGATTTTGTAGGGATTGCCCCAGCAGCGCTTCGCTCTGGCCATAGCCCCGAGCTGTCTCTACATGGTTGATGCCTTGGTCAATGGCGGCAGCTAGCGTGGCTTGAAAGGTCTCTGCAGAGGAGAGCGATCGCATCGTCCCCAAGGAGAAAACCGACAGGTTCAATTCGGTCTTGCCAAACCGACGGTATTGCATGGCCGCATAGCCTTAACCATCGTTGCCGATGATGCGGCCCCGTTGACTAAAATCAGCTGGACTCAGTTTAGAGACAAAATCTCGGAAAGCACGGGTTTCCTCTTCATCCGCATCGCGATCCACCGGAATTGACGCGTCAGCCACGACTTCCTCCATCACCCAAATGGAGGCGTTGGTGCGCAGGGCGATCGCGATCGCGTCACTGGGGCGGGCATCCAGCTCCCGACG
Source organism: Leptolyngbyaceae cyanobacterium (assembly GCA_050043365.1). Taxonomy (GTDB): domain Bacteria; phylum Cyanobacteriota; class Cyanobacteriia; order Phormidesmidales; family Phormidesmidaceae; genus PCC-6406. Next base: position 6,638 of record JBHJIP010000073.1, read on the forward strand.
TTTCTTGCCTTTAACCAGGGTCAACAAGGCAAAAAAGGTATTGTCCTTAAGAGCATGAATCACAATCCGCTCTAGGGTCATCCCCCAGTCCTCGAACAGATTCACAAATAAGTCGTGGGTGAGGGGGCGGGGTGCGTCTTGTCTCTCTAAAGCACCGATAATGGATTTAGCTTGATCCGGACCAATATAAATGGGAAGCGCCCGCCGATCAGCGGTATCCCGCAGCAGAACCACCGGATTGCGGGAAATTGCGTCGAGCGCAATACCGGCAACTTTCATCTCAATCATGGAGCTTGGCCTCTAGATTCTGCTGAACCGGATGGAACGACTAGGCGTTATGGACGCAATACTGAAATTTTATTTCCCTGGGAGGGCAGTAGACGGGTAACTTTAATACATTTTTTCTGAGCGTTTTAAACAGATAGGGTTTTTGGCCCGCCTGAGTGGGCATAGTACCCTGCAAAACCTGATACCGTTGGCCCAAGCGAACCGCCCTTTCCATCAATTTGACTCTACCGTGCTCCCTTTCATCATGCCCTGAATCTTAAGTCGCAGCCGTAAGGATTTGATTAATTGTGTTTACTGGTCTAGTGCAAACCCTGGGACAGCTGACCCAGCTCGATCCAACCCGTCTCAGCATCCGATGGGAGGGGCAGACACCACCTGATGCCCTCCAGGATGCGGCGCTGGGGGACAGCATCGCCGTGGATGGTGTTTGCCTGACGGTGGAGCGGCTCACCCCTGGCGGGTTTATCGTCACTGCCTCCCCAGAAACCCTGGATCGCTCTACCCTGGGCGCATTACCCGAGAGCGCCTGGGTAAATTTAGAAGCCTCTCTCAGAGTGGGGAGCAAGGTGGGCGGCCATTTTGTCACTGGCCATGTGGATGGCATCGGTTATTTAGAGCGGGCGATCGCCACAGCCACCTCCTGGGAACTCAAATTCGCCGTTCCCGAGCCGCGCTTGGCCCGTTATGTGGTCTCAAAAGGCAGCATCGCCGTGAATGGCATCAGCCTCACCGTTGCGGACTGTAGCCCCAGTGGCGATTGGTTCACGGTGGCGGTAATTCCCGTGACCTACGGCGAAACTAACCTGCAGTATCTGCAGAACGGCCAGGGGGTGAATCTAGAAGGCGACCTGCTGGGTAAATATGTGGAAAAATTCTTGACCCCCATTGAGAACCAAGCCTCCCTTTCCCCCGAGACCATCTCCCTAGAATTTCTGAGTGAACACGGCTACCTGTAAGGGTTCGTAAATTTATAGCGTCTGCATGGAGCAGTGGACGGGTGGATGGGTGGATGGGTGGAAAGACCTCAGCGTTTAGGATGAGGAGTGGTTCATTCATCCTGTCACCCCTATGAGTCTCAAAGATCGGATTTCAGACGACATCAAAACGGCCATGAAGGCCAAGGATAAAGTTCGCTTAGAAACGGTACGCAGCATCAAAAAGGTCATTCTTGAAAAGGAAAGCACCGTTAGAGCTTCAGGGCAAGAAGGGCTGACCGAGACCCAAGAGCTAGAAATCTTGAGCCAATTGGCCAAGCAGCGCAAAGATTCTGTGACCCAATATCGAAAAGCGGGACGAGAAGATCTCGCCGCAAACGAAGCCGCAGAACTGGACATCATTCAAGAATATCTGCCTGCACAACTCTCTGAAGCCGAGATTGTCGCTGCAATCGATAACTGGATTGTAAAAACCGGAGCCTCTACCCCTAAGGACATGGGCAAGGTGATGGGGCCGGTGATGAAAGAGTTAAAAGGCCGCGCCGACGGTGGCCAGGTGCAAGCTCTGGTAAAAGCCAAACTTGCCGGTTAGAAGGCGCTAGGAATTTTGGGCTGGGGTGGTCCAGCTCTTGAGCAGACCATCTAAGGTCTGGGGCAAAGATTGGTTCAGGTTGGGATGAGGCAAATAGGCGGTGATCATCAAGACGCCAACAAAAAGGACGACCAGTCGCCAGGGACGTAGTTCAAGCGTATGCATGGATCCAGTTCCTTCAAGGTAAGTGCCTGAGTTGTTCAAGGATGAGCTGTCCAGGCTAGAGATATCTACAGCGCAACTTTTGCTCATCCCAGAGTGTGACGAAAAATTCAAACAATTTTGCCTAACTGGACAGCTATGAGTTCGCTTTGCTGACCTTGATGCCATCAACGATGTACACCCGTTGGCCTCGTAGCCGCAAACAGTGGGGATGGCATTGCAGCCACTAGCTCCAATGAACACACAGCTCGTCAACACTCAAGGCTGTTGCATGCAGCCAGGCTTGGGCATAGTCGCGTTCACTCAAGTCATTGCCTGAAAGTCAGTGCCCAAGCCGTGCGAAATCGGTTAATCGCTGAGAAAGGCCATAGCGATGATGGGCTGCCTTGTCGCCAAACCATTGGCGATGTGTGGAATCGCCTGGGCTATCGTCTTCGTAAACGCTCAAAAGCAGGCCACTGAAGAAGCTGCCGACTATGTTGTGACGGCGAATGCAGCGGCTGATAGTGACCCTGAGGTGTTGCACTCTCGATTGATGATTGAAGGTCGGCAATCTTTCCTGTGGTGGCCAGGACCGGCGACAGAACGCGCCGAAAGCAGACAAGCATGATACCGAGTGGCGGTCTGTTCTGGTGACCTTTGGTATTCTCAACCTCCAAGGGGATAGCCTGAACCTGAATAACCTTTTGAAATCGTTGCCTTATGTCCATTGCGATTCGCGCGGCGATCGAGTCAGATCTGCCCGCAATTTTGACCATCTACAATCACGCCATCATCAACACCACAGCCGTCTACGACTACGAGCCCCATACCCTGGCGATGCGGAAAGCCTGGTATGCAGCCAAGGTCGCAGATCGATTACCGGTGCTGGTTGCGACCCTAAACGGGCAGGTCGTTGGATTTGCTGCGTTGAGCTGGTTTCGAGCGTGGGCGGCCTATCGCTACACGGTGGAAAATTCGCTCTATGTGGCCCCTGATCAACAAGGGCAGGGCATTGGCAGGCAGTTGCTTAGCGCATCGATTGAGGCGGCCCGCGATCGCGGTTTCCACACTATTGTTTCGGGCATTGATGCCGAGAATGCCGTCAGCCTATACCTACATCGTCAGTTTGGGTTTGAATCGGTCGGGCAGATGCGGCAGGTGGGCTATAAGTTCGATCGCTGGCTCGACCTCACCTTTATGCAGTTGCTACTCATAGGCAACCCTACGCAGCAAACAACTGCTTCAGGTCTTTGAATGCTTTAAATTCAAGGGCATTGCCCGAAGGATCCCTAAAAAACATCGTCGCTTGCTCCCCAGCTTTTCCCTTAAACCGAATAGACGGCTCAATCACAAATTCAATTCCCTGTTCCTTAAGCTGCGTTGCCAGCGCTTCCCAATCCTCCATCTCTAAGACCACCCCATAATGGGGCACCGGCACACCCTGGCCATCAACCGGATTGTAGTGCGACTCAACTTTACCCTCTCTGCCGATATTCGGATTGAGATGACAAACCAACTGATGGCCGTATAGATTAAAGTCCACCCAGTGCTTAGCACTGCGGCCCTCTTCACAACCCAGTATTTCTGCATAAAACCGCCGACTCTCTGAGATGTCCCGCACCGGGATAGCGATATGAAATGGCGTCAGCTTCATAGTCAATTTCTTCTAGCCCCCTCTGGGCCTCTAGCTCCCTTGCTCTCCAGAACAGTACCGAAACTTAGGCATCAGGCATTAGGAGCTGTTATCAATTAAAACTAAAACCCTTGTGGTGCAACGGCTTCAGACCCTAAAAATATTATAGAGGCGGGCGCGGTTAATTTGCCCAGCAGGACTTTTACCCTTAATTGATGACGCGCCCTAGGGTGATTTGCGTCGGGACTTGAGTACTGGCATCCAACCCCAAGGGATGTTCAAAAACCTGAATCTCCCCATGAAAGTCTTCGGGTATCACGAATTTGATTTCAGTGGTTTGTTGAACGCACCCCCCTAAAAAAATCCATAAGATAGCGATCGCAATGCCTCTGAAAACGTGTCTCATCATTGACAACCTTTCATACCCTCGTGAGTCGCCGCGAAAAGCCTAAAGCCATTTTCATGCAAGCCTTTCATTCATTAACACAATGCATCCTTACCCCTTTAGATCTCGCAACTGAACCTCTGATTGTAGGGATTGCACATCGGGAGAAGATTTGTGACTTAACCCGGCCAGTAAATTGAAGCTGAAATACACGATTAGCAGGCTGGCGATCGCGATCAGGCCCGTGCGACTAAACAAATAAAGCTTACGAACAATATTCGAAGCCTGCTTGGCCGCAATGTAATGCCCCTGCTGGTAGAGCGATTTCACCTGGGACGCGTAGACTAGGGCCAGCACACCAAAGGGTGGAAACAACAGCACCGTAGTGATGATGGCAGAGCGCCAGTGACTGGGGGGGCAGGGCAACCCACCATAGAGGGTGTACTGCTGGTTCCATTCTGGTTGAGTTTGATCACCCACATAACCAATCAGCCGGAACCGCCGCACGTTATCCAGTTCTAGGGGAAGCAGGCTCTGGCTGATGTGATTGGGTAGCTTGAAATAGTTGATCGGCACCCCCTGCTCTCGGGTCAAGATAATGGTGAGTTGGGAATCGGTACGTTTGGCCTGTACGGCCATGCCAGGGGGAAGTTCGGCCTGTATGGTCGCTGCCAACCGATCTTGATGATGGGTCTGTATAACGGTGAGCAATTTTGCCTTGGCCGCATCTAAAGATAGATCGTTGGCGATCGCCAATTGCCAATCGTTCAGCGCCCCTTCGTGATCGCCCAGGCTTTCCCGTACATTGCCCCGGTGGTAGTAGGCTTCGGCCAGGTTGGGACTGGCGTCAATGGCGGCTGTCAGAGCGTTTAGGGCCGCGTCGGTTTCCCCCTGCTGGGCGTAATGCAGCCCCAAGTTGTAATGGGCGATGGCATATTGAGGACGATACTGCAGGGCCGTCTGCCAGTCAGAAATTGCTCCTGCGGTATCTCCTAGCTCATAGCGCACCAGGCCCCGGTTGCCATAGGCAATGACATGCTCAGGGTTGAGGGCGATCGCGTGGTTATAGTCAGAGATCGCCGCTTCTCGGTGTTTGCAATGCCAATGGGCCAGACCCCGCTGAGCATAGCATTCAGCAGGATCGGGGTGATGGGATAAGGCTCGGGTAAAACAAGCGATTGCAGCAGTAAGGCTGCCCTTACGGGTGAGCACAAGACCTTTGCGATGGGCCAGTTTGGCACGCTGGCGGCGCAGCCAGGAACGGAAAGCAGTAGACGTCACGAATAGGGAAAAAGTGATGGCAGGGCATCCAGTCTAGCCTGGTGAGAAGGGAGCTGCCATGGGCATTTCAACACAGTTTTTAAATCAAAGAGTCTGTCCCAACGGGAATCTCAATCATAAAGGTCGTACCGATTCCGGGTGTAGAAGCACAGCTGAGGCGACCTTGATGGCGATCGCAGATTTGGTAGCTAATCGATAACCCTAAGCCTGTGCCCTGACCCACGGGTTTAGTGGTGTAAAACGGCGTGAATAAATTCTCTCGCACCGACTCCTCCATGCCCGAACCATTATCTGCAATGGTGATTTGTACCCAGCCCGGAGTGGGTACGACCGTTTGAATGTGAATGATGGGAACGTTGGCTTTAGCACCTGGTAGCGTAGTGACTTGTTGCGTATCAAAGCGAGCGTCCAGGGCATCTATAGCATTACTCAATATATTCATAAACACCTGGTTCAACTGCCCCGCATAACATTCAACTAGCGGCAAGGTGCCGTACTGCTTAATGACTTGAATTGCCGGACGTTTCGGCGTGGATTGAAACCGTCCCTGCAGCAACATCAAAGTGCTGTCCAAGCCTTCATGGAGGCTAACCCGCTTCACCGTGGCCTCATCCAAGCGGGAAAAGCTGCGCAGAGACGTGATAATCTCTCGAATCCGCTCAGAGCCCGTGTGCATAGAAGCCAAAAGTTGGGGCAAATCAGTGGCTAAATATTCAAGCTCAATGGATTTAGAAAGTTGCTGAATTTCAGGGGTCGGCTGATACGTGGCCTGATAGAGCTTAACTAAGTCCAACAGCCCTTCCATATAGTCTTGGGCATGAATGACGTTGCCGTAGATAAAGTTGGTGGGATTGTTGATTTCATGGGCAATCCCCGCCACGAGTTGTCCTAGAGAAGACATTTTCTCTTGCTGAATCAGTTGCAGTTGGGTGGCTTGTAAGTCCTTGAGGGTCTGTTCTAGAGCCGCATTTGCTTGCGACAAGTCCTCGGTGCGTTGCTGCACCTGGGCTTCAACATCTTTTAAAACCCGCTGGAGCTTGGCGTTGGCTTCGAGTAGCTCTTTGGAACTCAGCTCTAAAGACCGCTCTAACATGGCCTGATCGAGATCAAATCGATGATAAGCCTCGTTGACCGCTGCCAAAAACTGAACAAAATCCTCGGGCAAATCAGATAAGTCCGCAACCTTTTTGTAGAGATGGCGTTTTAGCTGGCGCTGCAGCAGGCTGTGCCAAGGGCGATTAGCTCGATTTTGGTATGCATAAGACATTCCCTTGCCTGTAAATTGCGATCAACTGGAGAAGACCTAGATGACCTGCTTTTAACCGCTGCTCTAACGGGTTTTAGGCCAGAGGTAGAACGAAGTAGAACGTTGAAGCTTGATGGAAGGCCGCTCAAGACCGCTTCTGGCTCCCTCTGCCGCACTGCTGCCAACAGTATTGAACCTAATTGAACCTATCCTCAGATTGCCCCCTAGGATTCAGCAAATGTGGTTATCGTCACAGTTTGATTATGCAAGCTTCGGGGCATGGCCATAATCTTCTGTCGGGAGGGTTCGTATGGCCTCAGCGCTGGCTGGTCTCTCCCTTATATCGCAGGTACTCAGATAGGGCTGCAATCATGCCAGAGGAGAGAATTAACAGCACGCTCAGGGCATTCATATCGGGCTTAACCCCCGTTCGGATGCGGCTAAAAATCTCGATCGGCAGGGGGTTGGCTCCGCCCCCTGCCGTGAAGCTAGAGATGAGTAAATCATCAATGCTCAACACAAAGGCCAGCAGACAGCCTGAGACAATTGCGGGCATGAGTTCGGGCAAAAGCACTTTAACTAGGGCCTGCACTGGGTTAGCCCCCAGATCTAGGGCGGCTTCTTCGAGGTTCGGGTCGAGGCCATTTAAGCGGCTGGACACCACCACAGCGATGTAGGCCAGGCAAAACACCATATGGGCGGCGATGATGGTCCAAATGCTGAGGGGAATCGCCATGGACGCCAGGAATACAAGGGTGGCGACTGCGATCGCAATATCAGGAATGATCAGGGGCAGATACGAAACCCCCTGGTAAAGCGACTTGCCGGGGAAACTGTACTTGGCTAAACCCAGAGCCATGAGCGTACCCACCACCGCTGAAATGCCCACCGCCACAATCGCGACAAACAGCGTGTCTTGTAGTGCCCCCAATAGCCGCGCATCTTGCATCAGCGCATCATACCAGCGCAGGCTAAACCCCTGCCATACGGAGGTGTAACGGTTGGAGTCGTTAAAGCTGTACACCCCCAGCACCACAATCGGGAGATACATGAACCCATACATCACCACCGTCAAAGCCCCTTGCCAAGTGAAGGGGAGCCGCAGTCGTTTTGGCGGGGTTAGGCCCATGGGATGTCCTTAGGTTTCAGCAACGGAATCGCGATCGCCATATTTCAGCAGCAGCGCAATGGCGATACTGACCGCCAAAATCAACACCATGCTCAGGGCAGAGCCCAATCCCCAATTGCGGGTAATCCCCAGAAACTGGTTATAGATCAGTCGGGAAATGGTCATGCTAGAGGCCCCGCCCAGCAGGGTCGGCACCACAAAGTCCCCCATGCTGGTGATAAACACCAATAGGCAACCGGCCGCAATTCCCGGTAGGGTTTGGGGCACCGTCACCTTCAGAAAAGTTTGGCTGGGTTTAGCCCCGAGGTCCGCAGCGGCTTCAAGCAAAGATTGGTCTAACTTCTCTAAAGAGGCATAGAGAATCAGCACCATGTAGGGCAAAAAGTTGTAGGTTAGCCCGATCAAAACCGCTGTGGAGGTATAGAGCCAGTTTTGATTGGGCAGGGTCACCCCCACGGCATCCCCAATCCAGTTGATGAAGCTGTTTATCAAGCCAGAGGGTCGGAGCAGGCTAATCCAGGCATAGGACCGCAATAATGAAGAGGTCCAGAGGGGTAAGACAAAGGCGACTACCAAAAGATTTCGCCAGCGCTTCGGGGCCATCAGCGCCAGCCAGTAAGCGGCCGGAAACCCCAGCAAAAGGCAGGATACGGTGGTGGCGATCGCGTAATAGAGCGATCGCCCAATCACCTGCAGGTACACAAAAATAAAGTTGGCGTCCCAGGGGTTAAACACCTGGGAGTAGTTGCCTAGACCGTAACCGGCGGTGGGCTCCCCTGGGCGTAGCCCCGGCACCAAGCTGATATCTAAAATCAGCAGGGTGGGAATCACCAGAAACAGCGCTAGCCAGAGCCCCGACGGCCCCAACAGGGCCAAGGGGCCGAGCCCAGATCGCAGCCGTCCCACCCAACTATGGGACTTCGGGGCTTGGGTCTCTGGCTCAGTGGCAGTCATAGGGCATCTCGGGAGCATTCTCTGGGAAGAAAATACCCCATCGCCTGCGGCACCTCCCTTTGCCAAGGGGAGGTTGGGAGGGGTCGATCTTCCAGGTCGGGTGCAAACAATTTCAGGACGTCCCTAGGCACTAGTGACCTGGGTCCAGTATTCGTCAAAGAGATCGCTGGTCTCTTTATCCAGTGGCGCAATGCCTTCGCAGATCGCCAATATATCTTCAGGGGGGAAGAGGTCTTCGTTCTCCGTCAGCTCAGTGGAGAGCATGTCTAAGGCCGGAGCATTGGGGGTCGCGAAGTAGAGGCTCTCTACAGCAGAGGTGGCAACCTCGGGCTCCAGCATGAAATTAATCCACTCATAGGCGGCATCCACGTTAGGAGCCGAAGTGGGAATCACAATGGTGTCAGTCCAGACCGAGGAGCCGCTGGCGGGGACAAAGTATTCCAGACGGTCATCTTCTAGGGTGGCGGCGATCGCGTCCACGGAATAAGCCATCACGATAGATAGGTCACCCCCGAACAGGGCATCTTCATAGCCAAAGGACATAAAAGACGCCAAAGAAGGCTTGATTTCGATTAAGCGCTCGTAGGCTTCCTCAATCTCAGCCGGATCGGTGGAGTTGTAGGAATAGCCCAGGGACTTCAGCACCGCCCCCATGGTTTCCCGCACGTCATCCAGCAGGGTCATCTGCCGGGCCAGCGCACTTTGGTTATCCCAGAGGTAGTCCCAATCTTCGGGCGTACCCGAAACCGCTTCCTTGTTGTAGAGCAGCCCGGTTGTGCCCCAGCTAAAGGGAACGCTGTGGACGTTTTTAGCGTCGTAAACGGGGTCTTGCCACTTGTCGAGGATATTCTCCATGCCGACCAGGCGGGCTGAATCAAGCTCATTCAGCATCCCTAGCTCGATCATCTGCTGCACCATGTAGTCGGAGGGGTAGATCAAGCTGTAGGCATCGCCCCCGCCTGCCTGCATCTTGGCCAGCATCGTCTCATTAGAGTCATAGATATCAATCACGACATCTATGCCGGTTTTCTCCGTAAACTGGGCCGCCAAATCATCGTTGGTGTAGTCGGCCCAGGTATAGATATGCAGGGTTTTATCGTCTCCCCCGCCAGAGGACGCTGTATCGGTGGCCCCATCCTCCTGGACATCGCTAATGCCTTGCCGACAGTTGGACAGGGTAATCCCCGCCACCGCCGCAGCCGTGCCTTGCAAAAACCGACGACGGGTGGGGGTAAATCGACGAGACGGTCTGGAAAAAATGGGCTTACGGGGCACGGCAGGTTTCCTCACTAGATAGCTAGAGATTTAAAATTGAGTCTGTCTAACAGGTAGGCATCAACAGCCCGCAACAATCGAATTTAGAACGAAAGGTATCAGCCTAAGCCAAGTGCGTCAACCGAATTCGGTCTCAATCAGCCAAAGCCATACAGTCTGTAGGCAACCAATGCACGTAAACTCGGGTCTCAACCTCAAGTGGGTTGCCGACACGATTAGGCTGCATCACGGTTAAACAGTCCCCATTATCAAGCTGCACCTGACAATGTAAATGGGTCCCCATATACATTTTGTGCTTTACGAAGCCGGAATAGCAGTTTCCTAACTCCGAAGGGGATGCCGTACTGAGGTGAATCTTTTCGGGACGGATGCTGACCACCACCTGCTTAAGAGTCTGCGGATCGGCAGCGCGTTGAACTAGTACCGTCAGGCCAGTCTGGGTTTTGACCCGCATCACGCGACAATCGAGGTAGTCGACCTGGCCCTGGAGCAAATTGGTATCGCCGATAAAGTCAGCCACAAAGGGGTTTTTAGGAAACTCATAGATGTCGCTAGGGCTCCCCACCTGGGCAATTTTGCCTGATTGCATCACCGCAATGCGATCGGACAAAGACAGGGCTTCTTCTTGGTCGTGGGTAACCATGACGAAGGTGATGCCCAATTTTTGGTGGAGATTTGAAAGCTCTACCTGCATTTCTTTACGCAGCTTCAGGTCGAGGGCACCCAAGGGTTCATCCAGCAACATCACGGCAGGGCGATTCACCAGGGCTCGGGCCAGCGCCACCCGCTGCCTTTGTCCCCCTGAGAGCTGTTTGGGGTAGCGGCGGGCAAAGGCCTCCATTTTGACCAGCTTCAGGGCCTCGGCCACCCGCCGCTTCATCTGGGGCTTGGCGAGTCCCTTGATGCGCAGCCCAAAGGCAATGTTGTCCCACACTGTCAGGTGATTAAACAGGGCATAGCTTTGAAAAACCGTATTCACCGATCGCTGGTAGGGCGGCACCCATTCCATATGTCGTCCCTGGATCAACACCGCCCCTTGGGTGGGCTGCTCAAATCCGGCAATCAATCGCAGCGTGGTGGTTTTACCGCAGCCAGACGGCCCTAAAATGCTAAAAAATTCCCCTTGTTGCACCTGCAGATCAATGGCATCAACCGCAGGTTCGCCCTCAAACAGTTTAGACACCTGACGCAGCTCGACATCAAGGGTTCGGGTCGGCGTAACGTTAACCGGCGAGACCGTCTGAGTCATGGTGGTGAAATTCTCTAAACGGCAGTGAACCCATCGGGGGCTTTCGTATAGGTCTAGAATTCTTGCTGTGCAGCTGTATCTATCAAAAAACCAAAACCCTTGGGAAAAAAGTATACGGCTTAACCCTGAATTAGCTCATTGCCTATGGACCTAAGATCTCGGATCTCCATATTGGCTCTGGGTGAGCGATCCGGCTCCAACGGCGGCTAAACTGGTATCACTTTATTAAGCGTTGTTTTCCTAGGGACGATGACCCTAACTTTACCCCCTACAACCTCGTTTCGCCGCGACAGCAAGCGCACCGTTGGTAAGCAGTTCCAATCGGTAATCTTGATGCTGATCATCTCGGGGCTGATGTTTGGGGGCATTGGTACCCGGCTCGCCCAACTGCAGTTGGTGAATGGCGATCGCAACCGCCAACTCGCCGAAAACAATCGCATCCGACTGGTGCCCAAGCGTCCGGCTCGGGGTGCCATCCTGGATCGCAACGGCAAAGTCTTGGCCGGGAGTCGGCTCTCCCACTCTGTTTCGATCTGGCCGATCGCCCTGCCCAAATCTGAATGGCCCAAGGTGGTGAACCGCCTGGCTCAGATTCTAGATGTTCCTCCAGACAGCATTCAGCAACGCTTAGACCAGGCCGGTTACGAATCGATTGAATCCATCACCGTGGCCCGCGGGGTGAGCCCGACCCAAGCCACTGCCCTGGCAGAATACAGTTCAGAACTGCCAGGAGTCCGCCTCGAAGGGGAAGCGGTGCGCAACTATCCCAATGGCGATCTGGCCGCCCATGTGTTGGGATATACCGGCGAGATTACCGACGAAGAACTGGAAGAAAAAGCCGAAGAGAACTACCGCCTCGGCGATATCGTGGGCCAAATGGGGGCCGAAGCCGCCTTTGAAAGCCAGTTGCGCGGCCAATGGGGTGGTCAGCAGGTGGAGGTAGACAGTGCCGGTCGCGTGCTGCGGATTTTGGGCAATAAGCCCGCCGTATCGGGCAACGACATCCGCCTCACCATTGACCTAGAGCTGCAAAAGGCAGCAGAGAACGCCCTAGGCGATTTACGGGGGGCCGTAGTCGCCATCGATCCCCGCGATGGGGCTGTCCTGGCCATGGTCAGCCGCCCTGCCTTTGACCCCAATATCTTTACGGGCAACGTCAGTGATGCCCAATGGACCGAGCTGCAGGGCAAAGAGTTTCCCTTTGTGAACCGAGCGCTGCAAGGCTTTGCCCCGGCCAGCACCTTCAAAATTGTGACGACGACGGCAGGCATTGAAACGGGCAAATTTTCCCACGATGCCATCTTGCAAACCTATCCCAACATCAATGCCGGCGGCATCCTGTTTTGGGACTGGAACAACGCCGGTTTTGGCCCCCTCGGGTTCCGAGGTGCCATGGCCATGAGTAGCGACACCTTTTTCTATCAAGTGGGGATGCGTATCGGGGGAGAAGCCCTAATTCAATGGACCCGCCGCTATGGGTTTGGCTCTAAAACCGGTATCGAGATTGGGGCTGAGGAGAGCCCAGGGCTGGTGCCCGATGACGCTTGGAAGCAAGAAAACATTGGCTACGGCTGGTTCCAAGGAGACACCATCAATATGTCCATCGGCCAAGGCTTTTTGCAGGCGACGCCATTACAAGTGGCGGTGATGTTTGCCGTCCCGGCCAATGGGGGCTACAAGGTCAGACCGCACTTGCTGCGCACCGGGGATCCGGCGGATTGGCGGGAGTCCATGGGACTGGACCCCAAGACCATTACGGTCCTAGACGAAGGACTGCGGCAGGTAATCACGGCAGGGACGGCGCGCGCCATGCAGTCCGATAGCTATCCGACCATTGCCGGTAAAACCGGGACCGCCGAAGCCCCACCTCGGGAGAACCACGCTTGGTTTGGTGCTTATTTGCCCTACGACAATCCTGAAATTGTGGTCGTCGCCTTTGCCGAACATTCCGGCGGTGGGGGTGGCTCTGTAGCCGCCCCTGTTGTGAAAAAAGTTCTGGAAGCCTATTACGCGCAGAACAGTGGATCGGAGTCAAATCAGTGACCCGGCGTTTTGATAGGACGGCTCACCCTAACGGGGGTCAGTTTCGTCTATCCTGAGAGAGGGGCTTAATGGAACTTAACCAAAGGATTTAGAGTTTTTCCCATGGAGTGCGTTATCAATCGTCGAGCCCAGTTCTCGGCCAGTCATCGCTACTGGCTACCCGAGTTAAGTGCGGCAGAGAATCAAGCGCAATTTGGGCGCTGCGCTCAGGCTCCAGGTCATGGTCATAACTATGTACTGTACGTGTCAATGGTGGGTGAGCTAGACCCCTATGGCATGGTCCTGAATCTGTCTGATGTAAAGCAGGTGATTAAGCGAGAGGTCACCCAGCCGCTGGATTTTTCTTATCTCAATGAGGTGTGGCCTGAGTTTCAGGAGACCCTGCCCACAACGGAACACATCGCTCAGACCCTTTGGAAGCGTTTAGCCCCACATCTCCCCTTAGTGAGCATTCAACTATTTGAGCATCCAGAGCTTTGGGCCGAATACAGAGGAAACGGTATGGAAGCGTATTTAACAATCAGCACCCACTTTAGTGCCGCCCACCGACTGGCGTCGCCTGCCTTGAGTTACGAGGAAAATGTCGAAATCTACGGCAAATGTGCTCGCCCCCATGGTCATGGCCATAACTACCATTTGGAGGTAACCGTTAAGGGGGAAGTTGATCGCCGCACGGGCATGATCGCTGATCTGGGTGACGTGCAAAAAGCCATTGATGATTGGGTCGTAGAGCCCTTTGACCACACCTTTTTAAACAAGGACATTCCTTACTTTGCTGAGGTGGTGCCGACGGCAGAGAATATTGCCGTTCACATTCGGGATTTACTGCGGGACCCCATCGCCCGAACCGGAGCCAGTCTCCACAAGGTCAAGCTGATCGAGAGCCCCAATAACTCAGCAGAAGTGTACTGCAGCCCCCTAATGGCGTCGGAAACGCTTCAGGCAGAACCGCAATTGGCAACGGTTTAACCAGGGTCCAGCACCTGTCGATTCGGTTGCAGCGGCATGGACATCTTGATCGTTGAGGATGAGGCCGATATCGCCGCCCTGATTCAGCTTTATCTCGAAAAAGAGGGCTTTAACTGCCACGTGTGTGGCGATGGGGCTGAAGCTTTAACTCAGGCCCAGAGCGTACAGCCCGACGTGATTGTACTTGACTTGATGTTGCCGGGGCTTGATGGCTTGGAGGTCTGTGCCCGCATCCGTCAGGGCGTTGGCCCCAAAGACCCCTATATCCTGATGGTGACCGCCCGAGGCGAAGAGGTGGATCGCATCATTGGCCTCTCTACTGGGGCAGATGATTATCTGGTCAAACCGTTTAGTCCCCGTGAACTGGTGGCGCGGGTCAGGGCGCTCCTGCGTCGCAGCCTGCGCCAGGGGGGGCAGTCCCCTCAACATCAAAGTCGTCACTTCAGGTTGGATTTGGCCGAGCGGACGGCCCAGCGACTCAACCCCCCAGAACCTCTGAATCTAACTACGCTAGAGTTTGACTTGTTGGCTACTTTTGTCAGTGCCCCGGGTCGGGTCTGGACGCGATCGCAGCTGATTGACAAACTCTGGGACGGCGACTTTTACGGAGATGAGCGGATTGTGGATGCCCATATTGCCCGACTGCGTAAAAAGGTGGAGCCTGAACCAGCCCAGCCGCAATTTATTAAGACCGTGATTGGCGTGGGCTATAAGTTTGAAGACCCAGAACCGGCCACGCCCTAGCTAAATGCGTCAACCCAGCCTGCGGAGCCGTTTGTTTTGGTCTTATTTGATGGTGCTAATGGTGGGCATCATCACCTTAGCTACAGTCGGCTGGCTCTATTCCCCCCGGCTGTTTGTGGTTTACCTGCAACGGATTCAGGGTCGTAACTTTAGCGTTGGCCAAATACGAACCGAGCTTGTACAGGGCTTTCAATTTGCCTGGGGACGGGGCATGGTTTGGGCTGGGTTGTTGGGGGGGCTTGCCGCTAGCGGCACCAGCTATTGGTTGGCTCGTCGCATCGTTCGCCCCCTCGAAGAAATCGAAACCATCACCCGGCAGTTTGCGGCAGGGGAGCTAGAGCAGCGTCTACCTAACTACGACATCCCAGAGTTAACCCAGTTGGCCCAGAGTGTGAACCACATGGCGGCGGATCTGGCGGGGGTTGAGCAACGGCGGCGGGAACTGGTGGGGGATTTATCCCACGAGTTACGCACCCCCTTAACGATTGTGCGGGGCTATTTGGAGGGTCTAGCCGACGGAACGGTTACGGCTGAACCCGCCGTGTACGAGCGGTTAGCCCGAGAAACCCAGCGGCTGCAGCGGTTGGTGAATGACCTACAGGAGCTATCTCAACTCGAGTCGGGGTATTTACCCATTCATCGGCAACCGCTGGCCATTGGCCCCCTATTGACCTCGGTGGTGGCCCGCTTTAAAGACCAGCAGCCCTCTGATGCCCCGGTGCAGTTGGTCTTGGACTGTGCCCCTGATTTGCCCCAAGTGATGGTCGATCCGGAGCGGCTAGAGCAAATCTTGGTGAATCTACTGACCAATGCCCTGTGCCATACCCAAGTTGGGCAAGTGACGGTCAGGGCTTGTATGCAGTCCCCTTTTCTTTGGATATCGGTTGCAGACACGGGCGAGGGCATTGCGGCAGAAGATCTACCCCACGTGTTCGATCGCTTCTGGCGAGCCGATCCTGCCCGCGATCGCCGTTCGGGCGGCACCGGTATTGGTCTGACCATCTGCTACCGTCTGGTTACGCTCCATGGGGGCCAAATAACGGTTGAAAGCACACTCGGCGGCGGTAGCACCTTTCGGTTTGGGTTGCCGATTAATACCGAGTCGCGCTCCTAGGGAGACCGTGTACAGTTGTTGTAGCTTCGGTGTTCCTCCTGCGACCATGCAAGACTCCCTCCAGCATTCTGCTCCCTTGACATGCCCTTTAAATCGCTTGAGTCGTCAACCGGCCCGACGACAGGCGGTGCATGATCCAGGGGATGTCTTTCGCGATCGCTACCGCATTAGCCGTGTTCTCGCCTCCGGCGGGTTTGGCATTACCTACTTGGCCCGCGATCAGCATCTGCCGGGTCAGTCCTTGTGCGTGGTTAAGCAGCTGTGCCCCAAGGTGCAAAACCCCATGGCTCTAGAGCGGGCAAAGCGGCGCTTTCGCCAAGAGGCCAAGGTTTTAGCCAAGGTGGGCAGCCATTCTCAAATTCCTAGACTGCTCGATTATTTCACCATTAACCAAGATTTTTACCTGGTGCAGGAATACATCCAGGGGGATGTGCTCACTAAGGAGCTGCGCCGCCATGGGGTGCAAAGTGAGCTGCAAGTGAAGCGCTTTTTAAAAGATTTGCTGCCGGTGATCAAGTTTATCCACCGCCGCCGCATCATTCACCGTGACATCAAGCCCCCCAATATCATCCGCTGTAAGCAGGATGGTCGCCTGGTACTGATTGACTTTGGGGCCGTTCGCGAATGTTTGGTAGACGTGGGCCATAGCGGCACGTATCAGGCCCCCCTCACCAGTTTGTCGGCACCCCTGGGTTT
>JBHJIP010000074.1:0-15160 GCA_050043365.1 Leptolyngbyaceae cyanobacterium
CGACCGTATGGTATTTGACTAGCGATCATTTACTACGTAGTTAGGCATCCGTAAAATTTGCGCTTAGTCCTCACATTTAGTGGGAATACCTTCATCCCTCCTTTCCGTCTGACCGAGAGCTTCCTTTTCCGTCCCCGGTGAAATCAATTCGACAACCACAAATGGGCTGACCCCCTCTTGCCAGACCACATAGCTCAATCGCATATCCCGTGATTCATACAGCCGAGGCACACCCACCACTGCAAACCAATCAGGGCGCTTATACCAAGCGGTATGTCGCGCATCGTAGTAGAGATTCATATCTCCTACGCTAAAGATATCGGCCTCTCCATATTGAGCAATGCGCAACGTTGCACTCAGCAATTGCGGCTGTAAGTAATGGAACTCATCCGGCAAACCAGGTTCCTCAGCGTTTTCGAAAGGCAAATCATACATGGTTGGCAGCGTCTCGTGGGGCGGACGCGGCGGCACAATTTGCTGAATAGACCGATTCAGAATAGTCATGGGGGCAGCTTGGTGGCTGGCTTCTTATTCGTTGTAGCCTACAGGGCTGATCTAGGCAGGCGTCAAAATTTCTAAATTGCAAACATATTCACGTACAACATATCTAAGGCATGGCGTTGTACCGGCAGCATTGTTCAAAACCCTCCCATGATTTTCTAGCAGTGGCGTGCGGCTTGCCAGTACACCACTAAATATGGGTTAACTTTGATGAACTCATCATCTGAGGACATCATATCTGAGCTATCACGTTGAGCGATGAGTCATCCCGCGTTGGGTGGGGGCAAAACCATTGCGTGCCGCCACATCGTAACAGCATTCTTTTTCGCCACTAGCCTCGGCCTTTTGAGCCAAGTTCAAGCTGTGGTGGCTGAGACCCCTGCCCCTTTGACCGAATCTGCAGCTCCTAACCAAATTGCCCAAACACCAAACGACTACACCCTTCTGCACGTTAACCCCACCGCTGGTGATGACCTGAATGGGGATGGCGGTCAGATGAGCCCCTTCCAAACCATCACCCACACGCTCCAGGTAGCTGGCCCCAACACCATTATTGTGCTGTCCCCCGGCCTCTACAACGAAGCCTCAGGCGAAACCTTTCCTATTGCGCTGCGCCCTGGCGTCACCCTGCAAGGCACCCCTGGCCCTAATGCTGCCAACGTCATTATTCAAGGGTCAGGTTCTTACCTCACCCCCAGTCAAGGGCTGCGCCACCTCACCTTGCTGGGCAACGATCGCGCTGGTCTCGCCAATGTCACCGTCTCCAATCCCCATCCCCAGGGCCACGGCGTCTGGATCGAAAACGGTAGTCCCGTGATTGTGCAAAACGCCTTCGTTCGTAGCGGTGCCACCGGTATCTACATTGCCGGTGGCGGTAGCCCAGTGATTCAGGGCAACTACTTTTTTGAGAATGGGAATGCCGGTCTAGTCGTTAATGGCCCCTCCTCAGCCCAGATTCAGGACAACGTCTTTGAAAATACCGGTATCGGTATTTCTGTAGCGCCTGCCGCCACGCCCCAAATCGTCGGCAACAACATCTCCCATAACCAAGAGGGGCTGGTTCTCCATGGGTCAGCGCGTCCCCAGTTGCGGAACAATCAAATTCTGAACAACCGCCGCAATAGCGTCCTGGACTATGGCCCATGGCCCGATGCTGCCCCTAGCGCAGTCGTCGCTACCATTGCCCCACCGCCCGTTGCCCCTGCTCAGGTCGCTCCTGCTGAGGTTACGCCTCCGGCCACAGCCATACCTGAACCGACCGTTGCTGTCATTCCGCCCACCGCTGCCCCCGAGTCGGACCTTACCGAAATCGCGGCCAATTCTGTCGTTGCCGTGATTCCTGAGCCAGAAGCGGAGATCACTCCTCTTCCAGAACCCACCTTTGAGCCTCTGCCAATCGCAACTGAGCCTGTTGCCCTTACCGCTTTGGCAGAGTCAGAAGCTATCCCTGCGGAAACAACAGCTGAGCCGTTGGACATTGAGACCGCTTTGACCTTGCCTTTAGTGCCTGAACTGCCCAACTTGCCAGAAGATAGGATTCCAATCGCAGTAGAGCCACTGCCCTCAGAAGTAGATAGTGCTGACTTGGTAGCGGCAACTGCAGAAAATACTGCAGAGGACTTGCGATCGCGCCTGCAACAACGGAATCGTGCTACCGAGGTTGTAATTGCGAACCCAGCTTCTGCTGACGCTGTTGCTATTCCGGTGATTCCTGCCGAACCTGAGTCCCAACCTGAAACCGTTGCAGCGGAACCTCTAGCGACCCCCAGTGCTGCCCCTAGAGGGCCGATTTCCAGCAATATTCTGATCGTGCCAAACCAGAATATTCCAGTTGGCAATGGGGGCTCGGCAACAGCGGTAGCCACGGACATCACCGCTGGAGAAGGTCCACCTCCACCCCCATCCCGTGCCACGATTTTGGGACTGTATTATCGGGTCTTTGTAGACGCTAACGATGAAACCAGTCGAACTCAGCTCGAAGCCTTAGTGCCCGACGCTTTTCAGGTGCGGGTAAATGACCAACCGATGATGCAGGCTGGCGCTTTTGACACATTAGCTGAAGCCCAGGCGACAGCAGATCGCCTCAACCAAGCAGGGCTGCGGGCCAGGGTGGAATACATTCCATAAGCCAAAACCCTCGCCGCCAGAAATGGCAACTATCCAGGAAGCTGCCGAGGGGGTTGCCAGGCCCATTGCTGCCGATTCGGCCAGTACCAAGCTAGGGCCAACGTAATTTGCTTACAGAGCCAGTACAGACTTGTCAGCACCACAAACGTTGCCACCACAATCACCAAAGGTCGCTGCTCCATTAAATGGGCAATCGTCGTTTTCAAAACCGTGTCGGGTTGAGTGAGTAAATCCCAACTGTTAAAGCGGCGAAACCGGCCCAAGTAAATCCCAATGGCGCACAACCCGTGAATTGTAATTTCTGAAAAAATCACGGCTCGCTCACCCCGCCAGCGATGCACATACCGGCCCAGACGAATCATCGAGAGCACATAGGCTCCGAATCCAACCGCCATAAACAGCAGATAGGCTGGTACCAGCACTAAGCTAATCACCCAAATGGAGTAGCCCCAGCGAATGTCATTCACGAGGTGAATCACATCCGTCAAAACATAGGGGGCATTGGGCAGGAAGGCGATGAAAGTGACCAAGCCGAACCACCAGAATAAAGAGCGCCGCTGCTCAGATAAAAAAAGCCAGCCGCTTAGCCCCAACGGAATTAGGGCCAAAAAGGTATTCCAGACCATCCAACCCAGATTTGGGGTGAGGGCACCGACCGATTGCTGGACCCAATATTCAAGGGCATTCACCATGATTTCTCGCCTACATCAGTCACAACAGCGGACTTCCCCGCGGGCTTTCCC
Organism: Leptolyngbyaceae cyanobacterium; assembly: GCA_050043365.1. Lineage (GTDB taxonomy): Bacteria > Cyanobacteriota > Cyanobacteriia > Phormidesmidales > Phormidesmidaceae > PCC-6406. Next base: position 3,372 of record JBHJIP010000074.1, read on the forward strand.
ATAGATCATGTGCCCTTAGGTCAGAAGTTACCCGAAAGCTGCATATTCTTTCTTACTCCAGCATCGCTATGACAGATTCCGTGACATTTACCGATTCCCGTCAGCCCAATCGGTAGAATAGAGCGGCTGTATTCTGCAACACCCCTTGATCGAACGTTATACCCTGCCCGAGATGGGCGAACTCTGGACGGATCTGGCCAAGTTTAAAACCTGGCTGCAGGTCGAAATTGCTGTCTGTGAAGCCCAAGCCGACTTGGGGTACATCCCCAAAGAAGCGGTTGATGAGATCAAGGCCAAGGCAGACTTCGAGCCCAAACGCATTCTCGAAATCGAGGCAGAGGTGCGTCACGACGTGATCGCCTTTTTGACCAACTTAAACGAGTATGTGGGCGATGCCGGACGCTACATTCACCTGGGCATGACCAGTTCTGACATGCTAGATACAGCCCTGTCGCTGCAGCTTGTCCAGAGCCTACAGGTGATTATGGTGCATGTAGAAAACCTCATCCAGGCGATTCGCTACCGGGCTCAAGAACACCGAGATACGGTGATGATTGGCCGTTCCCACGGCATCCATGCCGAGCCGATGACCTTTGGGTTTAAACTAGCTGGTTGGCTTGCGGAGATGCTGCGCCACCGCGATCGCCTCACCGCCCTGCAAGACACCATCGCCGTCGGCAAGATTTCAGGGGCCGTGGGCACCTATGCCAACATTGAGCCCAAGGTGGAAGCCCTGGCCTGTCAAAAGTTGGGCTTACGTCCCGACACCGCGTCCACCCAGGTAATCTCTCGGGATGTCCATGGCGAATTTGCCAATGCATTGGCATTACTGGCGGCATCGATTGAGCGCTTTGCCGTCGAGATTCGCAATCTACAGCGCACCGATGTGTTGGAAGTTGAGGAGTTCTTCTCTAAGGGGCAAAAGGGGTCCTCGGCTATGCCTCACAAGCGCAACCCGATCCGCTCAGAGCGACTGACCGGATTAGCGCGAATTATCCGGGGTAACGCCATGGCCATGCTCGAAAACGTGGCCCTCTGGCATGAGCGCGACATTTCCCATAGCTCAGTTGAGCGGGTTACCCTACCGGACTCCTGCATCTTGACCCATTTCATGTTGGTCGAGATTACCAAACTGGTAAAAAACCTGCTGGTCTACCCCGACAACATGCGGCGCAATCTGAACGTTTACGGGGGCGTGGTGTTTAGTCAGCGGGTGCTGCTGACCCTAGTGAATAAGGGCATGGGGCGGGAAGAGGCATATCAGATTGTGCAGTCCCTAGCCCATACCGCTTGGAATACTGAGGGAGGGGACTTCCGGGCGTTGGTGAGTGGCGACGAGCGTGTGCAGGCTCAGCTCAGCCCAGAAGAAATTGAGAGCTGCTTTGACCCCGGTCACCACCTGCGTCATTTAGACCAGGTCTACCAGCGGCTGAGTATTTAACAGCGCTTTTAACCGTCTACAAATCGCATCCGGCCCCGACTGGCCGACCAGAGCACGCGGTCAATGGCCTGACGCTCGTCTTCACCCAAGCTTCGAGCATGGATGGCTTCGAGCAAGACTTGACGGTCTGCCAGTGTAATTTGCTTCGTGTCAATTACCTGGGCGTAGAGGTCCGAGATGGCTGTGGACAAGCTTTGTGAAGTCATCTTTTAAACATCAACTTATGACTGGATCTAGTGTGGCGGCTTGAGGGTGATACGGCTGTGACCCTCTCGTAAAGGATTTTGTAATTGGGATCAGTCTATGAACATGACTAGAGTCACATGATTTGCCGCCATATTGTATCTACCGCTACAAATTATCATAGGAGCGACTTGGGCGAAAGCCAACGGTGGATTTACCCCATGGTTCGCCCATCAGTGATGACGGTCACAACGGCGCTCAGCAATCACACCAGTGTGAGGTGGCCAAAGGTGGCATCTAGGACTTGACAGTAATTGACAGGGGCGACCAGCAACATGTAGCCGCGTTTGCCAGCCGAAACGGCGATGCGCTCAAAAGAGGCAGCAGAGTTATGTAGATAAACGGGATAGGGCTTTTTGCAGGCCAGGGCAGTGACGCCGCCGCGAATGTAGCCCGTTAAGCTTTGGACTTCTTTGAGGGGAACGGTTTCGGCCTTGCGATCGCCAGACACCTTAGCCAGCGCTTTTAAATCTAAACGACTATCGGCAGGAATCACTGCGAGGCAGACCCCATGGCGATCACCCCGCGCCACTAAGGTCTTAAACACTTGAGCTGGGGGAAGGTTCAGCTTCGCGGCTACGCTTTCTGCGGCCAGATCATTGGGATCTACGTCGTAGGTGAGCAGCTCGTAGGGAATCTTGAGGAGATCGAGCAGGCGGGCCGCGTTGGTTTTCATCGCTCAGCGCTGTCTTCTGGCACAACCCGCACCCGCGCAAATTTGAGGCCGGTCACCCCCTGTAAGGGTTCGACCGAGCCCTGCTCTACCGATTGATCCACCCAACCCTCACGCTGCAAGTATCGAATGTATTGCTGGTACTCTCGCCATTCTTCTACGGTGGAGTAAACCAAGGTCAAGCAACCTGGCTGAGTGATGCGGGCCTGCGTATGGGCGTCAATGGCCTTGTCGATGCGCTTTTTGACGATTTCGTAGCGGGTATCGCGGGTGCCGCGCACCTCAAAGAGGCGTTCGGTATTTTCGTCGTGGGTGATATCCACGGTGGTGTCTTGCACCAATACCAAGTGGGTGATGTCCATCTCGGTATCGTGATGGGCCTTGAGGGCAAAGCTGGTGCGGGCACAGGCGCAGATGGCCCGCAATTGCTCGTAGCGCAAGCTGTGTAGATGAAATTCGGTAAACCGCTTATCAATTGACTGCCCCACATACATCATGTGGTCGATACCATCGGTAGCCTCAATGTCGCAGTAGTGGCGGGTAATCTGCTGCATGGTGCGCTGCTGTTGCTGCCAGGTTTCCATTAGAGCTTGGTTGATGTGGTGCACCATGTGGTCGTAGGCCGCACGGGCCTCGTAGACGCAGCCATGATCGGGATCTTGAGCTGCTAAATAAGCGGAGATCGCCCCATCGGCTGCAGGGCTGCATTGCCGAAAGTAGTCAAAATGGTCTTCTAGATGGCGCTGCAAATAGCGCTCCATGGTGACTTCGGCATCAACAGTTACCCCCTGCTCTAACCCTTCAATATGGGTAACGATATCGAGGCGCAGTTGCTCAATAAACGCCCCCACATTCGTTGCCGAGATCGCCTCAACTACCGCCAGCCCCAGCCGGAGCTGGGCCAGCAAATCGGATTGGATCGCTTGATTACGAGCTTTAGAAGAGCCGCGAATATCGGAAATGCCATAGAGCGGGTAAACCGTATTAAAGGTGATTGCCTGGGGCGGCAATCCCAAGCTGCGGCGTTCGGCCTCTTCCTCAAAGCGCCACCGCACCGACGGATGAATATTGCTGAACCCATCCTGCACCGTTTGGCGCATGGCCACGACCAGAGCCGGTACGAGGGTCTCGGCATGGTGCTGATCAATGGTGTCAAAGCCATCTACTTGGTCACTGACCAGCGCTACCAACCCAAACAGTCGCGACGCAATTTTGAGCTGGGTGGATTGCACCATCAAAGGCAGCATTAAGACGGACTTAGCGCCGCGATCGCCCAAAACTTGCTCAAAAGCTGTGGCCCAAGGGGGCGTCAAGTTTGGCACAGACAGCACCTGGCCCTGACAAGCCGCTTGAAACAACGGCGACCCTTGCAAAGTGGCGACGGGATAGAGGGTTTCAGTCCAATCTGGGGCTTCTAAATCGGTATAGACCCGAGCCACATCATTTTCAACGGTGAGGATCAAACTATCTTGGGCGCGAAAGAGTCGCCGCATCAGTTCATTCACTTGCTTAAAGCGGCTGGGTTCTAAAACCGATTCGCGATCGAGCAAGAGCTGTATAAGGCGCTGGGCCACCTCCCGCTCCGTAATATCGACCCCTTCAATCAAAATCGTGCCGCTGGCCCGATAGGTTTGGGGGCTGAGCTGCTCCAGCACCCCCTGCAGCGGCGTACTTTCCCCATGAAGTTGGTTCATCACCGTGGCCGCATCAGGGACCGTGCCCCAACAATGACTCAGGGCTGCTTGCACGGGTTCCGTCAAATGCTCGATTTGAATCAGATCGCTGCTAACTGAAAACTCGACATAGCGGGGGCGGTCTCCGACCGGCCTTTGGCCATCACTCTCGGTTTGCCCCACTGCCACAATCAACGGTTCATGGAGCCAGCGGGGAGCAATTAGACCGGGTTGACCATAGTGATCGGTCAAAATTGCATTTAAGACATGGCGGCGCACCCGCTCTCGCACCAACAATTGATCCACCGGGCTGAGGCGACTGAGCACTACATCTCCCAGGGTTGGTGGACATTCAGTCATGCCCACTAACTTGCGGAAGCGATCGCTGGTCCATTCAATCCGATGCGTGCTCAGGTCAACCACCGCCACCAAGAGGCGGCTATACCGCTGAATGACTGACCACCAGTCCGGCATTTGGGACGGTAAAGGAGCAGTCTCGCCATGGGCAGCATCCATACTGGTCTCTTCCACGGCTACAGCCTCCGGGTCTGCACTGCTGACTAAAGCGGGACCTGCCGGACGCAATAAGGCCTTAATCCACCGCCACCAGTGCCTTCCACTGACGGGCTGATCAAGGGCTGGATTGTGTAGCTCTATTCCCTGCGCCATGGCTCCACCCTATATAGACTACTGACCTCGTTCAATCCGGCCTTACCCCTACAGTTGCTCACCAGTGTGCCCGAATTGTGAACCGGAGCAGGCAAGACCTGAAGAGCTTTCATCGATCAAAATCAACACTCTTGTATGGGAAGGGTTAAAGCGCCTCGAAGTATTATGAGAGGCGGTGCAGCTACGGTTGCCTGACCCGTTTTTTCCCGTTAGTACATAGCGCACTCTAAAATAGAATCCCTAGGTGATTTGTCGATTACCCTCCCCTCACCGAGTGCAGGTTGCATCTCAATGGGGTGATTTATTGCTATCTATTTGCACCGTACTTAAATGTTTGAAGCCCTCTCTGAACGCTTTGAAGGGGCCTGGAAAAAGCTCCGAGGCCAAGACAAAATTAGCGAGACCAACATTCAGGAGGCGCTGCGAGATGTACGGCGGGCGCTACTCGAAGCCGACGTAAACCTGCAGGTAGTCAAGACCTTTGTGGCCCAGGTGCAAGAGCGCGCCCAAGGGGCAGAAGTGGTCAAAGGGGTAGATCCCGGCCAGCAGTTCATCAAAATCGTCAACGATGAGCTGGTGGCTCTGATGGGGGAAAATAACGCCCCCCTTGCCCATGCCGATACGGCTCCGACTGTGGTCTTGATGGCGGGTTTACAAGGGACGGGTAAAACCACAGCATCGGCCAAACTGGCCCTGCATCTGCGCAAAGAAAACCGGTCTACCATGCTGGTGGCTACGGACGTGTATCGTCCCGCTGCGGTCGATCAGCTGATCACCCTGGGGAAACAGATTGACGTGCCCGTTTTTGAGCTGGGCACCGATGCCAACCCAGTCGAAATCGCCCGTCAAGGCATTGCCCAGGCCAAGGCAGCCGGGGTAGACACGGTCATTGTCGATACTGCCGGTCGTCTGCAAATTGACCCGGTGATGATGGCAGAACTGGCAGAAATCAAGCGCACCATCCAGCCGGATGAGGTGCTGCTGGTGGTAGATGCCATGACCGGCCAGGAGGCCGCTAGCCTCACCCGTACCTTCCACGACGAAATTGGGGTGACCGGGGCAATTTTGACCAAGATGGACGGGGATTCTCGCGGGGGCGCGGCTCTGTCCGTTCGGCAAATTTCGGGTCAGCCGATTAAGTTTATTGGGGTCGGGGAAAAGGTCGAAGCCCTACAGCCATTTTACCCAGACCGCATGGCCTCCCGCATTTTGGGCATGGGCGATGTGCTCACCCTGGTGGAAAAAGCCCAGGAAGCGGTGGACTTTGCCGATGCTGAGAAAATGCAGGAGAAGATCCTGTCGGCCAAGTTTGACTTCGACGACTTTCTCAAGCAAACCCGCCTGATGAAGAACATGGGTTCCCTCGGCGGAATCATGAAGCTGATTCCTGGCATGTCGGGCAAGATCTCTGACGACCAGCTGCGGGAGGGGGAAACCCAACTGAAGCGGGTGGAAGCGATGATCAAATCCATGACCCTGAAAGAGCGCAAAAATCCTGAACTACTCTCGGGTTCTCCCAGCCGTCGCCGCCGCATTGCTACAGGGGCTGGATACAAAGAAAAGGATGTCAGCAAGCTAGTGAGTGATTTTCAAAAGATGCGATCGCTAATGCAGCAAATGGGTTCTGGCCAAATGGGCATGCCGGGTATGGGCGGTGGTATGCCGGGTATGGGTGGTGGCTTTCCTGGGATGGGGGGTGGTTTCCCTGGCATGGGCGGCGGCCCCCAACCCGGTTATCGTGGCCATCCCGGTGTGGGCGGCGGCACAAAAAAGCAAAAGGGTAAAAAGAACAAGGGATTCGGCCAGCTATAGCTTGACTTAAAACTCAGGTTATCCCCGGGGAACCTACTGATCTCGGGTAAATCGTCTCCAGATCTGGGAGGCGACTGGGAATGCTGTGAATTGAAAAGGTTACGCTAGCCGCCCTCACAGCAAATGCTTCCTGATTCATTCCCCAATATTGCGGGCTATCGACCGGTTGAGCCCTTGCATGTGGGGGATCGCACTACTGTCTACCGCGCCCTTCAGACCAGCACCAACCAATCCGTCGTGGTGAAAGCGTTGACTGAGGAATATCCCAGCTTTGCTGAGCTGGTGCAATTTCGCAATCAGTATGCCCTCGCTAAAAACCTTCCCCTCAGCGGTATTGTGCGCCCTCTTGACTTGGTGCCCTGGGGCAACAGCTACGCCCTGGTGATGGAAGACACTGGGGGACAGTCTCTCGGAGACTACGTTCAACAGCAGGCTCTGGACCTAGGGGAAAGTCTAAACGTTGCGAGTCAACTTGCTGATATTCTCCACGAGTTGCATCAGCAGCGGGTGATCCATAAAGACATCAAACCCGCCAATATTCTGATTCATCCCGACTCTAAGCAGGTGAAGCTGATCGACTTCAGCATCGCCTCCCGATTGCCTAAGGAAACCCAGGCACTGCAGAGTCCCGGTAGTTTGGAAGGCACTCTGGCCTACCTGGCCCCTGAGCAAACCGGGCGGATGAATCGCGGCATTGATTATCGCACCGACTTTTACGGCCTGGGCGTCACCCTCTATCAACTGCTGACGGGGCAACTGCCGTTCACCAGCGAAGATCCCTTAGAACTCATCCATTGCCACATGGCCCAAGTGCCCCCAGCAGTGGATCAGCTCAATCCTGATGTGCCAACTATGGTGAGCGAGATCGTCGCCAAGCTGATGGCCAAAAATGCGGAAGACCGCTATCAGAGTGCCTTGGGCTTGAAGCATGATCTGAAGCGTTGCTCGACCCAGTGGACAGAAGCTGGGGCAGTCGCGGCGTTCACTTTGGGTGAACGGGATATCAGCGATCTCTTCCTGATTCCCGAGAAGCTTTACGGTCGGGAAGCTGAAGTGCAGCAGTTGTTAAATGCATTTGACCGCGTTGCCCAAGGCACATCTGAACTGATGCTGGTCGCAGGTTTTTCCGGTATTGGCAAAACCGCTGTCATCAACGAAGTCCACAAGCCCATTACCCGTCAGCGGGGCTATTTCATCAAAGGCAAGTTTGATCAGTTCAACCGCAACGTGCCCTTCAGTGCCTTTGTGCAGGCGTTCCGTGACTTGGTGAGGCAACTACTCAGCGAAAGCGATGGGGAACTGGCGACCTGGAAAGCGCAAGTTATAGACGCCCTGGGGGAGAATGCCCAGGTGATTATCGACCTGATTCCTGAGCTAGAAACGATTCTCGGGCCTCAGCCTGCGGTCCCTGAACTGTCGGGCATGGCGGCTCAGAATCGCTTTAATCTGCTGTTCCAACAGTTCATTCAGGTATTCACCACTGCTGAACATCCCTTGGTGATCTTTGTGGATGACTTGCAGTGGGCGGACTCGACCTCTTTGGACCTGATGCAGGTGCTGATGTCTGGTTCTTCAACTGAGCATCTGTTGCTGTTAGGAGCCTATCGAGACAATGAAGTTGTCCCAGATCATCCCTTGATTATCACTGTGGAGGAGATGGATCGAGCGGGCGCTGCCATCCAAACCATCACCCTTTGCCCCCTCAAGTTTGAACATCTCAATCAACTGATTGCAGATACCCTGCATGCCCCAGTTTCGTTAGTCAGTCCTTTGACCGAACTGATCATGCAAAAGACCCAGGGTAACCCCTTTTTTGTTGCCCAGTTTCTCAATGTCTTACATCAAGAGCAATTCATTTGCTTGGATGCTGATGCAGGCTATTGGCAGTGTGACCTGGTGCAGGTGCAGGCAGCAGCTTTAACTAACGATGTGGTTGAGTTGGTGGTGTCACGATTGCAAAAGCTGCCAGCCATAACCCAAGACGTTTTGAAATTAGCGGCCTGCATTGGTGCAAATTTCGATTTAGAGACCTTAGCGGTTGTTTCTAAAAAACCTCAAGCTGAAGTAGAAGCAGCCTTATGGGAAGCATTACAGGCAAGGTTTATTTTGCCGCAAAGTGATGTCTATAAGTTTCATCTAGAAGCAAATGTCATCGCCCATGAAGCCATGGCAGACATCAATATAAATTATCACTTCTTACACGATCGCGTTCAGCAGGCAGCCTACTGGTTGATTCCAGATTCTCAAAAGCCAATAACACATTTAAAAATCGGTAATTTATTGGTGGCCAACCGTTCAGAGATTGAACTCGAAGATCAACTTTTCGACATTGTCAATCATCTGAATATAGGGATCGAATTATTAGCAACATCTGCAGAACGACAGCAGTTGCGACAACTTAACTTTAAAGCAGCGTTGAAGGCTAAAAAAGCCACCGCTCACGGAATGACCTATCAGTATGCGTTGATAGGCATCAATTTATTAGCCTCAAATAGTTGGCATGAGCATTATGAGCAGACGCTGGCTCTTCATGAACTAGCCGCAGAGTCCGCTTATCTGAAAGGTAATTTTGAACAATCACAGCAGTGGTCTGAAGTCATTCTGCGCCATGTCCAGACGCCTTTAGATGAAGTGAAGGCAAATGAAATCAATTTGTTCATTCACTCTGCCCAGGGCCAATCCAGCCAAGCGATCGCGATCGGGCAAGAAATTTTAGGCAGACTAGGGGTCTCAATTCCCACCGCTCCCAGCCCAGCTGATATTCAAAAAGCCTGGGCTGAGGTGGGCGATATGATACCCCCTGCAGAAAAGTCTCAGTCATTACTTGACCTGTCCGTTATGACTGATCGTTATGCTCTGGCAGCTCTGAAAATCCTCAACAGCATGGCTGCCACAGTCTATTTAACGCAACCGCAACTATTTCCACTGATTATCCTGGCTCAGGTAAAGCTTTCTCTATTGCATGGCAATACCCCGATCTCGGCTGGGGCCTATGCCCGCTATAGCTTTATGCTGTGTGGCAAAAAAAATGACATTCTGGCGGGCTATGAGTTTGGCCGTCTGGCCCTCAGTTTGTCAGAACGCTTTAGCCATAAAGAAACGAGTACCCGTGTCCTGCTCATGGTTGGAGCGCTCACTTTTCCCTGGAAGACGCATCTTAAAGAAAGCATTCCACTTCTGCAAAAGGCCTACCAGTTTGGTTTGGAATCAGGCAACTTAGATGGTGCGGCATTGAGTCGTTACTACGAAAGCCAGTCCTCCTATTTGGTGGGCACTAAATTAGAGGATTTAACACACAAAATTACTACTTACAGCACACAGATCAGGCAAATTAAGCAGTCATTACATCTGAGCAACAATGAACTGTTGCGTCAAATTGCTTTGAATCTAACCAGTAGCAGTAAAAATCCTGAGAAGCTTATAGGGGAGGCTTTTAATGAAAATGAAATGATGCCAATATATCAATCGTCCAACAACATGTTAGGGCTGTATTGCTTATATTTGCATAAGGCAATTCTTTGCTACTGGTTTGATCAAGGAGAAAAAGCTTTAGAACACATTGAGATAGCTGCCAACTATTTAATGGCAAGTACGTCACAACCAACTGTCCCTCTATTTTATTTGTATGACTCCCTGTCGCGACTCTCCATATATGATGCGGCGTCAGGTTCAGAGCAAAGCTGCATAACTTCACAAGTCGAAGACAACCAGAGGAAACTCGCCTTTTGGGCAGAACATGCCCCGATGAATTTTCAGCATAAACATGACCTAGTTTTAGCAGAAAAATGCCGTTGCTTAAGTCAGAAGTTAGAAGCTATAGAGGCCTATGATCGTGCCATCACTGGAGCTAAAGCCAACGGCTATATTCAAGAAGAGGCATTAGCACATGAGCTTGCCGCTGAGTTTTATCTGGACTGGGGCAAGGAGAAAATTGCGGCGGTTTACATGCAAGATGCCTACTACTGCTATGCCCGCTGGGGGGCAAAGGCTAAAGTAGCCGATTTAGAGACCCGCTATCGCGATCTGCTACGACCGATTTTGCAGCCCTCCAATCCCCCGGCTGGGGTGATGGATACCCTGATGACCCTAGCCGCTCCGTCGGTCTCAGCCCATGCAAAATCTCGTACAAATTCCAGTCGCAACGACCTCAATCAGGCTATTGACTTCGCCACGGTGCTTAAGGCCTCCCAAACCCTGGCCAGCACTCTGAAGCTGGAGGATCTATTGTGCCAGTTGACGCAAATTATTCTGCAAAACTCGGGAAGCGATCGTTGTATCCTAGTCCTCCCTGATGAAACGGGGAGATGGCAAGTGCAGGCCATTTCGACCCCCGCAGAAACCCAGCTCTGTGCTGAACCCCTAGAGGATCACCCAGCTCTTCCCCTCAAGCTGATTCAATACGTCAAAAACACTCAGGAAACCGTGGTCCTTGATGACCTGGCCACCGAGCTACCCGTAGTGGGCGACTACCTCCGACAGCATCACCCCCAGAGCGTTTTGGGTTTACCCCTGCTCCATCAGGGTCGTTGTGTTGGGGTGGTTTGCCTCGAAAATCGTCTCACCCATGGGGTGTTTACGGGCGATCGCATCTTGGTGCTTAACTTCTTGGCGACCCAAGCCGCCATTTCTTTAGAAAATGCCCGCCTCTATACCCAGGCCCAAACCGATCAACGACGGCTAGCGGCCTTGATGAGCAACCTGCCAGGAATGGCCTACCTAGCCGCCAACGATGAGCATTGGACCATGCATTTCGTCAGCGAAGGCTGCTCTGAGTTAACCGGCTATACCTCTGACGAACTCATCAACAACCGCGTCACTGACTTTGCTGCGATGATGCACGCCGATGATGCTGAAGCCGTGGGTCTTGAGGTTGAAACCGCGATCTCCGCCAACCGACCCTATCGCGTGGTCTATCGGATTCGCACGAAACAGGGGGAAGAAAAGTGGCTGTGGGAACAAGGGCAAGCCATCTTAGACGACAACGGTAATCCCACCCTGTTGGAAGGCTTGATTATTGATATCAGCGATCGCAAAGCGGCTGAACAAGCCTTGCAGCAGTCTCAACTGGAGCTGATGCACCAAAAGCAAAGTTTGCGCAGCATCCTAGATATTGCCCCAATTTGGATTTGGATGACGGATACCTTAGTGGTGCAGAAAAGTCCTGAACCCCCTATGACTAGGTGAGTCTCAAATGAGACAGAGGTTTTTGAAAGAGGCACTCCATGAGAAGCTCAAGTTCCCCAACTTAGAACTGACCTCATGGAGCATCCTCCTCTTC
>JBHJIP010000075.1:0-11665 GCA_050043365.1 Leptolyngbyaceae cyanobacterium
CCTTCATTAGCCCTAAGCATGAGATTCATGCCAATCACAATGTAGGCGTTAGCCTTCCCGCAGGGTGGCGCAGAATGCAGCGCTCAGGCGACGAGCGAGCGCCTACCGACGACGGCAAAACTTGTATGCCAAACGCGTTGAAGCATTACAGCGGGTTTTGGATGTACAGCGTTTGATCCACAACTGGGTCAGACCTCACTGGGGACTGAGCAAAAACAAGACGCCAGCTCTAGCGAAGCCATGCCCGGAGGGCTATTGCAAATGGGATACTGCAATCGGCCTATCTCAACCTATGAGCTATTGACCACAAGAGGGTTTCAGGATATCACCTGTTAAGAGACCAGTGCCCCGACTTGACGTTCCCCAAAATTATTGGGGACAATGATCAACTTGGCATCAATGAGATCAGCTTCTTTCAAAAGCCTGACATGTTCACAAATGACCGCTGCCGGAATTTTTTTGAGTTTGGGAGGTACGTTATACAAATCTCCGTCAAGTGATTGCCCAACAGATAAATTTTCGATTTCCAACAAAATTGCTCTGAATAGTGCCAAATCTCGCTTCATAGCTTAGTCAGGCTGCGCCTCTGTAAACTGATCGATCGCGTCCACTATGCCCTCGGAGTAGGATCCCAGGACAGTTGCTAACACATGCAGATCGGCTAGAGCTTGGGTAAAGATTTCCTCGTCAGCATCCGGCACTTCGAGAACATTGATAGCCATAATTGCTGTTTCAAGCTGAAGCTTATAATCATCTAAATATCGTTTAAGTCGAGCAAATGATAATTGTGAGATTGCCTGCGTCATGATTTCAATTGTTTTTCCAAGTTGTTGAGAAGCACAAGAAGCATCTGGATTTGATTATGTATCCCAACTGAAATCTCTACAAAAATCAATCAGCAAAATTGATTCAAGCCATTATTTGAGAGAAACTTATTTTCTGGGCGACAGCCTGCCTCAGGATTTTGACAATTGTTTCTGCTTCAAGTTTTTCGCTATATTCTCGCGAAGTTTCTAAAGTCATACAGGGGCGATCTCCCTCCAGATTCGTTACCTCCGCCCTCAAAAAAGTCCAGACATCGGCAATGGTATAACAGCCAAAAATAGCTTGTGTCGGCTGCTGATCGAGATTCCAATTCATCCGAGCAGCGGCCAAAATTTGTCCGTAGAGTTGAAACTGGGGATTTGGAGCATCAACGCCACGCTTAGTCTCCAGAACTACTAAATAGGGGGCTTCCACTTCACCAGCCAAACTGCTTCCCAAAACCCCATCAGTGACGCCAAATAACTCGAAGTGGGGATAAGTGCCTTGTAAAGATACCCCTGCCCAGGCTTGGACAAAATCCTGTTCTGCCAGTACCAAGAGAGGATAGATAGCCCGCGACCAGATGGTGGCTTCATTGACCAATTGAGTGCGGTAGTTGACTAATCGACCCTGCACATCCTGCACTTGCCGTTGCAGATCGGCAGTCAAAGCCACCTCGTCTACCCTCGTCCAGGCATAGTCGCCGACACCCCCTTCCACAATGTCCACCAGAGATCTCAAATCCGCCAATGTCAATGATGAAAATGCGATTCGCTTCATGAGACGTCTCCCTTAGCAGAAACCGGTTGCTGAGACACGGTTGAGTCTGGTTGCCACGCTCCGTAGCCCCATGCCGTCGCCTGTTTTAAGTCTAGTCCTCGCTCAAAAATGTCGTTAATGGGGTGCATTTCTCCAGTATCGGTCATGAATTTATGATCGGCAGTGGCACGAATGGTGCGTCCATCGTCAAGTTGATATTCAAACAGTTCTTGACGACCGCGATTGTGCCATTGGGCAATGGGTTGGGTGTAGACAAACCCATTGACATCAACGCTGTAAACCTGGCAGTTGATCTGCTTTTCGACGATCTGGCCAATTTTGAGCGGGCCATATTCCACTGTTAACAGTTCGGTGTCGTAACTGAGGCAATATTCAGCGAATTTCACCATCTGGTCCCAGAGCACCTCGACCACCTTTTTCGGCACCCCTTTCTCCATGGATCCGGCAATAAACTGGCCCTTATGCTTCTCCATTTCGGAGACCTTCTTTTTACCCATGGCCCGCCTGAGCAGGTCCGCTTGACCGAGGGAGTAGCCCGCCATATCCTGGGCGATTTTCATGATCTGCTCTTGGTAGACCATGATCCCGTAGGTTTCAGTCAGGATCGGCTGGAGGATTTCGTGGGCAAAGTCGATCTTTTCGCGGCCATGCTTGCGGCCAATAAATTTGGGAATCAGCCCCGCATCCAGCGGTCCTGGTCGATAGAGGGCCAGCACCGACGAGATATCTTCTAGGCCCGATGGTTTCAGGTCCCGCACGATCTGACGCATCCCCGAAGATTCAAGCTGGAACACCCCAGCTAGATCGCCTTTTTCGAGGAGCTTGAAGGTGGCCGGGTCATCCATGGGCAAATGGTCGAGGTCAATGACTTTGCCGCTATCGGCCTCCACCATTTCCACCGCCTTTTGGATCATCGTGAGGTTTTTCAGCCCCAAGAAGTCCATCTTCAGCAGACCCAGGGCTTCCACATCTTCCATGTAGTACTGGGTGATCACCTGGCCCTCGTTGTTGCGCTGCAGGGGCACAATTTCATCCAAGGGAGCCTTGGAGATCACCACCCCTGCCGCATGCACCCCAAAGGTTTTGTTCATGCCCTCGATCCGCATGGCCATATCGAGCCACTTTTGGGTCTGGGGATCCTTGTCGTACTTCTCCTTAAATTCCGGGGCAGGGGTCTCATCGGAGATCATCACCTTCAGCTTGGCCGGTTTACCCCGTGCGACCGGGATCAGCTTGGCCATGCGATCGGAATCTGCATAGGGAATATCCAGCACTCGGGCCACGTCCTTGAGCACCGCTTTCGAGGTCATGCGGTTAAAGGTGATGATCTGGGCCACCCGTTCTTTGCCGTATTTCTCAGTGACGTAGTCAATAACTTCGTCCCGCCGTTGGATGCAGAAGTCCGTATCAATATCCGGCATGGACTTCCGTTCGGGGTTGAGGAAGCGCTCGAAAAGGAGCCCGTGATGAACCGGATCAATATTGGTGATGCCCATGGCGTAGGCCACTAGGGAGCCCGCCGCCGACCCTCGACCAGGACCGACCGGAATATTGTTTTCCCGTGCAAACCGGATGTAGTCCCACACCACCAAAAAGTAGGTGGGGAACCCCATCTGGATCATCATGTCGATTTCGTATTCGAGGCGATCGCGATAGTCCTGCTCAATCGATTCATAGCTAGCCGCCTTTATCCGCTGCACCAGCCCCTCTCGGGCCACATGGGCCATGTAGTCTTCTGCCCCGGTGAACTCTGCCGGAATCGGGAAGTCGGGAATGCGGGGCTGACCCAGAATGCCGGTGTATTCCTCAATCTTGTCGGCAATTTCGAGGGTGTTTCGAATCGATTCCTCAATCACCTCATCCGGCAAGTGATCGCGAAACAGTTGACGCATTTCGTCCGCAGACTTGAGGTATTCTGTGCCGCTGTAGCGCAGCCGCTTGTCTTCGGTGATTAGCTTGCCAGTCTGGATGCAGAGTAAGGCGTCGTGGGCTTCCACATCGTTGCAGGAGATGAAGTGGGAGTCGTTGGTGCAGATGATTTTGATGTCTAGCTCTCGGGCGATTTTGACGATTTCTACATTCACGATTCGGTCTTCGGGGGAACCGTGATCTTGAATTTCCAGGTAGTAATCGTCGCCAAACAGGTCTTTATACCGCTGGGCCTCGCGGCGGGCGATTTCTGGGCGCTGCTGCAAAATCGCCTGGGGCACCTCGCCCCCGAGGCAGGCGCTAGTTACAATCAGCCCTTCGTGATACTGCTCCAGCAGGTCTTTATTGATACAGGGGCGCGAGAAAATGCCGGAGCCCTGCATCCCTTCTAGGTGAGACAGGGTGGTGAGCTTCACCAGGTTTTTATAGCCCTGGGTGTTTTTGGCCAGCACGATTTGATGGTAGCGAGGCGTGCGGACCCGTTTGCCGGCACTGTTGAATTTCTGCTGTATGTCGCCATTGACAACATACATTTCGTTGCCGATGATCGGCTTGATGCCGGCCTTCTTGCACACCTTAATTAGCTCGATCGCCCCATACATCACCCCGTGGTCGGTGAGGGCGATCGCGGGCATACCCAGCTCCACCGCCCGGTTCACCAGGGCGGGCAACTGACTGGCCCCATCCAGAAGGCTGTAGTCACTGTGGATATGCAGGCCAACGAAGGACATGACGCGGTATCTCTATGAGTACAAATCTACCACTTCAGAACGTCCTGCCGTTTCGGCCTGCTCCGCTTGAAGCTGCCCATAGGTTAGCGGATCTAAAGCCCTATATCTAGATTTATTTGCGGCTAATTTTCAGGTGGCACCCCATATCTGGATTCTCTTGCTAAGGATTTGCCCTCTGGCGCATTAGGGCTGACGCGCATTTATGCTAAGTAGGAAGACATAATCAAGCTAGACATCGCCGCGCAGACCCCCAGCTTCGCTGTCTCCCTTTGGCGCATTTAGGGGGACTACAGGGGGTTTTGAGGCTGAGCAGGATCGTGCCCATAGTGCGAGCTGAGAATTACGGCTGTTACCCTTCAAAGGGCTCAAAGAAGGCGCTATAAAACACGCTAAACCTGCGATCGAGGTCGTAGCCTAACGCTTCGGCCTGTTGCGCCATTTCGTTCGGCGAAAGTAGGTCGGCTTGGATGCCGTAGCAAACACTCCAATAGAGCGACGTGAGGTTCATGTCTTCGTCGGAGGTGATTTGGTGAGGGGCAATGTGGAAGATGATGTATTCCGCATCGATCTCCCTGACTACCATGGGGCGGTCTGTAGAGCACATCACCTGGGCCGGGTCTGGCCCCCACAGGCGCTCTCCGTCACTCGACTCATAGACCAAGTCAACGGTGAATAGTTGCTCGGTTCCCGACTGGTTTTTGAGGGTTGGCGTGGTGTGGTAGAACTGGCCGCACGGTCCTTCCTCACAAATACTGGTGTAACCGATTAAGTCTAGGGATGAGTTGGCGATTTCAGCCCCAATCGCATCGATGACAGCGGCGTCAGTGGGGGCATCTGCAGCAACAGTGAAGGTTGACGCATGGGCGGCGCTGCTCAAACCGATCAGCAGGGTGGCGAGGGTGATGGAGCTAAATGTGTTCAGTGGCATGGTGAATCGCTTGTGAGTTTAGGGGGGTGGATCTCGGAAAAATTTGGACAGCAATTTGGGGTGACGTTTGCCCTGCCAGAGCCCGTTGGCGGTCGGCCCATCGACTTTCAGAGAGCAGGGCAAGCGACACCTTCGCAGGGGGTCACCGTGCACTCGATCAATAGGTCGGTCCGATATTGGCTGAGCCGAACCGCGGATCTTCCTCAAAGAACGTATCTGAATCCGCAAAGGATGTAACCACAATTAAGGCTTCATTACTGGCTAAAGCATTGGGGGCTTGGAAGACAAATTCAAAGCGGCACAGCCCCGTACCTGAACAGCCCTGAACCTCTGTGTAACCCCTGTCATACATGTCTTGCTCAAGGCCGGTGTAATGATCTAGGGGGGCGTTTCTAGGAACCCAACCCGTTTCTAGCAAGCGCGATCGCGCCTCCCCATAGGGCATGCCCTCGACCAGCCCACTGGGCACTGACGGCGTAAACTCTCCCGGTCGATTGGCCTGACAGGCGGTGTTGAGTAATTCCGCCATGGCGGCATCCGGCGATGCGATCTCGTAAGCCACCAGATCCCCGTCTAGGATGACTTCTGATAACGTCTCTTGCGTACAGTTGCCGACGGCTTGGCCCTCTGCGGTCTGGTTGGCATCCACCGCATCCACTTGAAGGAAGTTGATCAGGACACATCCGGCGTCAGGGCAATCTATCAATTCGCTGGAGATGTAGTAGATCGGTTCTCCGTCTGCCGTTTCACCCATTAAGGGATAGCCCACATAGCCTGGTTCACCTTGAGGTTGCGCAGCCTGACTGGGGGCAGCGGTATCGCCTTGATCGGCTGGTGTTTTAGCTTCTACGGTTTCAGTCGCTGTTGTTTCAGCTGTTGAAGCCGTACTCGACAGATCGGTTTCAGGAATGCTTTGCTTCGCATTACAGCCGATCGCTAGCAGCCCCAGTGCCGAAAATTTGGCACCCGTAACAGCAGCGTGACGTAAGTAATCGATATTCATGAACTTGGGCTTGTTCCTCGTGCTTTAGACTTCCCGCCTGTGGCTACAGATGGGCGATCGCCTAATCCCAACGCTTCACACAAAAAACACAAGCCTATTAGGTTATGGCCGCACCTACTCCTGTAAGGCAGTCTGGCATTGGCCCCCATTAGCCTTGCCAATCCCCCCAAACAAGGCTAATGGGGCTCAGTCTTGCTTAGACCAAACCCCATTAACGTGGGATATGCAAAGTAGTGAATCTAGTGATAGGACAACAAAAACGAAGTGAACGGTGAATGCGGTTTCAACTAGGGGTGAACAGACCTGATAGAGCGAATGTTGATGTTGTATTGGGTTGTGACTGACGTCAATTACCCCTGGGTATCGCTATCAAGCAGGATGAAGTTTAGTTTCGAGCCAACCCATAAGCTCACTCCTTGAGGAGATTTAAGATGAACTTACGCGTTTATTTAGTTTTCCTTAACTGATTACTAAAGTATCACTACCGTTTTGGCAGATCTAGGGGGTGTTTATGCAAGTTCACGGCTATTGATAGAACTTGGTTTTGTGAACAATACTCTCGCTCCGATCTTTACGAAAGGCCCGCGTTGAAGCCTTAGGAGCCTACCTTGTTCTGGCCCTAAAACCCTTGTCTTAGGAAGGATTCAGTCTTTGGAAATATTGTTAGCGGTGCTTTGGTTAGGCGCTAAAGCTGGCAGAATTTGCGGTTGCGATCAAATTCTGGATCTTGCCAAGAGTAGGCAAAATGGCTGACGGAGTTAATCTCTGGAGCGGACCGCTGAAGTGCCTGCATCTGATCTTCCAAGGACGGGCGATTGCGGGTGGTTTGTCCCCAGATTCCGGCCAAGACGGGCTTCACAAATTGAGTGCCTCGGGGACCTGCGGCTGCCAGCACTTGCCGGATCTCCTGCAGGATGCAGCCGGTATTGCCACAAACGGCATAGGCCATGGGATGCCATCCCATCCAGGTGGGAAAACGATCCCAATGCTGCAACCGAGAGTCATAGCCATTGCTGCCCACCGTGCCATTGCCGCTGGGAAAGAAAACCGACCCAGTCGGAATCCCCTGTTGTTGCACTTGCTGGCCCATGCGGGTGAGAAAGTCAACCACCCCTTGGACGGCATGGGCAACGCTCAAGCGCCATAGCTCCTGCTGAAGAGCAGGACGACTTGTCACCGTCGCAGTGCGGCTCTGCCAGAGGGGTGCACTTTCATTGGGGTAAAGCTGAGCGACTGCATCGAGATCCGCATCGACGAGGTAGCCCCGGCTAATGTAGCGGCGAATTAATTCCAAGCCTTGTTGATTTAAGGCCCGTTGAAATAGCGCCTGTCGGGCGGCATCTCCGTAAATCCAAAGATCACTGACTTGGCTGGCCACCGAATGGGAACCCGTGCCCCTGGGATAACGAATATAGTCAAATAAAACCCCATCTGGGCGGCGGCGACTCACGGCCTCTAGCATGTGTTGAAAGTCTTGCTGTCCCTGCAGATTGTAAGGATCGACAAAGACCTCTTCGGGGTTACTAATGGCCCCACTGCGGGCAAAGGCAAGGGTGTCTTGGCCCTGGCCGTTGCGGGCTAGGACCTGCTGGCGATCGCTACGGGTGCCGTAGGAGTAGCCAAAGTTAAGAGCGAACACCCAGGCCGAGACCATGAGCCCACGCTGCCGCCCCTTGGCGATCGCTTCTGCGAATAAATCTCGTCGCTCATAGCCTGAGGTTTGCACGACTGAGGGCCAAGCGGTGGGATTGTCGGCTTCAGGGAGCAGTACCTGACCGCTATAAAACACCTCTACATAGACGTGGTTATAGCCCAAATTCACGATGCGATCGAGCACCGCTTCTAAAATGCCGGGTTGCAAATCACAGGGATACAGCCGCAGCCAAACCGCCTGCTCTTGGGGCCAAGCTCCGTTTCGGCAGTTGCGTAGAGTATTGCTGTGCTGCTGGACCAGGGCGAGATATTGAGAACGCGCCCCGCTATCGCCATTAAACGCGGCAACCCGTTGGGCCTCTTTTTGGGAGGCCATGCCCTGGGTGACTTGGCAGTAGGCGTTGAGCTGGGCGATCGCCGCTTTTGGCGGCAGAAATGCCCCAAAAAGTAGCGCGGCTGTACAGACTTGGGCAACCCAATTACGAGGGCGACGAAATGAAATTGGAGCTTGAGGCGATTTTGATTGGGCTGGAGCGGTCACATTTTCCCCCTCGGGGTGTCAATTGGGCCTGAACCAGGGCACGTTACTCAGTTAGTAGATGCAGGCTAGGTCACCCTAGCCGCGCCCCGCAGGCTAGGGTTGGAAACTGTTCCTCAAGAAAGCGGTTTAATTTTTCAAGGAATGCCAGATTTTAGCGCTCTTAGGCTGGATCTGCAGGTGGAGTGGATTCCGGTTGTTCTTCCGGCACCATCATTTCTTCTAGATTGGCTAGTAGCGATCGCAGCCGCATTCGCTGAATGTAGGGCCAGCCCCCACTCACCTCAATATCACGCAGTAAATGATAAAGCCGCTGTCGATTGGTGGGTAAGGCATCCCGAAATAAATCTTCCCGAATTCTCTGGTGGAGCAGTTCTAAGGTTCGGAGTAATTCCAGTAAGGCAATTTCATCACCTTTGCGAGCCATTGCCACCGCTTCAATATCAGCCATTAATGCCTGCAAATCAGTCGGCAAATTTTCAACATCTAGAGCGAGATAATCATCCATAGAAACCCTGTTTCCTAAACACAGTGGGTTGAGCCTTTGGGCACCGTAATGGGTCTGTTCAAGGCAGACCAACTCTACAATTCGTTACAAGACGATCCCCTTAAACCCAATAGGACGGCTCGATTGAGGGAACCGAGCCATGTAGAATGCTAACTTGAGACCCGGAATCGGGTTCCCCTTCAATTGTGGGAAAGTCCAGCTTGGCTAATGTCAAGCAACGGATTTCTCTAAAACCTTTGGCGGCGGTGTTACTCAGGTATTTGGGTTGTTTAGCTCGACTGAATAGCCCAGTCCATTGATATTATTCTGTGCCGACAGACGTTATAGCGATTTATCTGATTTTTTGAGGTTGACCATGAGGTATCGTGCTCTAGTTGTTGGTTTCCTGGCGGTGTGCCTGGGATTTTTAACTGCCTGTAGTGAGGGTCCAGTGGCCACCGCCGATGTGCCCTTGACCTATGACCAAATCCGCAATACAGGTCTGGCCAATAGTTGCCCTCAACTATCAGAAACGAGCCGGGGCAGTATTGGTTTAGATGCAGGTAAGCAGTACCAGATTGCGGGCATCTGTATGGAGCCCACCACTTACTTTGTTAAAGAGGAGCCCACTAATCGCCGTCAACAGGCGGAATATATCGCGGGTAAGCCCCTCACCCGTTACACCTCTTCTTTAGACCAAGTGCGTGGCTTGTTGAACGTTGAAGGCGATGGCAGTCTGACCTTTAGCGAAAAGGACGGGATGGACTTCCAAGCCATCACGGTGCAGTTGCCGGGCGGGAGCCAAGAGCCTTTCCTCTTTACGGTTAAGGGGTTGGTAGCCCATTCCCAGCCTGATCTCAACGCCATCACGACTTATACCGATTTGAGCGGCGACTACAAAGTCCCCTCTTACCGCACCTCTAACTTCCTGGATCCCAAAGGACGCGGTTTGGCCACTGGCTATGACACGGCTGTGGCACTCCCCGGCGGTGGTGATAAAGATGAGCTGGCCCGTGAAAACACCAAAGCCTTTGACATCGGTCAGGGTCACATCACCCTCCAGATCTCTAAGGTGGATAGTGATACTGGCGAGATTGCAGGTACCTTTGAAGCTGAGCAGCCCTCTGACACTGATATGGGCACGGCTGCTCCGGTAGATATGAAAATCCAGGGCAGTTTCTACGGTTACTTAGAAGAACTGGAAGCTTAGGGTTGCTACAGCATTAAGCTGTGGCCTAAATATCGTTAATGATGGGGGCGTCATTTCGACGCCCCCTTCTTTAGTAAAGTTTGTCTGTATCGCCCAGCTTTTGATATAGGGCAATGCGAAGCCGCTACATGTCCGTTCCGTAAGCCTCCATCGGTAGGCAAGAGCACATTAAGTTGCGATCGCCATAAGCCTGATCAATCCGATTCACCGCAGGCCAAAATTTGTGGGCTTGAGTAGCAACCGTAGGAAACACCGCCACCTGGCGAGAATAGGGGCGGTCCCAATCGCTGACTAAATCTGCCGTCGTATGGGGAGCCTGTCTAAGCACATTGTTCTCCGCATCGGCCTCACCCGACTCAATGGCGCGAATTTCCTCGCGGATGGCAATCATCGCCTCGCAGAAACGATCTAGCTCTGCCAAAGATTCGCTCTCGGTCGGTTCAATCATCAGCGTCCCCGCCACCGGCCAGGACATGGTCGGCGGGTGGAAGCCATAGTCAATCATGCGTTTGGCCACATCTTCGACACCCACTTGGGCCGATTTTTTGAAGGGGCGCAAATCGACGATACACTCGTGGGCCACAAGGCCGTTCGTGCCGGTGTAGAGAATGTCGTAATGCCCTTCCAGTCGCTTGGCAATGTAGTTGGCGCTGAGGATGGCCACCTCTGTCGCCCGTTGCAATCCTGCCGTGCCCATCATGGCAATGTACATCCAGGAAATCGGCAGGATGCTCGCACTTCCCCAGGGGGCGGCACTGACCGCGCCAATGCCTTGGTCGCCCCCGACCCCAGCAACGCGACAGTGACTGGGCAAAAAGGGCACTAGGTGAGATTTGACGCCAATCGGCCCGACCCCAGGACCGCCGCCACCGTGGGGAATACAGAAGGTCTTGTGCAGATTCAGGTGGCAGACATCGGCCCCAAAATCTGCGGGCCGACAGAGGCCCACCTGGGCGTTCATGTTGGCCCCATCCATATACACCTGGCCGCCGTGCTGGTGAATCACCGCGCAGATATCGCGGATGCCTTCCTCAAATACCCCATGGGTGGAGGGATAGGTGACCATCAGAGCCGCAAGGGTATCGCTGTGCTTTTCGGCTTTGGCCTGGAGGTCAGCGATGTCGATATTGCCGTCGCGATCGCACTTCACCGCCACCACTTTCATGCCCGCCATCACGGCGCTAGCAGGGGTGGTGCCGTGGGCCGACTCAGGAATCAAACAGACCGTGCGTTGCAAATCGCCGCGATCGTGGTGGTAGGCGCGAATCACCAGCAAACCGGCATACTCCCCTTGGGCTCCAGCATTGGGCTGCAGGGAAATACCGGCAAACCCGGTGATTTCGCCCAGCCATGCTTCTAGATCCGTAAAGAGTTGCTGATAGCCCTGGGTCTGGTCCAGGGGCGCAAAGGGATGAAGCTGCCCAAACTCCGGCCAGGTAATCGGCACCATCTCCGCCGTGGCGTTCAGCTTCATGGTGCAAGACCCCAGGGGAATCATCGCCGCCGTCAAAGAAAGGTCCTTACTCTGAAGGCGATGCAAATACCGCAGCATCTCAGTCTCAGAGTGGAACTGGTTGAAGACCGGGTGGGTGAGGAAAGGGG
>JBHJIP010000076.1:0-20173 GCA_050043365.1 Leptolyngbyaceae cyanobacterium
GTTGTTTTTTACGTACACCCATGACAACCGCCCTCCCCTCATCCCCCCTAGGCCAGCGCCTCAGGGAGCTATTCGGCTCATACCCAAGGGCCATTCTGCTCAAGCACGATCGCGGCCTCGACTGGCAAACCGTCACCCGCTATCCCCTCAAGCCCCGCGTCTTTTGGTCGCATTGGCAAGATGCTGCCGTAGCCCTCGGGGTGCGCTTTGGCCACACCACCCAATACGCCGTTATCGACATCGACAAGGGCAGCGCCTACCTCAACGACAAAAGCCTTGGCGAGATTGACGAGGCCCTCGAAACCATCGGCATCTATCGCACCGTGCCAATCCGCTCCAGCTATAGCGGCGGCATCCACCTCTACATCCCCCTGCCGGAACCGGTCAAAACCTTCGACTTTGCCTGTGCGCTCAAGAACTGCCTAAAGGCGTTCGGCTTTGCGATCGCTGAGGGCCAGCTCGAAATCATGCCCAATACCAAAGCCTTTGGGCGCTCGTGGAACAAAAAGGACTTTGTCGAGTACCAGGGCCATCGGCTACCGTTGCAACCCGGTAGCGGCTCAATCATGCTCAATCATGCCTATCAGCCCGTGGGCGATAGCTTAGAGCGCTTCTTTTGGTCCTGGGACTTTGCCGCTAAGGCTCAAGTGCTGCCAGAGCTGTTAGAGGCGATGAGCTTTGCCAAGCGCAATCGCCGCAAACACAAGCGCCTACAGACCAAGCTTGAACAGTGGCGCGATGACTTGCAGCATGAGATCGCAGAAGGCTGGACCGATTACGGCCAAACCAACTACCTGTTAAAGCAATTTGCCACCTTTGGCCGGGTGTTCCTGGGGCTCTCGGGAGAGGAATTGGCCACCTATGTGGCGGATAGGGCGATCGGCTCTCCGGGCTATGAAACCTATTGCCGCCATCAGCACCACATCAACCGTAAGGCCCTCTGCTGGGCGCGCTCAGTCGAAAACTACTACTACCCGGCCCGGAGTGAGGGCAATGGGCCGCAAGGCGAGACGGTTTATCCCCTGCATCCGGAGCCCAACGGCAATAAGTCCCGCTCATGGGACGCCGAAGAACGGATTAGGCGGGCTATGTACACCATCCTCTCTGAGGGGACGTACAAACGCCTTGAAACCGTTACCCAGTGGGCTCAGGAGCTGGTCAGGCTGGCAGGCTGCAGCATGTCCACCCTCTATAAGGGCCTGAACATGTGGCACCCCCACTACAGCGACACTCTGGATGAGTTTCTGAAATTGTGTGTATTACCCCATCAGGCTAGGGATACGGCCTTTAATTTGCTCTGTCCGGGACTAGAAAGCAACCCCTATGAGCGAACGCCAGAACCCGCGCTAAATGGGTTTCTTACACACCTTGGGGGGGTAATGAAGAGTCTTAGCCCTGGAGCAACTCCAATAAAAAAACTTATCCCCGAAGGGATAGGGGGGTACGGGGGGGAAGGGGAGTTTTCCACAGGGGGGAGCTATGCCTGAACCTGTGGAAAACCTTGCTATTCCAGAATCTGAGGCCCCAGAGGTTTTTGATTTCAGCGACACGATCACCGCCATCATGATTCTGTTCATGGAGCTGAGCTGGTTAGATCCCATGTGGGGTGATAACCATGGCGCTGATACCGATATCCCGGCTCATTTTGATGGTTGGAATCACCCGGTATTGCTGCGTTGGGCGGCTGAGCGCGGCTACTTCCCCCCGCTGCAACACAACCTCGATGGCCCTGGGCTCTATGTGCTGCAGCGCTCGTTAGAAAACAAGCTTGAACAACTTAAGAGGGAGGTTTTAACCGATGGCTAAAACTGCCCCATCCCCTGGCCAGATGGATTTGTTTAACCCCATCCCAGTGATGAGCCCCAAGCCCAGAAAGGCCAAACGGAAGCGCAAGGCTAAGAACCTGCTCAAGGGAGACCAGCTACCGCTGCCCATCACTGGGGCTGAACCCATGGCGATCGGCTACAAATCGACGGCTCCGGCCTTCGCGATCGGGGACTTGGTAGAGATGCAGAATGCGACCGCTATGCCTTGGCATCAATGCCGGGTGGTGGGCTATCACCCCCAGGGCAGTGTTATCGCTAAGCGTTTATCGGATGGGTTCGAGATGTGGAGCGGTCCCCAATATTGTCGGAGGGTAGAAGATGTCTAAAACTGCCACACAGCCAAAGGCTAAGCCCTGGCAAAGCACTACCAAAACTATGGAAGCCTTGGGGGTTTCACGCAACACCCTAGACAGACTTAGGAAGCAAAAAACCTTGATTAAAGGGCAGCATTGGCGGGTTAAAAATCCCACGGCCCGACGCCTCACCTATCAGTGGCATGTGACCCGCATTGAAAAGCTGATGGGTGAGGTTTTAGAGGCTTAAGGAGCTGTCGGGCGCTCCCCATCAATCCCCTTTTGATAGATAGCAAAGTAAGTGCTTTCATCAATCCAACGGCGATAGGTCCGGCAGTGAACTTCCGCACTATGGCCCATCATCTTGGCCCCAAACTCTGGGCTGTAGCCAAACTCGAAGCAGCGGCGGGCATAGCAATGCCGTAAGTCATAGGCATTGCTATTAATAACCCCTTCCATCCGTTGAAAGAATTTCGAGGTTTTGGCCCCCAACTTCCGGTTAGAGCACCCCTCGATCGCAATTGCCGGTAAGTGGCGATCGCTCAGCGCCCAACGTTCTGCCCACTCCGGGAATAAAGGCCATACAAACCGCTCACCCGTCTTTGTGGAATCGGGAACGCGAACAGTCGGGAAGTCGAGCAAATCAACTTGATAAACCTCATGGGGTCGCAACCCATAGGCCGCAATCATGCCGTAAACCCATTGCCACCCTGGATCAGTGATGACTTGTCGCCATGCTGCTACGTCCTCATCCTTCGGTAGGCTTCTGGGATCAACTGCCGATGCTGAATACTTACCCTTTAAAGGCTTTAGCGGCGAGGGGTCTAGCCCTGCCAGGGTGAGTAATTGCCGATAAGCATCGTAGTCCCTTAATCTGGCCCTGGTGTCTGCTTCGGTGGTCGCTTCCAGGGTTTGCTTGATGAGCTCGATCGTAAGGGCATCATCCTGGGGCAATCGCCTAAATGAGATGGCATAGTTGGTCTCCCAGGTATCAGGCTTACCAGACCACTGCGACTCAAACCGGCTGACCCATTCCCCTACCGACTCAGCGCGATCGCCCCGCCAGTCTGCCCAGTCAAACCGCTTATTCTCTAAATCTGTCCCGATGTCCCTGGCTCGTTTCTCTGCCAGTTCTAGGCCCCTCCCATTGGCCGGTAGTCCTAAGGCTATGCGCTGCTGATAAGGCTGCTCTTTAGCGCTCCCTGGCGGCGGTGGAAAGGTGCCACGGCAATAGAGCTTTTCACCCACTACCGCCACTCTTACTTTGAGCTTAGACAGCTTTAGCCGTCCGTTGGCTTTATTGAGCTGTTCAGTAAAGCCCATGCCTATAACTTGCCTAGAATCGGCTTGCAATTAGGTGCAATTGGGTGAGATTAGGTTAAATACACACACTGTTACAGAGCCAGAATGCCTTTCAGATGGCCGCTTTTAGCTGTGAAACAACCTAGTTCAAAAGTATTATAGGCTTGGGTGCGCCTGTTTTGTAAACAGTCGGTTGCAGGTTCGACTCCTGTCACCAGCCCCATTTGCGAAAGTAGTGCAGTAGCTAGCATCCCTGGCTTCCAACCAGGAGACACGAGTGCAAGTCTCGTCTTTTGCCCCAATCAGGACTACCAAATATAGGCGTGTCGCCTAATGGATTGGGCATAGATCTTCTAAATCGATCTGTGTAGGTTCCTTCTCCGGAGACGCTAACACGTTGGCGCAGCCTGTCTGAAAGACACACAATTCCTACCACGCCTGCTTTTGGGTCTGTAGCTCTAACTGGGAGAGCGCCTGTCTTGCACACAGGAGGCTGTGGGTTCGACCCCCACCAGATCCACTGTGACTGAGGCCAAAGAGAGCGCGGCGCTGGGCTGTGAAACCAGTATTAGCGGGTTAGAGTCCCGTCGGTCACCCCAAATTCAACCCTGAGTTTGGGCTATCTGTGTCGTCCAAATAACCCCAATGGAGGTGAGTTCAATGACGTTATTTCGCATATTCACACAACGACTGCAGCCTACTTTTATTCACGATCAAACCCATGAGCGAGCATCGTTTGAGCGAAATCGTCATTGAACGTCCTCGGAGTGGTATGCGGATGAGTTCTCGTCGGCTCCCAGGGGTGAAAAAGCGCCTTCGCAAACTCACCCAAGAAGCTAGTGAAGATGGTTTACTCAGTCCCTATCTGATTAAGCCCCTAAATAAATCCAAGTACCTGTCCGATCATTTAGGGCCACTGCGTCGCTTTTTGCGATCGCATGTCGGCCAACCCTGGAACGACGTCTACAGCAAGTTGTGCCGCAAGCTAGATACCAAAACCATGGCCGGTCAACATGTCCTCAGTCACCTTTGGGACTATGTCGAACGCCATGTGGAAATCATCGACGGCATTCCCCATAAGAAACCCTATTGGGTTTGCGGTTACCCCCTAGGGTGCCACTATCGCGATCGCTTTTACGTGCATCCAGACACCGGCCTACTCTGTGCCATCCAAAAGGTGCCGCGAAAGCAAAAGCGATCAAAGCCGCCGACCGATGAATTGGCCATTGATGATTTTCATCAGTACCGCCAGCTGAATGGGATCTGGTATCTGATCACCTTTGATGACTTTCCCGAACCCCGTCCAGCAGTTGTCAACGATGTGTTAAACGGCATGATTCCTTGGCAAAAAGCCCACCTTGTTGAAGGTCGTCGGGTTTATGCCGTCGGCAAGCGGCAATGCAACACAAAAACGGTGCGACTGATTCAGCGCCAACTTTCTCGACAGTAACGTTTTGAACCTTTGCAAAATTAGGAGGTGATTGCTATGAAACTAGCAGAAGCATTGATTTTGCGGGCTGATGCCCAGAAGCAAATAGAGCAACTACGGCAGCGACTGATGCGGAGTGCTCGGGTCCAAGAAGGAGAGCAGCCCCCTGAAGATCCGCAAGTCCTGATCACAGAGTTGGAAACTACTTCCAATCAGTTGGTACGCCTGGTTCAGCGCATTAACCGGACCAATTCGGTCACCCGTTTTCAGGCTGGGATCCTTTCGGATGCTTTGGCAGAGCGGGATAGCCTGCGACTGAAGCGGAATGCTTATGACAGTTTGATCAACGCCGCTGCCATTCGTCAGGATCGCTATATGCGTTCAGAGTTGCGGCTGGTGAGCACGTTCAACGTGGCTGAGCTACAACGGCAAATCGATCAGCTGTCGCGGCAGTATCGAGAACTGGACGCTCAGATTCAAGCGCTGAACTGGGCCACGGATCTGATCGAAGCATGAATAAATGAACGCGGTTTTGTGCCGCGTTCAGCATGAATGAGTTGGTAGCCATTCGACAGAAGCGAGTACAAATCCGCCAACTGGAAAAGTTGGATTTTATCGGCTGTAAACCGATTCCTTGATAGCACTGGGGCAGTGCAAATGGGTTCGAATCCCACTTACGATTCACGCCCAGTATTGTGACAAGTGCATCGGGTATTGTGACAGCTTACTACCGTGTACTGGTCTGTTGATTTGGTGAGGGTGGGTTTAGGGGAAAGACTCATTCATGGGTTCAACTCGCGCTTGAATTCGCTTGGCCGTCTAGGCTGGCTGGACCAGACCCGTAGGTCAAAACCATCAAGATTCCACCAATGATGGAGAGATTTTTCATAAACTGCGTCATCTGGCTGGGATCTGCGATCGGGTTGTGAAAGACCAAGGTGGCAGGAATCAAAAACGCCAGCAGCAACCCAGCGCCAATGCGGGCTTTATAGCCCAGCAGTAGTGCTGCTCCGCCTAAGAGCTGAAAGGCAATGGTGAAAATAGCTACGAGCAGCACCAGCGGTAAACCCTTGCTGGCAATCGCCCCCTGCAAACCGCCAAAGTCCATCACTTTACCGATACCGCTGTTAATGAAAATTGCGGCGATGAAGGCGCGGGCAACTAGAGGCGTATATTTTTGAGCAATCACGATGGTGTCTCCTAACGGCGCGTATCGCGGCCCTTTGATTCTAAAACCCTCTTATTGAGACTGGGGTTCAGGACTTGCCGGGGTGCTGGTGTGAATCGGTTCAATTTGCCTGGGTGCTGATCGCGAAGACGGCAATATGAAACGGATGGGGCGATCGCCCAACCCATACCCATGCAGCCAAGTCAGCAGCACCACCAGCCGGTTGCGCCATCCTGGCAAATACACCAGGTGAACCCCCAGCCACATCAGCCAGGGCAAAAAACCCGTGAGTAAAATCGGGCCGATTTTGCCCACACCTGCCCTACACCCAATGATTGCCAAACGCCCTTTATTGAAATAGCGGAAGGGTTGTGGGCTTTTTCCCCGGAGTTGGCGGCGAATGTTGCGAGCCACTGCTACCCCTTGTTGCAGCGCCTCAGGGGCAACCCCGGTCAAGGGCTGGCCCTTATGTCGGGCCTCGGCCACATCTCCAATTCCATAAACCCGAGTCTGATTTTGCAATTGCAATGTCGGCTGCACCTTCAGCTTCTGGCGGTTGCCTGTTGGGGGCGGGGCTACAACTCTGGGCAAAGCCGCTTCGAGTCCGGCCGCCCAAATCACGGTCCCCGTTCCGAAGGTGCTGCCGTCTTGCCATTCAACGGCGGTGGGTGTGACCCGGCGCACTCGGGTTTGCAGATGAATTTTGACCCCCAGGCGGCGCAGCTTGTGGGCGGCGTAATGGCCCAAACGTTCAGGCAGGTCAGGCAATAGGCGCGGCCCCGCCTGCACCAGCACAATCTGCAGTTCCCCCAGATCAATGCCGCAATAGTCGCGCTTGAGCGCCCGCTGTAGCTCCACCAAGGATCCAGCTATCTCCACACCCGTGGCACCACCGCCGACAATCACCAGAGTCAAAAGCTGCTGGCGAATTTGCCGATCCGTTTCCCGTTCCGCCTGCTCAAAACAGCGGAGTAGATGATTGCGTAGGGCGATCGCCTGCTCCAATGTTCTGAGGGTAAAGCTGTGGGCCGGAGCCCCGTTCACGCCCAGGTACTGGGTTTGGCTTCCGGTGGCCAGCACCAAGTAATCGTAGGAAATCGCGGCATCGCCAATGTCCACCAACCGCTGGTCAAAATCGATCCGCTGTACTTCTGCACAGATAAAGCGCAGCTTGTGGTTGCGACGCAGCAGGGTCCGCACCGGGTATGCAACGGTATCAGCAGAAATCTGGGCCGCAGCCACCTGATACAGCAACGGGATGAAGGTGTGATAATCGCGGCGCTCGATCAGCACTACCTCAGCGCCACTGTTCCTCAGAGATTGGGCGGCCTGCAGCCCTCCAAACCCGGCCCCGATCACCACGATTCTTGGCAGACTAGGTGGCGTCCTCATTGGCCGCTATCGCTGAGTTGAACCAGACTGTTGAGCATCATCGGTATTGCTAAGGAATGAGGATTTAATAACTCCGCAATTCTTGCTCCCTCTCCCAAGATTGGGAGAGGGCTGGGGTGAGGGCCATGCCGGACTTACTCAATTTGCGTTCCTAAGCAAAAGGCTAACTTCATCCTAAAGACCCTCCCTCAGGATTGCTGCTCAGTGAACCCGCTTATTGATTCCTCTCTCAGAATTCGCCTTAAACCAACGTGCCACTCATGCGACTCAGAAAAGTACGGAGGCGATCGCTACGGGGCGAGGTCAAGACTTCACGGGCATTACCCTGCTCTTCTACCTTGCCTTGATTTAAGAAAAACACCCGATCGCCGACTTCCTTTGCAAACTGCATCTCGTGGGTGACCACCACCATGGTCATGCCCTCTTCTGCCAGTTGCTTCATCACCATCAGCACTTCACCCACTAGCTCTGGGTCAAGGGCGCTCGTGGGTTCGTCGAATAGCAGAATATCGGGCTCCATACAGAGGGCGCGGGCGATCGCCACCCGCTGCTTTTGCCCCCCAGAGAGCTGATCGGGGTTGGCATCGGCCTTTTCACCCAAGCCCACTTTTTCTAAGTAGGACCGGGCCATATGGCTGCTCTCCTTCGGCGCTTGATTTAGCACCTTGCGGGGGGCGAGGGTGAGGTTATCCAGCACCGTCATGTGGGGAAACAGGTTGCACTGCTGGAAGACCATGCCCACCTTGGCCCGCAGCCCCAAAAGCTGTTTACGGGTCAGATTGGGCTTGGCCAAATCCATGCCATCCACCAGCAGTTGGCCCCCATTGATCTGCTCCAGTCGATTAAAGCAGCGCAGCAGCGTACTCTTGCCACAACCCGACGGGCCAATAATTGAGACCACCTCACCTCGGTTGATTTGGCCGCTGATGCCCTTAAGCACCGATAGGGTGCCGAAGCTTTTCTCGACGTCCTGGAAGTAAATAGCGGCATTTTCCATAGATAGGGGCCAAGGGAGAGAACAACGGGGGAATTTGGCTGTTAGCGTAACACCCGACTCGATGGGCATTTGTAACCTCAAGGCAACGATCGCGCTGCTTCTTGATGCCAAAGCTACTGAAATCTCGGGGAAATCCCCCATAGGATGAGGGGCAAACAAACGGAGCTGCGTTTGTTTAAGGTTTGCTTAAGCTAAAACCGCCCGAACCAGCGGTACGCCTGGTTAAATAATGCAATTGCCCATTTGTTGGGCAGCTCATTTACGGTGATATGAGGTGTGAATAAGATGATCGATTTAACAAGATCCCAATTTATGCGGCGGTTTGCCCTTGGGGTGGGGCTGTCTTTGATGGTGGCTGCCTGTGGCGGTGCTGAGACCACGACCGATGGTGCGGCAGATGCCCCTGCAGCCGATGGCGTTCTAACGGTGGCTACAGAACCTGCCTTCCCCCCCTTTGAATCCCAAGGGGCCGACGGCGAACTAGAAGGGTTTGATATTGACCTGATGCTGGCGATCGGTGAAACCGCTGGCCTAGAGATCCAATTCGAGAGCCTACCGTTTGACGGCATTATTCCGGCCCTGCAATCGGGCACCGTCGATGCGGCTATCAGCGGCATGACCATTACCGAAGAGCGGGCCAACACAGTTGATTTCTCCAGCCCTTACTTTAAGGCGGGTCTGGCGATCGCCGTCCAAGAAGGCAACGATGATATTGCCAGCTTCGAAGATCTAGAGGGCAAAAAGATTGCCGTGCAAATTGGCACCACCGGCGCTGGCCAAGCCGAAGAGATTCCTGGGGCAGAAATCAGCACCTTTGACTCCGCCCCCTTGGCCCTGCAAGAGCTGGTGAATGGCAACGTGGACGCGGTGATTAACGACGCCCCCGTAACCCTGTTTGCAATTTCCTCCGATAACATCACCGGTCTCAAGGTGGTGGGTGAGCTGCTCACCGAGGAGTTCAACGGCATCGCCCTACCCAAGGACTCGGCCAACTTGGAGGCCGTCAATGATGCCCTGGCCACCATGATTGCCGACGGCACCTACGCCGAGCTTTACCAAGAGTGGTTTGGTGCAGAACCCCCTGAACTGCCTGAGTCTGCCTTCTAAGCATTAAGCATCCCCTCCCAGGAGGGGTGCCCGTAGGGCGGGGTGGGTTCGCCCAAAATGCCTGCCTACCTCACCCCCGCTCAGTTGCGTCCTATACATAAGTCCTGGCCTGTCCAAAAATTGCTGTAGACCCCCTCTAGCTCCCCGCGCTTTGCGCCGCTAACGCTAGAGCCAAGGGGGAGAACTTAGTTTCCCTCCTTAGCAAGGAGGGATTAAGGGAGGTTATGCAGCATTGAGAGCATCCAAACCAAGAGATGTATGGGCAGTAGCCCCCGCTCAGGGAGGCTTTAGATTCAAGTTTGTTTTAGGGGCTGTGTTCCCCATTCATTCACATCATTAAGGGTTCCCTATGGCTGAGTCGTTTGGATACATTCTTGATGCCTTACCTAACCTGTTGCGAGGGGCATTAGTTACCTTACAACTCACCGCCATGTCGGTATTGCTGGGGCTGATCGGCGGCACCTTATTGGGCATGGCTCGTTTATCCGTTGCGGTCCCCATCAAGATTGCGGCTCGGATTTATGTGGACTTCTTTCGAGGGACGCCCCTGCTGGTGCAGATCTTTATGATCTACTTCGGCATTCCCGCCCTGGCCACTGCCCTTGGGTTTACCTTTACCTTCGATCGCCTAGTGGCTGCCGTCCTTGCCCTCAGCCTCAACTCCGCCGCCTATCTAGCTGAAATCGTGCGGGGCGGCATTCAGTCGATCGAGCGGGGGCAGTGGGAAGCTGCAGAATGCATTGGCCTGGGGCCAGCCCAAACGCTCCGCTATGTGGTCTTTCCCCAAGCCTTTCGGCGGATGATTCCGCCTCTGGGGAATGAGTTTATTACCTTGTTGAAGGACACCAGCTTAGTGGCCGTGATTGGCTTTGAAGAATTATTCCGGCAAGGACAGCTAATCGTAGCGACCAACTACCGGGCCTTTGAAATCTATATCTCCGTTGCCCTGGTATATCTGGTGCTCAATACCTTGTCGGCCCAGGTCTTTAACTTCTTAGAGCGCTGGATGGATCCGGTGCAGCGGGCCAAGCGACAAAAAAGCAGCGCAGCGCCCGAGCCCAGTGTTTAGAGCGACAAGTTGACAGCCGCTACAGCTTAAATGCAACTCCATACCCATAGAAAACCCCCAGCCAAGGCTGGGGGCGGTCTGATTTCAGTTGGTTTTCGGGAAACACTCAATAAGAAATTAGGCGTTCTCGGCGATCTGAGAACCACGGCGGCGCTTCATGCCGTAGCCAAGGCCGCCCGCAGCCAGGGTTCCGAGGATGGTTAGAGGCTCGGGCACAGCCTCCGCTTCAGAGCTCACGCCAACCTTAAGTTGGGTGGCCAGACGAGAACCGGTGGGCAGCTGACCCTCCCAGTCGAAGATTTGCTCACCCTTGAGGGTGAAGGAACCAACCAAGCCAGAGATGATCAGATAATCTACATCCTTACCGGCTCCGGTCGCAGAGGATGATAGCCCCGCATTTATCGTTTGGAAGCCATTACCCTCATCCAACATCAGATTTTGCAGGGTTAAGGCACTGCTAACGGTGTTCTTCTTACCCTGAGCGCGGGTCCGCAGAAAGATGCTGTCGGGAGAACTCGGTGCAATACTTGCTTCAAGGGTCTGGCCGCCGACCTTGTAAGCGATTTGACTGGTGAGGGCATCGTAGGACAACTCAAAGGCAACCGCTAATCCAGATTGCCAGACCCGTTGCCCTTCATCCAGAGGTGCAGCTCCTTTGAAACCGCCGTTACCATCGGGAACTAAGGCGTCATTGATACCGAGTTCGCGATCGCCGGAGTTACCGTTATTACCCATACGGCTCTCGGCGACAAAGAGCTCTGAAAAGTCACCCTGGGTAAGCAGACTGCGAAAGTCGTCATCCGTAATTGAAGAGGGGGTAACGGTAAAGGCTTGGGCCGGGGCAACCACCGCTGCAGAGGCAACAGTTAAGCCTGCAACGGTGGCCATTACTGCAGAAAATTGCTTGAAGTTAACCATGGGTTGACGCCGTGAATAAGACGAATGTTGCTTGAGGGGCAGGGCGGAAATGTCTGACCTGAACTCAAGATACACAGGGTTGATTTGTAGCTATAGATACATTTCTCGATTCTTACAAAACGCTCATGAAAACCAGAGGCATTTGAAGGCGACATGAGCAAAAACGCCAAAATCCAATCTGATTCAGTGTTCTTGACGGTATGTCTGACAGGTTAATTGGACTTTGTTGTTACTTCTTCGCCTGTTTCGTCAGTGATAACCGATAGAAAGTTGTTTTTTGATGGCGTTCTTCTATGGGGCTGCTTGTTGAATGTTCTGAGCAGCAGGGGAGGCGAGATCGTTAAGGCTACGCAGAGGTCTGGGACAAAATACGAAATCTGCAACAGCCTCTGGTTTTGGCTAGGGGCAACATGTTGCTAGGAAAACTAATTCAGGGGAATAATTGCGCTGTGAGCTGCTACGTAAAGTGCTGAATCCGATTTGCGTTTTCACACCAAGGAGTCTGAGGTGCCATGACCACGCCCGATACCGAACAAATTAGCCAGGCGGTCCGCCAACTATGGAAATCGCGAAAAGGACTGCTGGGTTCCCTGCAACCCCTACATCTGGTCGGTTATGGCTTGGTGGCCTTAGGTCTAGTCGACTTGGGTGAAATCCTGATTCCGCCAGTTTTGCTCAATCCTCAATGGGAGTTCCAAGCCTTTGGGCAGGTGATTGAGCGGGTGCCGGTGATGCTGATTGGCTTGGGCTTTATCTTTGCCGGTGGTCCAGAGGAGCGACGACGTTGGGAGCCACCCCTCATGAGGATTCTGTCTTGGTTGACCTTAGTGGCGGCAATTATCTTCTTTTTACTGCTGCCCCTCAGCGTGGTTAACACCCTTCGTATTGATCGCCAAAACCAGCGGCAAATTGCGGCCCAGACCGAAGAGCTGCAGGCCCAGGTTGAGCACGCGAAGGAGCAGGTCTCGGGCTTTAGTACCGAAGAGGAATTGATCAACTTGGTGCAGGCCCTAAGCGGTCAAGAGGTCACACGCATTGAAGACCGCCGCAACGAGCCAGACCTCAAAGATCAAATCACCACCTCTATCGAAGAGAACCAGGCTAACCTCTTGGCTGAAGCCGAGAATGCCCTCTCCTCTCGCCGCCGGGATCTGTTTGAAAAATCCTTTAAGTGGAATATCGGCACCCTCATCGCGGGTTTTATCTATATCTTGATGTGGCGTAGTACCCTCTGGGCCAGACAAAGGGGCTAAAGCTGTCACAGCATCGACAGAATCAGGCGGCGAACAAGGCATGCATAGCTAACCCTCGCCGGGATCGAGGTAGTGACGAGCGCTAGCCTCCCTGAGAGCGGCGGCTACCCGAGACAAGACCCCTGCCCAATCCCCCGGTTGAGTTTGCCAGAACAATCGCATGGTTGGGTACCAAGGGGAATCATTACGATCTCTGAGCCACCGCCAATCGGCGCTGTAGGACAGTAAGGTCCAGCAGGGTTTGGCCATGGCACCCGCCAGGTGGGCAACGGAAGTATCTACGCTAATCACCAGATCGAGTTGGGCAATGACTGCAGCGGTATCGCCATAGTCTTGAATGATCGGATCTAGGTCGTGGACCGGGAGCGTATCCGGGAACTGGGCCAGCGCTTGGGCGCGATGGTCTCTTGAGACCGGTCTTCGACCATCGCCCTTTTGTAGACTGTAAAACGCTAGGTTGGACAATTGCAGAACCGCCTCCCAAGCCTGTAACGGCGTAGAACGATGACGGTCATTGCCATGGGTGGGGCTGCCGCCCCAAACGATGCCGATGCGGGGACGATCGCCCGATGGCGGTAGGGGACAACGGCTTGGATCCGCTTGTAAATAGGGGACGATGGCGGGGATCGTCTCAAGGGTGGTTTGGGCCAAATAGGGCAGGCTCATCAGGGGCAGGTGGGCATCAAAGGCCTCTAGGGCAATGTCCCCTGGCGTCCGCAGATCATCGATACCGGGCAGGTGGGCAAAGAGGGGCAGTAGCGAGGGCGGGCAGACCACCTTGACCTGGCCACACCGCTGCGCCACCCAAGGCAGATAGCGCACAAACTGAATCGCATCCCCCGCTCCCTGTTCGGTATAGAGCAGCAGGGTTTGATCGCGCATCGGCTGCCCTTGCCATTGGGGCTGGGGACAGCTAAAGGGCGTAAACTTGGGCGTTTGCCAGCGCCATTCGCATTCAGCCCAGCCGCGCTTAAAATCGCCATTTTTCAGATAGGCCATCCCCAGGTTGTAGTGGGCCTGGGCATCATCAGGGGCAATGCGGACCGCTTGCTCACAGTGCTCAATGGCCAGGGCAAACTGATTCTGTTGTTCGTAGAGTAGCCCAAGGTTTTGTGGGCATCCCTATGCTGCGCATCCACCTGGAGCACTTGCTTCAAGTAATCAACAGCCTCTGGGTAATGGCCCATATCTCCTAAGACCACCCCGAGGTTGTAGCGGGCGGGCAAAAAGTCTGACTGCAGCGCTAAACAGGCTTGATAGGCTGCCCTGGCGGCGTCTAGCTGCCCCTGTTGATAATGGTGATTGCCGATCTCTAGCTGCTCTGCAGCCGAGATCGGGGCAGGACTGGCGTCAGCCATCTGGGCAAGCGCCGCGTCGGGCAACACATAGGAACTGCCCAGTAGGGTTTCATCCTGCTCAATCAGCTCAGGAAACCGTAGCCCGTCTAAAACCGCCACGGAGAAAATTTCTTGCACGGCCTCTTGGAACTGCAAAAAGGCGACGATGGCCCCCGTCACAATGTTGACAACCCACACCCCACAAATCCGTGCCTGCTGGGTTTGGGTGAGGGGAATACCGCTAAAGGTGGCGGTTTCGCGCACCTGGGACAAGCCCACAAAGGCAAAATCACCGCAAAAGTCTAGCCCTCGGGTAAATCCGGGCAAGTGCGCTATGGGGGTCAAGTGCCCAGTGGTGAGGTCAACCTGGGCCAAACTGCCCCGGCCAGACTCCAGGACCCAGAGGCGATCGCGATACCACCGAGGCGAATGGGGCATCGACAGCTCCCGAGCCAACACGGCATTGGCCTGCGTATCCATCAGAATGCCCCCCTGGGCCTTATCGGGTCGCCAGCCATAGGCGCGATCGCTTTCCCCCAGGGCGGTGACATAGCGCGGTTGCCCCGACCGCACCCCCAAACCGTTTAAATGGCAGCGATCGGTGACGTCATAGGCACTGACAAAAGGCGGACGCCAGCGGGGCACAAAACTGTACTGGGCATCCAAGGTGCAGAGACAAGAAAAGCGCGTATTGACGAACCATAAGTCCTCGCCCACCCAGGCCATTTCGTGAATGTCAATATCCCCCGTGACGTGAATTTGGCGCGGCAGATAACAGCCATCATGGCGACCAGCGGGTTCAATTTTGGCCGCCACCGCTGGCATGTTGCGCAGGACCCAAATCTGGTGGGCGGTCCCCACCGCCAGCTTTTCTCGGTCAGCGGCCACCCCCATGGGCCGATCAAAGATCCGAAAATGGGTGTTAACGGTCTGGCCATCAGCCCGGACGATAATCAGCTTGCCAGCCTGGTAAGTCGACACCACCAGGGATATTCCCAGCTGGGTCAAGACAGCGGTAAAGCTATCGGTATGGACACTCCGCATGGGATTTGAGGGGGCAGGGGCGACCATATTTGATAGGTTGAACCCAGGGTTATCAAGGCGCTCACCATGGCAGACCTACGCTTAAACCTAGGTTCGGGGCAGCGACCGATTCCAGGGTATGTCAATGTCGATAAGTTTGGTGAGCCAGATCTACGGTTTGACCTAGAGACGTTTCCCTGGCCCTGGCCAGACAATAGCGTTACAGAAATCAAGCTGCTCCATGTGCTCGAACATTTGGGCCAGCAAACCCAAATTTATCGCCAAATTATCCAGGAGATGTATCGCATCTGTTGCCCAGAGGCCACCCTCCACATCGTTGTGCCCCACCATCGCCACGATAGTTTTGTCCATGACCCGACCCATGTGCGGGCGATTACCGCCGTTGGGTTGCAGATGTTATCGCGGCGGCTCAACCGCCAATGGCAGGCTCAGGGCTGCGCTAATACGCCCTTGGGGCTGTACTGGCAGGTGGACTTTGAACTGGCAAGAACCAACCTAATTGCCAGTCAGCTATGGTTTGAGCGCTCAGGCGATCGCGCCGATGATGTGCAGCTTTTATTGCAAGAGAGCGCCCTATACAACAACCTGATTGAAGCTGTGGAGATGCACCTCCAGGTGATTAAACCGCTGCGATAGATGAGGTTTGGGGTGCCCCAGATAGAATGTTGGGATAATGGAACCAATGGCACCGCTGCACTGGGGAGATCAGGCGCTATGACCGTTGCCGCTACCTTAATGAGTCTGGAAGACTTTTTTGCCTACACCGCAGAGGCCGAAGCCCTCTGCGAATTAGAAAATGGGGTTCTGCATCAGATGCCGCCGGAAAGTAATCTGAATCAAAGCATCGCCTCATTTTTGTTTGCCTATTTTTTGCGGCAGGGCATTGCGCCAGATTATCTACGCATGAAGACAGAAGTGGTGGTGAGTGGCGTGCGATCGACTGTACGGGTGCCAGACCTCATGGTCTTGTCTGAGGAAGCAGCCGTTGCGCTCACCGGAGCCCCTCGCTCAACCATCGCCCTAGAGATGCCCCCACCCCGGTTGGTGGTGGAGGTGGTGTCGCCGGGGAAGAAAAATAGCGACCGCGATTACCGCTACAAGCGATCGCAATACCAGGCCCGAGCCATTGCCGAATATTGGATTGCAGACCCGATTACCCAGCGAGTGACGGTGCTGACCCTAGTGGAAGGGCTCTATGAAGAGACCGTCTTTGAGGGCGATGTCGTCATTGAGTCCCCCCTGCTGAAGGAACGAGCACCCGCAGGGGCACTAACAGCAGGACAAGTGCTGCAAGGTCACGAATAAAGACTGCACCAGCTTTATTCAATCCCCCCCTATCCTTATCACTCTCCTACCCCATCACTCCCTCACTTTTTCCCAGGCAGTCTTGCAGCAGCTTAATCACGGTCTGCGGGGGCAATGCCACCATGCAATGGTGCTGAGGTTGCAAACAGGCTTGATTTTTAAACCGCTGTTCTTGGCATCGGGTACATTTCGCCGCTGACAAAGCCAGCTTGACCCAGGGCTGGCGGGGAGCCCACAGCCGCACCGGGCTGGCCCCATCCCCGTCGTGATCGTTGCCAAAGATCGCCACCGTGGGGCAACCGACCGCAGCGGCCATGTGCAGTGGCCCCGTATCGACGGTGACAAACGCTTGGGTTTGGGCCAAGGCCCCCGCCAACTGCGGCAGCGTGGCCTGACCGCGCAGATCAATCAACCCGGTCGTTGACAGCAGGTGATCTTCGCTGTCCGCCGCGTGATAGCGCTGCCTTTGCACCGCTGGGCAATCGCCCACCAACCCCACCGACAGCCCTTGTTGGTGGCACCAAGCAATCACCTGCTGCCAATAGCTGGGCACCCACAGTTTTGCGGCTCGACTGGCGGTCACATGCACCAAGACATCCGGCACCTTAAACCGAGGTGGGTGGGTGGGCATGTCTAGTCGGGTAAAGTCCGTTTCCACATAGGCCAAGCGGCACAATAGCTCAGTAATGTAATTGGTTTGGGTCACCGCTCGGTACTTTTGGGCAAAGGTGGGGCCATTCCAGTTGGGGTCTTGCAA
Source organism: Leptolyngbyaceae cyanobacterium (assembly GCA_050043365.1). Classification (GTDB taxonomy): domain Bacteria; phylum Cyanobacteriota; class Cyanobacteriia; order Phormidesmidales; family Phormidesmidaceae; genus PCC-6406. The sequence goes on from JBHJIP010000076.1 coordinate 17,198, forward strand.
CATGCACTGCACCGGGTGCTGACCAAAGTCCAACTGGTGCTTAAAGGGCGATGCTGTCGCGCCCCCGACGACATAGGTGGGGTGTAAGGCCGCCATGGCTTGGTGGGTCAGGGCGCTGTATTCATCGCAGTTAATGGCTAAGTCGTAGTGCCCGTGGCGGTACCGGCGCTGTTGAATCGCTGTCTGGAGGCGATCGCTCAGTTGCCCCTGCGCGGGTGTTGGCTCTGATGCTGCCTTGGGCGCAGACTCCGATTCTCCATCGTTCGCCCCTGTGACGGTGCAATGCAGTGAAAAGCGCCAGTCAAGGGTGGGGAGATGGGTTTCTAACTCACGGGTGAGATCGCTGCCAAAAAAGTCGAGGGTGCAGTCAGGATATTTGGCCTTTAAGCTCCGCAGCAAGGGGGTGGTCACGACGAAATTACCCAGCTTATGGGAGCCTAAAACGGCAATGTGGGGTCTTTCTCGTAAGGGCTGATCCGAGAACAGTTGCATCGTCCATTGACCCTGCCTAGAACCCATACTCCAAAGAGAAATGGAGTTGCACCCCTGTCTCTAAATCCGTCACCTCTTGCAGTTCGACCAGGGGAATCCCCACCTCAAGACGAGTGGTCAAATCAGGGAGAGGATTGACGATCACCCCCAGTCCCGCCCCCCAGAGAAAATTTTGCTGGGTGGGTTGGGTGTCGACATTGCGAAACCACACGGCTCCTAGGTCGGTGAAGGGTACTAGCTGCACCAAGGGACTACCATCGGGGTTGCGATCCAATACCCAGCGGTTTTCAACCGATAGGCGAAACCCGCTATCCCCGGCCCGTACATTTTGGCTGTAACCCCGTACGGTCTGGGCACCGCCAATCACAAACTGCTCACTGCCCAATAGCGCATCCCCCGACAGTTGCAAATCTGCCCGCACAATTAGCAGGTTGTCTGGGCTCAGCACTTGGACCCGCTGCACCTGCCCCAGCCAATTAAAAAACACGCCATCGGCCTGGGGGGCGGGGTTAAGGGTGGCGTCAAACAGCTCTGTGCCCCAATTGAACTGAGATCGCGCCGCCCAAGCCCCCTGACGATCACGACGCAGATAGTCTTGGCCAAACTGCACCACGCTGGTACGGCTGGGCACAGACAGGGTGTTCAGAATCACGCTCTGACCATCCCGATGGCGAAACCCCAGGGACAGGGCCAATTCTTCGCGGGGGGTGCGAATCAGGGGGTGGCGATAGGCCACCTCATAGATTTGGGTGTCACCGCGCACGCCCAGGACAAAGGCTGGATTGGCCTGGTCGGTAATGTTGAAGTCTTCGTGGGTAAAGCCCAAGCGCAGGGTGCTGTTGTTGGGGCTCACCGGCACCTGATAGCTGAGGCTATAGGCTTCAGCCCCGCCCGTGGTAGTGATGCTGGCCGCCGCAGAGAGGGCATCTCCCGGAATGGCGATGCTGCGGTAGGCCAGGGTGCTGCCGACGCGCCAGTTGCCCACACTACGGGGAGATTGATTGTCAAAAAAGACCCGACCGCTAAAGGGGGCAGCCACTTGCAGTTGCACATCCAGAATGCTTTCCCCCGGAGCCTCTCCCCGCCGGAGTTCTGCTTCTACGGTGTCAAACAGTCCCTCTAGCTCTAGCAGTTGCAGTTGGTCTTCGAGTTGGGGTTGGCTCAGGGGGGCGGTGCTGGCCTGGTTGAGACGACTGGTGACATAGGCGCTGTAGCGATCGCCCCCCGTGACGGTAATCTCTGCCAGTCGCCCTTCTAACACCTCCAGGGTGACGACGCCATCGGCAAGGGTTTGCGCCGGGATGCGCACCTGAGTGGTGATATACCCAGCATTCAGGTACTGCTGGGTAATCTCATCCGCTAGGGTTTGTAGCTCCGCCAGGGTAGTGGTGCGGTTTTCGTAGGGGGCCACCCAGGCCGCCAGGTCACTGGTGCTAAAGACCGTGCTACCCACCACCCGAATTTGAGTGACCGGGATGGGCGTCGTCGTGTCCGTCACCGCTGGATCAGTCGGGCGATCGGGAGGATCGAGGGGCTGCTCAGGAGGCAGCGGCTCTGGCAACGGCAGCGGCTCTAGGGAAGGATCTACCTGGGCCACGGCAGCGGGCACCCCCAGCAGCAGGCCCCCAATCACCCCCAGGAATAGGGCCAGGATAGAGGCGATGGTCCCTAGGGACCGGTCTGCAACCCTCTCGAACCCGCAAGTAAACTTACGGTCTGGCTCCCATGCTTCCTTAGCTCCCATGCTCCCTGGCCCCCAACGATCGCCACGCAACACTAGGGCCGTAACGGAGGGCAATCCTCCTCCTCGCGGGGGTCGATATCATCATCGCTCTGGGGGTCATCCTCATTTTCAGGGGGACACCATCGGGCCTCGCTGTCATCAGCCGCCGCTGGACGCAGGGTGCCGTCATCGTTGAGCCGCGCCAAAATGCCCAGCTCTGCCGCCAGCTCTTGATCAAAGGTGAGAATCGGGCCATCGACGCCCTCACCGATAATCAGGGGATCCAGGCGATTAAACAGAAGGTCGGGGTCGATGTTAACGTCAACGATGCCCTCAAAAGCACCAATATCCCGAATGCCAATCGCGGCCACCCCGCGCTGGTCAGCGGTAGTGGCCCCCGTCCCGCCAGCGTTAATGGCAGGGCTACCGGTCAATAGACCATGGGTTTGGGTAGGGCCACCGTTATCGGCCAATGGGGCCAGCAGCGGATCTTGGCCGACAATATTGCCGTCCACTCCGTTTGTGGGTGCCCCCGCCGTGATGCCTGTGGTGTCTTGAATCAAGCTATGGGTAATCGTGCTGTTGGCGAGATTTCCGCTGATATCGGGTCCGCTCCCGCCAGCGACGTTGCTGGCAATGAGGCTATTGCTAATGGCGTTGTTCCTTGTTGTGTTTAAAAAGATGCCACCTCCGTTTGTCCCGGCGGTGTTGAAGGCGCTCGTGGCATTGCTCAGGACGAGGTTGGCAGACCCGGTGTTGCG